>NZ_JBWCAM010000014.1:69851-126008 GCF_056175065.1 Pseudomonas sp. JC1203
TGTTCGACCAGATCTACACCCAGCAGTGACAACACCCCCGTTGTGGGAGCTGGCTTGCCAGCGAGCTGTTGATGGCCCCAAAAGCTCGCTGGCAAGCCAGCTCCCACAAGTTATACGCTCCGACATGGTGCCAACCCTGGCACCTTCGTTCCAGGTAATTGCATAAAAGCGACACCCACAGTAATCCAGCGGCCAATTGTTTCGTCCTTTCTACATTGGCACAGCCATTGCTCTTCACGCCCCACCCCTCTCATGAAGAGAGCCCATCCGAGTACGACCATGCCCAGCTTCACGCCCACGCTAAAAGCCCTGGTCCTGTCGATTGCCACCAGCGGGATGCTGGTGGGCTGCGACAAGCCTGCTTCACCCACCCAGGCGGCGGCCGCCGGGCCGATTGCCGTGGACGTGGCCACCGCCACGCCGGCGCTGGAACCGCGCACCACGGTGCTCACCGGGCGCCTGGAAGCCTTCCGCACTGCCGAGGTCCGCGCCCGCGTGGCCGGTATCGTCGAACAGCGCACCTACACCGAGGGCGCGGCGGTGAAGGCCGGCGACCTGCTGTTCCGCATTGACTCGGCGCCGTTCGCCGCCGACCTCGCCGCCGCCGAGGCCGAGCTTGCGCAAGCGCGCGTGGCCGCCGAATCGGCCAGCGACATTGCCCACCGCTCGCAGCAGTTGGTGGTGGACAATTCCATCAGCGTGCAGCAAAGCCGCCAGGACCTGTTCGCCGAGAAGCGCGCCAAGGCCGCGGTGCTGTCGGCGGCGGCCAAGGTGCGCAGCGCGCGCCTGCAACTGGACTACGCCAGCGTCAAGTCGCCAATTGCCGGCCGCGCCCGCCGCGCGCTGGTCAGCGAGGGCGCCATGGTGGGCCAGGACGAAGGCACGCCGCTGACTACCGTGGAGCAACTGGACCCTATCTACGTCAACTTCTCGCAGCCGGCCAGCGACTTCCTGGCGTTGGGCGAGGCGCTCAAGGACAGCCCCGGCGCCGCCCGCGTGACCCTGCGCCTGAGCGACGGCAGCCTGTACAAGCGTGCCGGCAAATTGCTGTTCACCGACACCGCAGTAGACCCGAAGACCGACACCGTGGCCCTGCGCGCGCAGTTCGACAACCCCGAACAACTGCTACTGCCCGGGCTGTACGTGCAGGTGGAATTCGAACGTGCCGGCGGCCACCACGACGTGCTGATCCCGCAGCAGGCGCTGACCCGCACCCGCAACGGCGCCTATGTGATGGTGCTCAAGGATGGCCACGCGCGCCAGGTCAACGTCCAGGCCCAGACCCTGCAGGGCCGCCAATGGCGGGTCAGCGCCGGGCTGGCCGGCGGTGAACAGGTGATTCTCGACGGCGGCGCCCTGGGTGACGGCCAGGCCGTGGCCGTGAAACCTTCCGCCGACACCGGCACGGTAGCCGATCGCTCATAAGGAATTGCATGTCAGCCTTTTTTATCGCCCGGCCGGTCATGGCCTGGGTCATCGCCATTGTCATCCTGCTGGCCGGGCTGGGCGCGGCCACGCGCCTGTCCATGGAGCAGTACCCCAACGTCGCGCCGCCCCGCGTGGGCATCACCGCCAGCTACCCGGGCGCCTCGCCCGAGGTGGCCGAGCGTACCGTCACGGCGGTGATCGAGCGTGAGCTGAGCGGCATTCCGGGGCTGCTGTATTTCGCCTCCAGCAGCTCGGAAAACACCATCGAGCTGAACCTCTCGTTCGAGACCGGCACCAACACCCAGCTGGCTGCCGTTGAAGTGCAGAACCGCCTCAAGCGCGTGGAGGAGCGCCTGCCCGAGAGCGTGCGCCGCCAGGGCCTGACGGTGGAGCAAAGCGGCCAGAACGAGCTGATGTTCGTGACCCTGACTGCCGACAACCCCAACGTCGATGACATCGAGCTGGGCGACTACGCCACCAGCGTGGTGCGCCCCGCCCTGCTGCGCACCCCAGGGGTGGGCGGCGTCGAGGTGTACAGCCCCGAGTACGCCATGCGCATCTGGCCCGACGTGCAACGCCTGACCGCCACCGGCATCACCACCACCGAGCTGGTCAACGCCATCAGCCTGCAGAACCAGCGCATCACCCTGGGCGCCATCGGCACCCCGCCCTCGCCGGCCAGCACCGCGATTACCGCGCCGCTGGCGGTGCAGGAAGAGCTGGACACGCCCCAGGCGTTCGGCGCCATTGCCCTGCGCGTGAACCCGGACGGTTCGGCCCTGCGCGTGGCCGACGTGGCGCGGGTGGAGCTGGGCGGCATGAACTACGACTACCCGGCGTTCCTCAACGGCCGCTACGCCGGTGCCATCTCGGTGAAGCTGGCCAGCGGTGCCAACGCCCTGCAGACCGCCGACGCCATCAAGGCCACCCTGGCCGAGCTGGCGCCGGAGTTCCCCCCAGGCCTGCATTACCACACCGCCTTCGACACCTCGACCTTCGTGCACCTGTCCATCGTCAAGGTTGGCTACACCCTGGTGGAAGCCATGGTGCTGGTATTCGCGGTGATGTGGCTATTCCTCGGCAACTGGCGCGCCACGCTGATCCCCAGCCTGGTAGTGCCCATCGCCTTGGCCGGCACCTGCGCGGCCATGCTGGTGCTGGGCTTTTCGCTGAACGTGCTGACGCTGTTCGGCATGGTGCTGGCCATCGGCATTCTGGTGGACGACGCCATCGTGGTGGTGGAGAACGTCGAGCGAATCATGGCCGAGCAAGGCGTGGGCCCGCGCGAAGCCACCCTGCAGGCCATGGGGCAGATCAGCGGCGCAATCATCGCCATCACCCTGGTGCTGACCGCCGTGTTCGTGCCCATGGCGCTGTTCCCGGGCGCCGTGGGGCAGATCTACCGGCAGTTCACCGTGGCCCTGGCGGTGCCCATGGCGCTGTCGGCGTTCCTGGCCTTGAGCCTGACCCCGGCGTTGTGCGCCACGCTGCTCAAGCCTGCCAACCACCGCGCCAGCCCTGGCCGCGTGGCGCGCGCCAGCCAGGCGTTCGCCGACCGTTACCTGCGGGCACTGGACGCCTTCCTGCGCCGGCCGCTGCGTTTCATGCTGCTGTACGCCGGGCTGCTGGGCGTGTGCGCGTTGTTGTTCGCCTACCTGCCGGGCGGTTTCCTGCCCAAGGAAGACAAGGGCAACTTCGCCACCGTGATCCAGCTGCCCACGGGCGCCACCCAGGCCGACACGCGCCAGGTGGTGGACGAGGTGCAGCGCTTCATGGCCCAGGACGCGAACATCGAAAGCCGCTTCGCCATGCAAGGCTTCAGCTATTTCGGCGACGGCCAGAACGCGGCCATGGTGTGGCCAACGCTGATCGACTGGGCGCAGCGCAAGCAGCCCGACCAGCAGGTGGACGCGATCATGCAGCGCATCAACAGCCATTTCGCCAATGGCACCGCCAGCCAGCCCAAGGCCACGGTGAAGGCGCTGAACACCCCGCCGCTGCCGTCCATGGGCCGCACCGAGGGCATCGACCTGCGCCTGCAGGACCGCGGCGGCCTGGGCCACGACGCACTGCTGGCGGCCAAGGACCAACTGCTGGCGCTGGCCGCCAAAAGCCCGGTGCTGGCCGACGTGTCATTCTCCGGCCAGGACGACGCGCCGCAGTTGCGCGTGAGCATCGACCGGGTCAAGGCGCAGAGCATGGGCGTGGCGGTCAGCGAGATCAACGACACCCTGGCCACCCTCTATGGCTCGCAGTACCTGGGTGACTTCATCTACAAGAACCAGGTGCGGCGCATCCTGGTGCAGGCCGAGGGCCGCGACCGCCAGGCCGCCGACAGCCTGCTGCAGGCGCGGGTGCGCAACGGCAACGGTGACATGGTGCCGCTCAGTGCCTTCGTGAGCATGCGCTGGACCCTGGGCGCGCTGCAGATCGATCACTTCAACGGCTTCCCGGCCATGGCCATCAGCGCCCAGCCGGCGCCGGGCTACAGCACCAGCCAGGCCATGGATGCGCTGGGCGCGCTGGTGGCGCAGCTGCCGGTGGGCGTGGGCTACGAGTGGGCCGGGCAGTCGTACCAGGAGCGCCTGTCGGGCAACCAGGTGCCGCTGCTGTTCGGGCTGTCGGTGCTGGTGATTTTCCTCTGCCTGGCGGCGCTGTATGAAAGCTGGTCGATGCCACTGGCGGTGATCCTCGCCATTCCGCTGGGGCTGCTGGGGGCGCTGGCTGCCACGCACTTGCGCGGCATGCCCGATGACCTTTATTTCAAGGTGGGCATGATCACCATCATGGGCCTGACGGCGAAGAACGCCATCCTCATTATCGAGGTGGCCGAGACCCTGCACCGCCAGGGCGCCAGCCTGCACCAGTCGATACTGGACGCGGCGCGCATGCGCCTGCGGCCCATCGTGATGACCTCGCTGGCGTTCATGTTCGGCGTGCTGCCACTGGCCCTGGCCACCGGCCCGGGTTCGGCCAGCCAGCGGGCGATCGGCACCAGCGTGTTCGGCGGGATGCTGTCGGCGACGGTGCTGACGGTGTTCTTCGTGCCGTTGCTGTATGGCCTGGTGGTGCGCTTGCGCAAGCCAGGACGCAGCCTGGCGGCAGCTGCTACAGCCCCCCTGTAGCAGCTGCCGAAGGCTGCGTCCGGCACAACCATTACATCGGCGGTTTCAGGCCATTTTCCCCAGCGGAAATGGCCTTCGCGGTGTAGCTGCCGTCCGCCGCCTTCTGCGCGAACAGCACAATCTTCACCCCCGGCTTGAGCAGGCTGCGGTCAGCCGGCACCAGGTTGACCACCGGCACGTCGTCCGGCACCAGGATCTTCTGCTCGCCACCCTTGTACTTCACGGTGATGGTGCGCCCGTTGGCCACCACCAGGTCGCCGACGCTGCCGTTGGTCATGCTGCTGTTGGCGGCCAGGTCGAAGGCGCGATGGCCGTCGCCGGTGCCGGCCATGGACGGCGGGAACACATGCACTTCCAGGGCCTTGAGGGTGCCGTCGGCCTGGGGAATGGCGGCCGAGCCGACGTAGCTGCCCGGCTTGATGTCGGCGATGTTGGCCAGGGTCACGCCACGCACCTGGGTGTCGGGCGTCAGGTGCACCACCACGTCTTCGCCGCGGTTGGTCTTCACCTGCAGGTCGTCGCCGTTGATGGCGGTGATGGCCCCGCGCACGCCCGTGGGCTGCGCGTCGGCGGCGTGCAGGCCGCCACTGGCAAGCACGGCCAGGGCCAGGCCGGATGCGGTGAACAGGCGTTTCAGCTTCATGAACGGCACTCCTGAGGGGAATAGATAGCTAGCGATCAATTCCCACTCTATCACCGTTGTTCAGGCCAGCGCGTGCTCTTCGTTGAGCAGCGTCACGCCGCCGTCGATGATCACTTCCAGGGCGTGGTCCTTGCCCCAGCGGAACAGCTGGGCCAGCAACGTCGAGTTGATTTCGCCGAACAGGTACACGGTGTTCACCGGCTGTTCAAGGATCCAGCGTCCCAGGTCGGTGGCCTCCAGCGAGTGCTGGAAGTCGTAGGTGAATTCCGGCTCGCTGAAGCGCGGCTTTACCTCCACCACCGAGCTGGCCAGCAGGTCCGGGGCCTTGGCCGCCACCTGCACATGGGCCAGGGGAAACTTGCCCACCCGCCAGTCGCGCAGCAGCTGCACCAGGCGCACCTTGGCGCGCTGGGCCTTCATGTCGAGGCGGCCTTCGGAGGGAATTTCCAGGCGCTGGTTGAGGATCAGCCACACCGGCTGGCGGCGCGGGGTCTTGAGCAACACCTCGGCCTTGACCTTGGCCGCGCGCAACGCCAGCGCCAGCACCAGCAGCAACGCCGTGGCCACCCAGCGCAGGCTGCCCTCGCCCGCCGCCTGCACCACCAGCGCCAGCGCCACGCAGCCCAGCCACAGGTAGTCGGCGCGCTTCCACGCCACCTCGCCCCAGCGGCCCAGGGAAATGCACGCCCAGCAGAACAGGCTGTACAGGAACAGCGCCAGCACCGCCAGCCAGCGCAGGTCGCGCGCCAGGGCCAGCACGTCCAGCGCCGGGCTCAGCCACAACGACACCACGGCCAGCAGCACCAGGGAAATGAGGGTGGGTAACAGGTAAGGCTTGTTGAAAAACTGCTTCATGAATGTCAGCCGAAAAGTCCAGGGGGCGTTGGGACGTATCGGCGGCGGGTGGGGATTCTTGATGGTTGATTTGGCGTGGTGCCCGGACGCGGCCTGCGGCGGATGGCCGCCCCGCCGCTGCTACGGGACGTGTCGCGTCAAACACCGCGTCCGGCAACGCACAAAAAAGGCGCCGCCCTGCAAGGCAGGTGCGGCGCCTGATTAAACAACAGCCAGCTTACGCCAGGCTCTTGCTCACCACTTCATACACGTCACTGCTCAGCTCGCCGGAGGCCAGGATGCGCTCCAGCTCGCCGCGCATCAGCGCCTGGCGGTGCGGGTCGTATTTGCGCCAGCGGGTCAGCGGGCCCAGTTGGCGCGAGGCGATCTGCGGGTTCAGGGCGTTCAGCTGGATGACCAGGTCCGCCAGGAAGCGGTAGCCCGAGCCGTCCACGGCGTGGAAGTTGACCAGGTTCTGCTGGGCGAAGGCACCGATCAGGGCGCGCACCTTGTTGGGGTTTTTCAAGGTGAACGCCGGGTGTTCCATCAGCGCCTGCACGCGTTTCAGGCCGCCTGGCAGGGTGCTGCCGGCCTGCACGCTGAACCACTGGTCCATGACCAGCGGGTTGTCCTTGAAGTGCTCGGCGAAGCTTTCCAGGGCCTTGGCTTTCTCGGCGTCGAAGTGCGAGTTGACCAGCACGGCCAGCGCGGTGAGGCGCTCGGTCATGTTGTCGCAGGCGTCGAACTGTTCAAGGGTGGCTTCCAGCACTTCAGGCTTGGCAGTGAGCATCAGGTACGACAGGGCGATGTTCTGCAGCGCACGACGGGCGAAGTGCTCGGCTTCCGGTACGTAGGCGGTCTCGCGCGAGATGGCGCGGTTGGCCTGGTAACGCTGCCACAGGGCGCCGTACAGGTGCTCGGCAATTTGCGCGCGGGCAAATTCGCGGGCGGCATGGATGGCGTCCACTTCGGCGCGGTCGCTGAGCTCGGCCAGATAGGCTTCGCTCGGCAGCGAGAGCATCTCGGCGACCATGGCCTGGTCCAGGCTGTGGTTCGCCAGCACGGTGCCCAGGGCGGTGATCAGCCGTGGGTCGAGCACCATGGGCTTGTTGTCCATGTACTGCGCGGTCAGCTCCTGCAGGCACTGCACGGCCAGGCGCTGGCCGGCATCCCAGCGGTTGAAGCCGTCGCTGTCGTGCTGCATCAGCACCATCAGCTGGTCGCGGTTGTAGTCGAAGCTCAGCTTCACCGGCGCGCTGAAGCCGCGCAGCAACGACGGCAGCGGCTTGGCGTCGATGTTGTGGAAGGTGAAGGTCTGGTCTTCCTCGGTCACCGACAGCACGCGGCTGGTGCCCACCGGCGCGCTTTCGCCGGCCAGTTGCAGCGGCAGGTCGTTGCCATGGGCGTCGATCAGGCCCAGCGCCACGGGAATCACGAACGGCAGCTTCTCAGCCTTGTCCGGGGTGGCCGGGCAGGTCTGGTGGAAGTGCAGGCTGTAGGTTTTGGCGGCAGCGTCGTAGCTCTCGCTGACCTGCACGCGCGGGGTGCCGGCCTGGCTGTACCAGCGCTTGAACTGGGTGAGGTCGACGCCGTTGGCATCCTCCATGGCCTTGATGAAGTCATCGCAGGTCACGGCCTGGCCGTCGTGGCGGTCGAAGTACAGGTCGCTGCCCTTGCGGAAGCCTTCGGCGCCCAGCAGGGTGTGGAGCATGCCGACCACTTCGGCGCCCTTCTCGTACACGGTCAGGGTGTAGAAGTTGGAGATCTCGATGAAGCTGTCCGGGCGCACCGGGTGGGCCATGGGGCCGGCGTCTTCGGCGAACTGGTGGGTGCGCAGGTAAGCCACGTCCTGGATGCGCTTGACCGTGGCCGAGTTCATGTCCGAGGAGAAACCGGCGTCACGGTACACCGTGAAGCCTTCTTTCAGCGACAGCTGGAACCAGTCGCGGCAGGTGACACGGTTGCCCGACCAGTTGTGGAAGTATTCGTGGGCGACGATGGCCTCGACGCGCTGGTGGGCGGCGTCGGTGGCGGTCTCGGCGCGGGCCAGCACGGCGCTGGAGTTGAAGATGTTGAGGCCCTTGTTCTCCATGGCGCCCATGTTGAAGTCGTTGACCGCAACGATCATGAAGATGTCCAGGTCATACTCGCGGCCGTAGGCCTCTTCGTCCCAGCGCATGGATTTCTTCAGGCTGGTCATGGCGTGCTGGCATTTGTCGATGTTTTCCGGCTCGACGTAGATGCGCAAGGTGACGTCGCGCTTGGACGCGGTCTCGAACTTGTCTTCCACGCACCACAGGTCACCGGCCACCAGGGCGAACAGGTACGCCGGCTTCATGAACGGGTCTTCCCAGGTGGCCCAGTGGCGGCCGTCTTCACCGGGGCCGCTGGCAATCGGGTTGCCGTTGGACAGCAGCACCGGGTAGCTGTGCTGCTCGGCGCTGACCGTGGTGGTGAACTTGCTCATCACGTCCGGGCGGTCGAGGTAGTAGGTGATCTTGCGGAAGCCCTCGGCCTCGCACTGGGTGCAGAACATGCTGCCGGACTTGTACAGGCCTTCCAGCGCCGTGTTCGTCTCGGGGTGGATGCGCACGCTGGTGTCCAGCGTGAAGGTGGCTGCCGTGGGGTGCAGGGTCAGGTGGCTGTCGTCGATCTGGTAATCGGCAGCACCCAGTTCCACGTCGCCCAGGCTGACCGACAGCAGTTCAAGCTGCTGGCCGTCCAGCACCAGTGGCGGCAGGCCGGGCCCGCGCGCCGGGTTGCGGCGCATGACCAGCTGCGCGTGGACCAGGGTATGGTCGTCGTGCAGCTCGAAGGTCAGGTGCGTTTCGTCGATCAGGTACTCAGGGGCCTGGTAGTCCTTGAGGTAAATCATTTTCGGCTGTTCGGTGCGCATGCTGACATCCTTCTACTGATGCACGGCGAGCTGGTACGCCGTGTATTTGCGAATATTGATCACGCCGGTGTCGAAGATCAGGTACTGGCCCTTGATGCCCAGCAGCGTACCCTCGGCGACAGGATTCTTGTCCAGGTTGAAACTGGTGATCTTGGCCGGGTAGGCCTGGACCGGGTAGCGGATCTCCAGCACTTCGGTGTCATGCAAGGGTTGGATGGCCTGCAGGCCGAAGCGTTCCTGCAGCATCGACAGGCCGGCGCCACAGGTGTCGAACAACATGTCGCGCACCAGGGGCAGGTCCACCGGCGCAGCGTCGCCCTTGAGCAGCGCGCGCCAGTTGGTACGGTCGGCCACCTGGCTGCGGAACAGGTCTTCCACCAGGCCCGATTGCTGGCGGGTGGCCACGCGCACGATCGGCAGGGCCTGGCTGGCGCCCTGGTCGAGCCAGCGCGTGGGCAGCTGGGTGGCGCGGGTGATGCCCACTTTCACGCCCGACGAGTTGGCCAGGTACACCACGTGGTCGGTCATGCAGAACTGCTCGCCCCAGGACGGCTCGCGGCAGGTGCCGGCGTCGTAGTGGCAGCGCTCGGGGCTCATGATGCACACGTCGCACTGCGCCAGCTTGGTCATGCAGGGGTAGCAGTAGCCCTGGCTGAAGCTGGTCTTGGTCTTGCGACCACAGTGGGTGCAGTGGATGGCGCCCAGGTATTCCAGGCGCAGGGGCTTGCCGATCAGGTCATTGACCGGAATCTCGACGTCGCCCAGGCGAAAGCTGTACTGGACCGCCGACTCGTCGAGCCGGGTGGCCATCTTGCTCAGGGTACCGCGACCAATCTCGTTCAATGGACAGCATCCGACTTGAACAGAATGTTCGCCACCGGCGCCGATTTCGAGGCGCATTCCTGCGGGCCCATGTAGCCGGTGCGCTGGTCTTCGGGCAGGTTTTGCATCTCCCAGGCGATTACCGCCTGCAACGACAGCTCTTTCTGCTCGGTGGTGAGCTTGCGGCCGTCGGACCATTTGCCGATTTCCACGGCCAGTTTCAGGCTCTCGTAGATTTCGGGGGTGATGTTTTCGATCATGTGGGCGAAGGAAGTCATGGCGTCTCCAGAATTTATGCGCGTAGTTTACGGCGCGCGAAGGCGCCACCCAAGAGCCCTGTCAGGCAACCGACCAACAGCCCGCCAACGTGGGCGGCGTTGGCGATCTGGCCGAACATGCCCACCAGCGGGGTCATGCAGATGACCAGCCACACCAGCATCATCACCATCACGCTGCGCGGCATGCGGTAGACGTTGTTGGGCGCCAGCCACTGGAACACGAACACGTGGCCCAGCAGCCCGTACAGCACGCCCGACAGGCCACCGAACAGGGTGGGCCCGCTGTACCAGTACTGGGCGCTGTTGGACACCAGGCTGAACAGCAGGGTCAGGCCGATGAGGTTGATGCGGCCCTGCAGGATTTCGATGCGTTTGCCCAGTTCCCAGTACCACAGGGCGTTCATGGCCAGGTGCAACACGCCAAAATGCAGGAGCATGGGCGTGAACAGCCGCCACCACTGGCCGGCGTCGAGGCTGGCGCCCAGGGGCAGGAAGTAGAGGTTTTCGCTGTCGAAGCTGAAGTCCTGGAAGGTCAGCCAGTGCAGGGTGTCGAAGTTGTCGCCCAGGTAGGTCAGGCCGGCGACGATCAGGCACAGCAGCAACACCAGCGCCGTGGCCGGGCAGGCACGGGCCTGGTCGGAAAGGCTGGGCCGCGAGATGCGTGGCCGCGGCTGGTAGCTGCCCAGGTCGATGTCGGCGTTGCCATCCGGGAAACGCTGGTACAGGTCGCGGATGTCGGCGGCCATCTGTTCGTCGATGGCCCACAGCACCTGTTCGCCGCGCTCCTCGCTGACCCGGTGCGGCACCTGCAGGCGCGTCAGCAGCTGCACGAAACCGCTGAGGTCGGTGCCCAGCGGCAGGCGCATGGCGCTGACCGGCCTCATGGCTGCACCTGCGCGCGTTCCACGTCCACCCACACGAACTTGTGCGGGTCAATGAGCGTTTCCTGGTCCAGGCGGTAGGCCACCAGCTTGCCGTAGAGCACGGCGCTGTAGTCCAGGCAGGCCAGGTTGGGGCGGATGGCCGAGGGCCGGCCGCTGCGCCAGTAGTGGCCGACGAACAGCAACGGTTCGTCGACACCGTAGCGCAGCAGGTTGTTTTTCTGGCTGCTGGACAGCGGCGTGCTCGCCACCTCTTCGGGCAGCGCATCGGGCTGGAAGACGATGTCGCCGTAGGTCTGCGGGTCGTCTTCCCAGAACTTGGTGCGGAAGAAGGCGCGGGTCAGGCCGTCGCCGCCGGTCAACGTCAGGCCGTCGGGCAGGCGCATGTCGGTGCCGCGCAGCAGGCGGTCGAAGACGTTGCAGGCGAAGCTGCCCGGCACCGCGGCGGCCTGCACGAAGTGCTGGTCGATGCAGCCGTCCGGGTATTGGCCGCGCAGCTGCTCGATCATGCTGTGGTCCCAGCAGGCGTGCACCAGGCGGAAGCGCCCGGCGTCGATGAACAGCGGCATGTCGTAGAACCACTGCACGAAGTCTTTCCAGTCACCGGGGTGCTGTTCGAACTGCGCCAGGGTGTCGCCGATAAGCCGCGCGTGGCGTGGCGTGTGCTCGCGCACGAATTGCTTGCCGCTGCCCGGCGGCGCCGGCGTGCACCAGCCCAGCGCGTTGAACTCATGGTTGCCCATGATGCAGTGCGCCTGGCCGGCGTCGACCATGTCGTGGACGATGTGCAGCGCCTCGCGAATGCGTGGGCCGCGGTCGATGATATCGCCCAGGAACAGCGCCTGGCGCTGGGCGTGCCGCCAGATACCGCCCTGTTTGCGGTAACCGAGGGTGTCGAGCAAGTGCTCAAGGGTATGAGCGCAACCGTGCACGTCACCGATCAGATCGTAGCTGCGTGCGGGATCGAGCATCAGTCTCCTGTGCCTCCCAGCCGGCTGCCCCAACCGAGTTTGGTGCGGCAGACTTCGTAATAGTTGTGGTCCAGCGGGTGGATCAGGCGCAGTTTCTGCGACTTCTTGCTGACCGTGACGGTGTCGCCAGGGGCGCAGGTGAAGTGGTTCTGGCCGTCGCAGGACACTTGCGGGTAGATGGTCATGTCCTTGGACACGACGATCTTCAGCTCACTGTTGCCATCCACCACGATCGGCCGGCCCGACAGCGTGTGCGGGTACATGGGCACGATGACGATGGCGTCGAGCTTGGGGTGCATGATCGGCCCGCCCGCCGACAGCGCGTAGGCGGTGGAACCGGTGGGCGTGGCGACGATCAGGCCGTCGGCCTTCTGGCTGCACACGAACTGGCCGTCGATGTAGATCTCGAACTCGATCATGCGCGTGGACTTGCCGGGGTGCAGCACCACGTCGTTGAGGGCGTCGCCCTGGCCGATGGCCTCGCCGTGGCGGCGCACTTCGGCCTGCAGCAGGAAGCGGTTTTCCACCAGGTAGTGGCCGTCCAGCACCTCGGCGACCTTCACCTCAAGCTCGTCGGGGCGGATGTCGGTGAGGAAGCCCAGGCTGCCGCGGTTGATGCCCAGCACCGGCACGTTGTGCTTGGCCAGCGCCCGCGCGGCGCCCAGCAGGCTGCCGTCGCCGCCGACGACAATCACCATGTCGCACACTTCGCCGAGCATCTTGCGCGTCGAGGTCTGCAGGTTGTGCCCCGGCAAGACTTCGGCAATGGTGTCCTCGAGGATGACGTGCAGGTGCCGGTCGAGCAGGAATTTTTTCAGGCGGCGAATGGTATCAAGCACCTGGGAACTGCCGAGGCGGCCGATGATACCGATATTGCGAAATTGCTCCATGGGGCTCCTGCGGGGTCTGGAACGGGCGCGGCCACGGTGCGGCGCCTTGGGAAACGTGGGGTCGATTATGGGCGAAAGCAACCGGCAGGACAAAAAGGTTTGCTGTATGGGGGCGATTGGTCGCAAGCCAAACCGGCTATGCTCGCACCATGACTCTATTTCCGACGTTAGCCGCTCTACCCCGCCACTTGCGCCAGCCGCAGGTGCGTGACCTGGCGTGGGTGATACTGGCGCCGCCGATGCTGGCGCAAACGCCATGGCCGCAGCGCCACCCGCTGACCGGTAGCGACTGGGTGGCGCAGCCCTGGCGGCTGGAAGCGTGGCTGCGGGCGCTGGATATCGACCACAGCCCGGTGGTGGAATGGCTGGCCCGGGGCGCCGCCACTCGTCGCCTGGGGCTCTATTACGAGCGTTTGTGGCAGTTTGCCCTGAGCCAGGCGCCAGGCATCGAGCTGATTGCCTCGAACCTGCCCATCCGCCGCGAGGGCCACACGCTGGGCGAGTTGGACATTCTGCTGCGTGACGGCGACGGCGCGCACCACCTGGAACTGGCGATCAAGCTGTACCTGGGGCCCCAGGCCGGTGACGGCGAGAATGCTGCCTTGTGGCTGGGCCCGGGCAGCCACGACCGCCTGGACCTGAAGCTTTCGCACCTGGCCCAGCACCAGCTGCCCATTTCTGCGCGGGCCGAAAGCCGCCAGGCCCTGGCAGCGCTGGGCATCGACCAGTTCAGCGCGCAGCTGTGGCTGGGCGGCTACCTGCTGTACCCCTGGCCCGGCACCGCGCAGCCGCCGCTGGGTGCATGCCCAAGGCACCTGCGCGGCCTGTGGCTGCACCAGCGCGACTGGGCCGCTTTCTACCGGCAGAGCCAGCCGGGGCGCTGGCAGCTGCTGCCACGCCACGCCTGGCTGGCGCCGGCACGTTTTGCACAACACGACACCTGGGACGCCGAGCAACTGCAGCACTGGCTGCAGGCGCTGGACCCGCTGGCCCCGGCACAATTGCTGGTGCGCCTGGTCCAAGCCAGCGATGGCGCCTGGGAGGAGGCCGAACGGCTGTTTCTGGTCGCGGACCTGTGGCCCAATGCGCCACCTATAAAAAGATGCAACGACCGTGAGGAAACCCCATGACCTGGAAAAACACCGAGGCACGCTATGGCAGCCTGTCCATTGCCTTGCACTGGCTGATGCTGGTGCTGCTGGCCATTGTCTACGCCTGCATCGAGTTGCGCGGCAACTTCCCCAAGGGCAGTGACAGCCGGACGCTGATCGTGCAACTGCACTTCATGACCGGGCTGACCGTGTTCGTGCTGGTGTGGCTACGCCTGGCGGTGAAAATAGCCGGCGCCGCGCCGAAAATCGTGCCCAAGCCGCCGGGCTGGCAGACCGGCCTTGCGCACCTGATGCACACCCTGCTGTACGCGCTGATGGTGGCCATGCCGCTGCTGGGCTGGTTCATTCTCAGCGCCGCCGACAAGCCAGTGCCGTTCTGGGGGCTGGAACTGCCGCACCTGATTGGCCCGGACGACGAGGCGGCCAAGCAGATCAAGCACTGGCATGAGCAGATTGGTACCTGGGGGTATTGGTTGATTGGGCTGCATGCGCTGGCGGGGCTTTATCATCATTACGTGGTGCGTGATAACACCCTGGTGCGGATGTTGCCGCGCAAGCACGGCTGATTACCGCCAGGCCGCGTCCGGGAACACCGCGCAAAGGCAGGCACGCCGCGTAACGGTCGGACGCAGCCTGCGGCAGCTGCTACGCGGGAATCCCGTAGCAGCGGCCGCCAGGCCGCGTCCAGAAGCACCGCGCATCGGCGGGCACACCGCGTAACGGCCGGACGCAGCCTGCGGCAGCTGCTACGCGGGGATCCCGTAGCAGCGGCCGCCAGGCCGCGTCCAGAAGCACCGCGCATAGGCAGGCACGCCGCGTAACGGCCGGACGCAGCCTGCGGCAGCTGCTACGTGGGGATCCCGTAGCAGCGGCCGCCAGGCCGCGTCTGGGAGCACCGCGCATCGGCAGGCACGCCGCTTAACGGTCGGACGCAGCCTGCGGCAGCTGCTACGCAGGAGATCCCGTAGCAGCGGCCGCCAGGCCGCGTCTGGGAGCACTGCGCATCGGCGGGCACGCCGCGTAACGGCCGGACGCAGCCTGCGGCAGCTGCTACGCGGGGTATGGCGCGCGCACCCTGTAGCAGCGGCCGCAGGCCGCGTCCGAGGGCACCGCGCATCGCCAGGCACACCGCGTAACGGCCGGACGCAGCCTACGGCAGCTGCTACGTGGGGTGTGGGGCGGCGCGTATGCCCTGCAGGCCGCCGGTGTGGATGAACACCAGGCGGGTGCCCGGGGCGAAACGGTGGAGGTTGTCGTGCAGCGCCAGCAACGCCTTGCCGGTGTACAGCGGCTCCAGCGGCACGCCGCTTTCCTGCTCGGCGGCGGCCATGAACGCCAGCAACGTTGCATCCACCTTGGCAAAGCCGCCGCGGCTGGCGTCGATCAGTTCGAAGCCACTGCCCTCGCCCAGCAACGCCGCCAGGTTTTCCTCCACCCCATGGCCACCCGGCACCGCCGTGGCGCCATAGGCGAATGGCCCACCGGCCTGCACCAGGCCCGCCAGCGTGGTGCCCGTGCCGACCGCCAGCCACCACGCATCAAAATCGTCCCAGCCAAGTGCCGGCAACCCCGCGCGCACCTGCGCCAGCAGTACCTGGCAGCCGCGCGCGCCCTCCTCGCCGCCGCCACCTTCAGGCACCGCCAACAAATCCGGATACAGCGCCTGCCACGGCAGCCAGAACCCCGGCGCATGGCGTTCACGGTAGCCGGCATAACCCAGCCAGTGCAGCTCCATGCCAAATGCCTGCAGGTCTTCGACGGTGGGCGTCTGCTGCGGGTGGCCGCGCAACAGGCCCACGGTCTTGAAGCCCAGGCGCTTGCCTGCCGCCGCCAGGGCGTGAAGGTGGTTGGAATGGGCGCCGCCAAGGCTCATCACCCCGCCCAGGCCTTGGGTGCGCATGCGTTGCAGGTGTTCGCTGAGCTTGAACCATTTGTTGCCACTGACCAACGGGTCGATCTGGTCCAGGCGCAGGATGGCCACCTGCACCCCGGCGGCGCGCAGCCAACCGAGGTCCAGGGGATGAAGAGGCGCAGGGTGCGCCCAGTCGGGAAGGGTCATTGCAGGTCACTGGCAGGCCATGGAGCCTGCCAGTTTACCGGGTCACAGCTCCGCGGCCAGCCGTGAACCCTGGTTGATGGCGCGCTTGGCGTCCAGTTCGGCCGCCACGTCGGCGCCACCGATCAGGTGCACCGACTGCCCGGCGGCCACAAGGCCCTCCTGCAGTTCGCGCAGCGGGTCCTGCCCGGCGCAGATCACCACGTTGTCGACGGCCAGCACCTGGGGCTCGCCCTGGCCGATGCGCACGTGCAGGCCGGCGTCGTCGATGCTCAGGTACTCGACGCTGTTGAGCATCTGCACGCCCTTGTTCTTCAGGCCGGTGCGGTGAATCCAGCCGGTGGTCTTGCCCAGGCCGTCGCCCACCTTGCTGGCCTTGCGCTGCAACAGGTACACCTGGCGCGCCGGTGCATGTGGCTGCGCCTTGACGCCAGCCACGCCGCCACGGGCTTCCAGGGCGGTGTCGATGCCCCACTCCTTCCAGAACGCGGCGCGATCCTGGCTGGTGGCCACGCCTTCGTGCACCAGGTACTCGCTGACGTCGAAGCCGATGCCGCCGGCGCCGATCACCGCCACGCGCTGGCCTACGGGCTTGCGTTGCAGCAGCACGTCCAGGTAGCTGAGCACCTTGGCGTGCTCGATGCCGTCGATGGCCGGCAGGCGCGGGGCGATGCCGGTGGCCAGGATGATGTCGTCGAAGCCGCCCGCCGCCAGCTGCGCGACGTCGACGCGGGTGTTGAGGCGCAGGTCGACGCCGGTGGTTTCCAACTTGCGCTTGAAGTAGCGCAGGGTCTCGAAGAACTCTTCCTTGCCGGGCACGCGCTTGGCCACGTTGAACTGGCCGCCAATTTCGCTGGCCGAATCGAACAGGGTCACCTGGTGCCCGCGCTCGGCGGCCACGGTGGCAGCGGACAAGCCCGCAGGACCGGCGCCGACCACGGCGATCTTCTTCACCTTGGCGGTGGGGATGTAGTTGAGCTCGGTCTCATGGCAGGCACGCGGGTTGACCAGGCAGCTGGTCAGCTTGCCGCCAAAGGTGTGGTCCAGGCAGGCCTGGTTGCAGCCGATGCAGGTATTGATCTCGTCGGCGCGGCCCTCGGCGGCCTTGTTGACGAAGTCGGGGTCGGCGAGGAATGGCCGGGCCATGGACACCATGTCGGCGTCGCCCTCGGCGAGGATCTGCTCGGCCACCTCCGGGGTATTGATGCGGTTGGTGGTGATGAGCGGGATCTGCACCGCGCCGCGCAGCTTGGCGGTGACCTTGCTGAACGCTGCGCGCGGCACCTTGGTGGCAATGGTGGGAATGCGCGCCTCGTGCCAGCCGATGCCGGTGTTGATCAAGGTGGCACCGGCCTGTTCGATGGCCTTGGCGAGGATGACGATTTCATCCCAGCTGCTGCCGCCTTCCACCAGGTCAAGCATGGACAGGCGGAAAATGATGATGAACTGCGCGCCTACCGCTGCGCGCACGCGGGTGACGATGTCCACGGCCAGGCGCATGCGGTTCTCGTAGGCGCCGCCCCAGCGGTCGGTGCGGCGGTTGGTCTGCGCGGCGAGGAACTGGTTGATGAAGTAGCCTTCCGAACCCATGATTTCCACGCCGTCGTAGCCGGCCTGCTGGGCCAGTTGCGCGCAGTTGACGAAGTCGGCGATCTGCTTCTCGATGCCCTCCTCGTCCAGCTCACGCGGGGTGAACGGGTTGATCGGCGCCTGCAGGGCGCTGGGTGCCACTTGCTTGGGGCTGTAGGCGTAACGGCCGGCGTGCAGTATCTGCAGGCAGATCTTGCCGCCTGCCTCGTGCACCGCCTGGGTCACCACGCAGTGCTTTTCGGCTTCTTCCGGCGTGCTGAGCTTGGCCGCGCCGGCGTATACACCGCCCTCTTCGTTGGGGGCGATGCCGCCGGTCACCATCAGGCCCACGCCGCCACGGGCGCGCTCGGCGAAATAGGCGGCCATGCGCGCGAAACCGCCGGGCTTCTCTTCAAGGCCGGTGTGCATCGAGCCCATGAGGGTGCGGTTGCGCAGGGTGGTGAAACCCAGGTCCAGCGGGGCGAGCAGGTGCGGGTATTGAGCGGCGGCCATGTGTCACTCCATCAACAGGCAAATCACGGTATGCGGTGGGCTCGGTAACCTGTACCGGCCCGCCGTCGTTTATCTGTCGTTGAATTTACGGCCAAGACGCAGGCGCCTCAATGACCGAAAGTGACAAGTTATTGATCCAAGAGCACAGCCGCTCTGCGGGTCAGACCATTGGGTAGCGCTTGAACACCGCGCTCTGTTCCAACTGCTCGGCCTGGGCACGCAAGGCCGGGAAATCCCCGCCCTTGACCACATCCGGCACCATCAGCTGGATAAACGACCACGCCACTGCACTGCTGACCGCCGCCTGGTCCGGGCGCTGTTCGGCGGCCGATGCCACGGCGGCCCAATGCCCGTCCAACGCGCTGCAGGCCGCCAGCAATTGCCCGGTAACCCTTGCCACCCACGGCTGGTGCAGCTTCTCGGCAGGCCGCAGGTTACGCTCGTAGACGATTTGCACGGCTTTCTCGCACGCCGCCAGGGCCAGGCCCGTCACGCTCAACGCCTGCGCCAGCGGCTGCGGCGCCTTGGGCAACAAGGTGTTGGCCACACTGGCTTGGCGCTCGAAGTAATCGATGATCAGCGTCGAGTCCATCAGCACGGTGCCATCGTCCAGCACCAGGGTCGGCGCCTTGACCACCGGGTTGATTGCAGCGAAGGCGTCAAAGGTGCTGAACACCGACACGGCGTCGTGCTCGAAGGCAATGCCCAGCAGGTCCAGGGAAATGGCGGTGCGGCGAACGTAGGGCGAATCCAGCATGCCAACCAGCTTCATGGGCGTCTCTCCTTGAGTTATCCCATTACATTAACCGCAGTGCCGTAGGCGCGCAAAGCGGCTCACACCTTGATAACCTGTGCGGCTAACATTCCATTTCATGTACCCGGGAGTTTCACGCCAGCCCATGGCCCGATTGTTGTTCAGCCTGCTGTCCCTCGTTCTGGTGGTAGCCCTCGGCACGTATGCCGTGTGGACCCAGGACCGCCCAGCAGGCCATTACCTGTCCGACCTGCGCATCCAGGTGGCGCTGGATGAAGGCGTGCGCGCCGACCGCGGCAACCTGCTGGGCATCCAGCCCGAGCTGTTCGCCACTGACTACCAGAGCCTCACCACCCTGCACCGCAAGTTGGCCGCCTACCTCGGCCAGGCCCGCGCCCTGGGCATGCTCAGCGCCAAGACCGTGGTAGTGCTGCCCGAGCACATCGGCACGCTGCTGTGGGCCCGCGGCGAGAAGGATGAGCTGTACCAGGCCCCGCACCTGGCCGAGGCCAATCAGTGGCTGGGCTACAGCAACCCGCTGCTGTTCGCCCGCGCCTGGCTGGCGGCCAAGGGCGACGACCGCACCCAGGACACCCGCCTGCGCATGAAGGCCAGCAGCATGGCCCGCGACTACCAGCAGCTGTTCGGCGGCCTGGCCCGGGAGTTCGGCGTTACCCTGGTGGCCGGCTCCATCATCCTGCCCGACCCACAGCTGCGCGATGGCACCCTGGAAACCGGCAGTGGCGGCCTGTACAACGTCAGCCTGGTGTTCGGTGCCGACGGCAAACCCCTGGGCCAACCCCAGCGCCAGCTGTACCCCGATTTCGTCCAGCGCCGCTACGTGCAGGCCAGCCCCGAGCCGCAGTTGCAGGTGCTGGACACCCCGGCCGGGCGCCTGGGCGTACTGATTGGCAGCGACAGCTGGTACCCGGCCAACTACGCCCAGCTCGACGCCAAGGGCTGCGAACTGATCGCCGTGCCCGCCGCCCTCAACGGCAAGGACGTGTGGCGCGAACCCTGGCGCGGCAACCCCGAGCGCACCGACGCCGAGCAACTGGGCATCAAGCCCGGCGAAGTCAGCGAGGGCGAGGCCTGGCAACGCCTGGCCCACGCCAGCCGCGAGCCAGTCAGCAAGGCCCGCGCCAGCGTCAGCGTATTCCTGCGCGGGCAGTTCTGGGACCAGTTCAGCGACGGCCAGAGCTTTGCCAACCACGACGGCCACACCCACCCCACCGATGACGGCCGCGGCGCGCGGCTGATCAACCTGTGGCTGTAGGCCCATGCCTAGCCAACCGGTAAGACTGGGCGACCTGTCCGTAGGCTTCATACACGCCCTGGCGGACGCGGTGGCCAGCCATGGCCAGGACCCCGCCCCGCTGCTTCTGCAATACGGCCTGGACCCCTCGCGCCTGGCGGAAGCCGGCGCGCGGCTGTCGATACCGCGCTACATGCGCCTGGGCCACGCCGCCATCCAGCTCACCGGCGACCCGGCCCTGGGCCTGCGCATGGGCAGCCTGTGCCGCCTGCCCCAGGCCGGCCTGGCTGGCGTCACCGCTGCCCAGGCGCCTACCGTGCGCGAGGCCGCGCGCACGCTGATTCGCTTCGCACCACTGAACCAGTCCAACTACCGCGGCCAGTCCAGCCTGCACGAAGACGCACGCGGCGCCTGGCTGCGCTTCTACTCCATCAGCCCCTACAACGCCTACAACCGCTTCGTGGTGGACTCGGTGCTGGGCGGCTGGCTGCAGCAGCTGGGCACCCTGTGCGGCCAGCCGTTGCGCGCCGAGCGTATCGAGGTGGAGTATGAGTTGCCCGCCTACGCCGAACAGTACCAGTGCCTCAGCAGTGGCCCGGTCAACTTCGGCGCCGAACACAACCAGGTGCGCCTGAGCCTGGC
Organism: Pseudomonas sp. JC1203; assembly: GCF_056175065.1. NCBI lineage: Bacteria > Pseudomonadati > Pseudomonadota > Gammaproteobacteria > Pseudomonadales > Pseudomonadaceae > Pseudomonas > Pseudomonas sp. JC1203. The sequence continues at coordinate 90,521 of NZ_JBWCAM010000014.1, forward strand.
CAACCTGGCCCTGCGCAACCCGGACCATTGCCCCAGCACCTACAAATACCTGCTGAGCCTGTGCGAGCAGGAGCTTGAACAACGCACGCGCACGCGCAGCCTTGGCGAACGCATCAGCCAGTTGCTGGGGCCGTTGCTCAACGGTGGGCGGGAGCCGGATCTAGGGGAAGTGGCGGCGCGGCTGAAACTGCCGACCTGGACCTTGCGGCGCAAGCTGGCCGATGAGGGCACCCAGTTCCGGGCGATCCTCAATGACACGCGGCGCGACCTGGCCATGGCCTACATCCGTGACACGGAGCTGGCCTTCGGCGAGATCGCCTTTCTGTTGGGGTTTGCTTCGGCGGAAGCCTTCGCGCGCGCGTTCAAGCGCTGGACGGGGCAGACGCCCGGGGATTATCGGCGCTTGAGCATGCGGGCGTTATAGTTCGGTGGCGTCTTCGGCGGGCTCCAGCGGGTCCAGCTCGACGGCGCGTGATTCCAGCAGTTCTTCCTGGTACTCATCCATTCTATTGTCCTCTCGTTGGGGTCATTGACAGCATAGCGCTTGGCAATGAAAGAAAAATGACGGGGGTCAACGGAGAACGAGTACAGCAAACAGGAATTTACCCCACCTGCCGATCTTGACCTGGCTGCGATGTTGATCTGCTTGTGATCTGCTGTTGATCTGGCTTTTGATCTGGCTTTTGATCTGCTGTTGATCTGGCTTGTGATCTTGATTGTATGCCCCGTAAAGCGCCCGGGCCGACTGGAGGCGTCGATCAACGGGCTGCCCGAAGGGCCGAGGCCGCAGGCCGAAGAGACGGTAACCCGCAGGCTTCTATAGCGGGTGCCGTCTGCCCGTTGAGCGGCGCCGGAAGGAGGGGACCCGTAGCGCAGCGTAGGGCCCAAGCAGGGGCAAGCGTTTTTTGCTTACTTTTTTTGGCGTCTGAAAAAAAGTGAGTCGGCGTAAGGCCGAAACGGTCGGTGGTCGCACCGCGAAAATGGATATATTCGAAATCGCCGAAGCGGGCTACGCCAGGGACCGCTTGGCCAACGCCTCCAGTCGGCCCTGGCGCTTGATGGGGCACACAATCAAGATCAAAGGCCGCACGGGATCAAGATCAAACGCATCTTGCGGCGCACGCTTGATCTGGGTACGCCGTTACTGCGCGGCAGCGGCAGGCGTAGATGTTGTAGAGGTCGTTGTAGTGCTGCTGCTATCAGTACCAGTCGCAGCAGGCGCAGCTTCCGTGGTGGCAGTCGTCGACACCGGCGTGATCGGCGCCGCATCCGCCGGCGGCACCACCGGCTCCGAACCCTGCGTAGCAGCTGCAGTAGCTGCAGGCACGGCTGGCGCCGCCACCGCAGCAGCGGCAGGTGCCGGTGCTACAGGCTCAGCCGGTTTTTCAGACTCGGCCTTGGCCTCGGGCTTGACCTCAGGCTTGGCTTCTTCCTGCTTGGCCTCAGGCTTCACCTCGGGCTTGGGCTCCGGCACGCCAAGGTCAGCCTTGGGCTTGTCGACGATATGCGCAGCCTTCTTCGCCTCGGCGGGCAGATACACATCCACCAGGGCGAAGTAGCGGTCATAGAACTTGGCGGAGGTCACCGTCTCGCTGGCCACCTTGACCATCGAGTCGTCGGTGGAACCGATAGGCATCGACACCGAACCCAACACACCCACGCCAAGGCTGGCGGAGTTGTTGACCTTCTTCAGCGCATAGCGGTCCTGCAAGGCGTTGGCGAACATGGTCGAGGTCTGGTTGCTGTTGCCATCGGCGGCACAGGTGACGCTGAAGCTGATCTCCATGTGCGTCTCGCCCGTCTGCTGGAAGCTCTTGTGGCCGCTGAGCTGCTTGGGGTCGCTGCTGGTGATGATGTAGCCCTGGCTGAGCAGCGCACGGCGCGCGGCCTCGCACGATGACGAGTCGCTGACCGGGTAGTTGCGCGAGTAGGTCCCCGAGTCGGAGAACTCTTCGTGCTCGTACATGGCCGGTTTCTTCGAGGAACAGCCGCTCAGCGCGAGCAGCGAGACCGCCAAAGCACAGCCCAACCGTGGGGCGCTCAAGCTCAGTGACTTAGACATTGCGAATCCTGGGCAAACAATCAGCCTCTATTGTGCCTCACTACGGAGAAACAACGCGCATGAAATGAGTTTTAGACAACCTCCAACCCTACTACGACCTCCCGCCAGTTAAAAGCCCGGGCGACACATGGACGCGGTGTAAAGTCATATGACATCACCGCGACACCTAGGTAGGATGCGTCGCCTTCGTTACACATTCCCTCTGAAACACCGTGCAGTTCCGCATCCTTTTCCTGCGGGCACCGAGGGAATAGAGCTGTTGCGCGCCTTCAGGAAGATCATTGTCCATCAGGAGATTGTGTGTGAAAACTGTTACCCGTGGCTTGTGCCTGGGCCTGACCGCCCTGACCCTCGCCCTGACCGGCGGTTGCGCCACCGAAAGCTCCCAGGCCCTCACCGTGGCCAAGGTCGAAAGCGCCGGCCGCCCTTACGCCGGCCCGCGTTCGCCCATCGCCGTAGGCAAGTTCGACAACCGCTCCAGCTACATGCGCGGCATCTTTTCCGACGGCATCGACCGCCTCGGCAGCCAGGCCAAGACCGTGCTGATCACCCACCTGCAGCAAACCAACCGCTTCAACGTGCTGGACCGCGACAACATGGGCGAAATCGCCCAGGAAGCCGCCATCAAGGGCCAGGCGCAGAAGCTCAAGGGCGCTGACTACGTGGTGACCGGCGACGTCACCGAGTTCGGCCGCAAGGAAGTCGGCGACCACGAACTGTTCGGCATCCTGGGCCGCGGCAAGACCCAGGTAGCCTACGCCAAGGTGGCGCTGAACATTGTCAACATCAGCACCTCCGAGGTGGTGTATTCCACCCAGGGCGCCGGCGAATACTCCCTGTCCAACCGCGAAGTGATCGGCTTCGGCGGTACCGCCAGCTACGACTCCACTCTCAATGGCAAGGTGCTGGACCTGGCCATGCGCGAAGCCGTCAACCGCCTGGTTGAAGCCGTCGACAACGGCAGCTGGCAGCCGACCCGTCCGTAATTTCCCGCGTTACCCAAGGAGCGACATTCGTCATGGGCAAGACCTTCACGCCACGCCTCGGGCTGGCAATCACGGTGCTGGCCGGCGCCGTGCTGGGCGGCTGCGCGCAGCAACCCAAGACCCTGTACCAATGGGAAGGCTACCAGACCCAGGTACACGAGTATTTCAAGGGCGAGTCCAAGGAGCAGCAGGCGCAAGCCCTGGAAGCTGACCTGGAGAAGATCCGCGCCAAGAACGGCACCCCACCGCCGGGCTACCACGCCCAACTGGGGCTGCTGTATTCGAGCATGGGCAAAAACGATCAGATGATTCAGCAGTTCCAGCAGGAAAAGACGCTGTTCCCTGAATCTGCCGCCTACATGGACTTCCTGGTGAAGAACGCCACGCACGGAGCGACCCAATAATGCTGCGCCTGTTCAAACCCGCTGCGGCCCTGCTGGCCCTGGCCCTGCTGGGCGGCTGTGCCGGCCCGCAGAAAAACCTCGACTACACCGCCTTCAAGGCTGCGCGCCCGCACTCGATCCTGGTGCTGCCGCCGGTCAATGAATCGCCAGACGTGACGGCCACCTACAGCATGATGAGCCAGGTGACCTTCCCGCTGGCCGAGGCAGGCTACTACGTGATGCCGGTGGCCCTGGTGGACGAGACGTTCAAGCAGAACGGCCTGAACAACGCCGCCGAGATCAGCCAGGTACCAGCGCCAAAACTGCGCTCGATCTTCGGCGCCGACGCGGCGCTGTACGTGAAGGTGACGGACTACGGCACCAAGTACATGGTGCTCAGCAGCGCCACCATCGTTACTGCCACGGCCAGCCTGGTCGACCTGAAAACCGGCACCACCCTGTGGACCGGCGCGGCCTCGGCCTCCAGCGAAGAAGGCCAGAACAACAACGGCGGTGGCTTGATCGGCATGCTGATCACGGCGGCGGTGAAGCAGATCATCAACAGCAGCACCGACGCCGGCTACCCGATCGCGGGCTTGACCAGCGCCCGGTTGCTGTCGGCGGGGCACCCCAATGCCCTGCTGTATGGCCCGCGCTCGCCGAAGTACGGCACTGACTAAACCCCAAACCTCCGTAACCGCAACTGTTTTTGTGGGAGCTGGCTTGCCAGCGAGTTTTTCGGGCCTCAACAGCTCGCTGGCAAGCCAGCTCCCACAAGTTAGCTATTGCTACGGGGGTTTGGGTTATAAATCGCGGGCACAAAAAAAGCGACCCGAAGGTCGCTTTCTTTGTGCTTCAAGGAGTTCAAGGGCCTCGAAGCTTTGTATGGCGCAGCGGACGGGACTCGAACCCGCGACCCCCGGCGTGACAGGCCGGTATTCTAACCGACTGAACTACCGCTGCGTATCGCTTGCACTCGCGTGCAGTTGAAACAGGTCTGACCGAGACATTTCGAGCTTCTCGATCTCTGACACGGCAAGGCCGAATCAGGTAAAGATGGCGCAGCGGACGGGACTCGAACCCGCGACCCCCGGCGTGACAGGCCGGTATTCTAACCGACTGAACTACCGCTGCGCAGTGCTGGATGCCTTCTCAGTAACAAGGCCTCCCCTCTTTGGGATGAAAGAGGATCAGAGTGGTGGGTGATGACGGGATCGAACCGCCGACCCTCTGCTTGTAAGGCAGATGCTCTCCCAGCTGAGCTAATCACCCGCTTGCCTCTCCAATGACGCGAACTTTACGCAGCCACCGAAGGTAAGTCAATAACTTTATTGAAGTTTTTTCGGAAATGACAGTTTTCTTGCCGTGCCCCCCATCCTTGGGGGTGCCGTGCGTTATTCCTGGTAGATCATCTTGCGGGTCATGCCACCGTCCACCACCAGTTCCTGCCCGGTGACAAAGCCGGCATTGCGCGACAACAGCCACGCCACCAGCGCCGCCACGTCTTCCACGGTGCCCACGCGCCCAGCCGGGTGCTGGGCGTGGTCGGCATCGGACAGCGGCGCAGCGCGCCGTTCGGACGGGTCGCGGGCGTCGATCCAGCCGGGGCTCACGGCATTGACCCGAATTTCCGGGCCAAGGCTGATGGCCAGGGCGTGGGTCAAGGCCACCAGGCCGCCCTTGCTGGCCGCATAGGCCTCGGTGTCCGGCTCGGACTGGCCGGACCGGGTGGAAGCCAGGTTGACGATGGCGCCACCGTGCGCACGCAGGTACGGCGCACAGTGCTTGGCCAACAGCATCGGCCCACTGAGGTTGACCGCCAGCACGCGGTTCCACTTCTCCAGCGCCAGGGTTTCCAGCGTGGTGTTGTGGGGGTCGGTGATGGCGGCGTTGCACACCAGCGCGTCCAGGCGGCCGAACTGGCCCAGCACCTGGGCCACGCCCGCCTTCACCTGGGCTTCGTCAGCGACGTCCATGGCGATGAACAGCGCATTCTCGCCCAGCACTTGCGCCACCTTGGGGCCGCGCACGCGGTCAAGGTCGGTGAGCACCACTTGCCAGCCCTCGGCGATCAGCCAGGCAGCGATGCCCAGGCCGATGCCGCGCGCCGCCCCGGTGACCAGGGCGACCCGGCCATTGTGGCTGGCGGTTTTCGCAGACCAGTCGATCACAACGCCGCCAGGCCGCGCGCAAGGTCTGCTTGCAGGTCGGCAACGTCTTCCAGGCCTACCGCGACGCGGATCAGGCTGTCGCGGATACCGGCAGCTTCACGCTCGGCAGGCGACAGGCGACCATGGGAAGTGGTGCCCGGGTGGGTGATGGTGGTCTTGCTGTCGCCCAGGTTGGCGGTGATGGAGATCAGGCGGGTGGCGTCGATGAAGCGCCAGGCGCCCTCCTTGCCCCCCTTGACCTCGAAGCTGACCACACCACCGAAACCGCCGCGCATCTGGCGCTTGGCCAGTTCATGCTGCGGGTGGCTTGGCAGGCCGGCGTAGTGCACTTTCTCGATCCCGTCCTGCTGCTCCAGCCACTCGGCCAGGGCCTGGGCGCTGGCGCAGTGGGCGCGCATGCGCAGGTTCAGGGTTTCCAGGCCCTTGAGGAACACCCAGGCGTTGAACGGGCTCAGGGAAGCGCCGGCAGTGCGCACCACGCCGACCATTTCCTTCATGTGCTCGGCACGGCCAGCGACGACACCGCCCATGCAGCGGCCCTGGCCATCGATGAACTTGGTCGCCGAATGCACGACGATGTCGGCGCCCAGCTTCAGCGGCTGCTGCAGCGCAGGGGTGCTGAAGCAGTTGTCCACCACCAGCAGGGTGCCCTTGGCGTGGGCGATCTCGGCCAGGGCGGTGATGTCCACCAGCTCCGCCAGGGGGTTGGACGGCGACTCGACGAACAGCAGCTTGGTGTTGGCCTTGATGGCGGCGTTCCAGGCGTCGAGGTTGGCCAGCGGCACGTAGTCCACTTCGATGCCGAAGCGCTTGAAGTACTTGTCGAACAGGCTGATGGTCGAGCCGAACACGCTCTGGGAGATCAGCACGTGGTCGCCGGCGCTGCACAGGCCCATGGCCACGGCGGTGATGGCGGCCATGCCGGTGGCGAAGCCCACGGCCTGCTCGGCACCTTCGAGAGCTGCGATGCGCTCCTCGAACGAACGCACGGTAGGGTTGGTGTAGCGCGAGTAGACGTTGCCTGGCACTTCACCGGCAAAGCGCGCCGCCGCGTCAGCCGCGGTGCGGAAAACATAGCTGGAAGTGAAGAACAGCGGGTCGCTGTGCTCGCCTTCCGGCGTACGGTGCTGACCGGCGCGCACGGCCAGGGTGTCAAACGAGACCCCTTCCAGATCGCTGTCCAGCCGCCCGGCGTCCCATTCCTGTGTCATGCCGCTACTCCCAAAGCTATTGATTAGAAAATGCAGGGTGGAGAGTTTAGCAAATTATGGCCCGGGACGCGGCCTGCGGCCGCTGCTACAGGGGGTGTTGTAGCTACCACAAAAAAAACGCCCGGGCTCTTTGCAGAGGCCCGGGCGTGGTGGAACGCGCTACCGATCAGTTGTTGTACAGATCGATGATCGCGCTCACGGCCTGGGTCTTGATTTTCGAGGCATCGTTGCGCGCCTGTTCGATCTTGTTCAGGTATTTCTCGTCAATGTCGCCGGTCACGTACTTACCGTCGAACACCGCGCAGTCGAAGTGCTCGATCTTGACCTTGCCACCGCCAACCGCGTCGATCAGGTCCGGCAGGTCCTGGTAGATCAGCCAGTCGGCGCCGATCAGGTCGGCCACTTCCTGGGTGCTGCGGTTGTGCGCGATCAGCTCGTGGGCGCTTGGCATGTCGATGCCGTAGACGTTCGGGTAGCGAACGGCCGGGGCTGCCGAGCAGAAGTAGACGTTCTTGGCACCGGCTTCACGGGCCATCTGGATGATCTGCTTGCAGGTGGTGCCGCGCACGATCGAGTCGTCCACCAGCATCACGTTCTTGCCGCGGAATTCCAGCTCGATGGCGTTGAGCTTCTGGCGTACCGATTTCTTGCGCGCGGCCTGGCCGGGCATGATGAAGGTACGGCCGATGTAGCGGTTCTTGACGAAACCTTCGCGGAATTTCACGCCCAGGTGGTTGGCCAGTTCCAGCGCCGCGGTGCGGCTGGTGTCCGGAATCGGGATGACCACGTCGATGTCGTGCTCGGGGCGCTCGCGCAGGATTTTCTCGGCCAGCTTCTCGCCCATGCGCAGGCGCGCCTTGTATACCGAGATGCCGTCGATGATCGAGTCGGGACGGGCCAGGTACACGTGTTCGAAGATGCACGGTGCGTAGTGCGGGTTCGGCGCGCACTGGCGGGTGTGCAGCTTGCCGTCTTCGGTGATGTACACCGCTTCGCCCGGGGCCAGGTCACGGATCAGGGTGAAGCCCAGCACGTCCAGGGAGACGCTTTCGGAGGCGATCATGTACTCCACGCCTTCGTCGGTGTGGCGCTGGCCGAAGACGATCGGACGGATCGCGTTCGGGTCGCGGAAGCCGACAATGCCGTAGCCGGTGATCATCGCTACCACGGCGTAGCCGCCCTTGCAGCGCTTGTGCACGTCGGCGACGGCGGCGAACACGTCTTCCTCGGTAGGCTGCAGTTGCTTGCGCGTGGCCAGCTCATGGGCGAACACGTTCAGCAGCACTTCGGAGTCGGAGCTGGTGTTGACGTGACGCAGGTCCGATTCGTAGATCTCCTTGGCCAACTGTTCAACGTTGGTCAGGTTGCCGTTGTGCGCCAGGGTGATGCCATACGGCGAGTTGACGTAGAACGGCTGGGCCTCGGCCGAGGTCGAGCTGCCCGCGGTCGGGTAGCGCACATGGCCGATGCCCATGTTGCCCACCAGGCGCTGCATATGGCGCTGCTGGAACACATCACGCACCAACCCGTTGTCCTTGCGCAGGAATAACCGGCCGTCATGGCTGGTCACAATACCGGCAGCGTCCTGGCCGCGGTGCTGGAGGACGGTTAGCGCGTCATACAGCGCCTGATTGACGTTCGACTTACCGACGATACCGACGATGCCACACATGCGACGCAACCCCTACTTAATGAATCTGAACTGAACAACCCTTCATTGACCCTTGTGAGCGGTCGGGAAGAGTTGATCCTTGAACGGAATATCAACTGGTGTGCTGATTCCGCTGGCGAGCCACTGGCTGGTCATCCCCAGAACGAGGTTTTTCGACCAGTCGGCGACCAATAGAAATTGGGGCACCAGCCGAGACTGTTGCCACCAGGTGTCTTGTTGAAACGGGCCCAGGCTCAGCAGCCCGACGCCGACGACCACCAACAGGCCGCCGCGCGCCGCGCCGAAGGCGGTGCCCAGGAACCGATCGGTACCGGACAGGCCGGTCACGCGGATCAGTTCACCAATGAGAAAGTTGACCATGGCGCCGACCAGCAGCGTGGCGACGAACAGGATGGCGCAGCCTGCGATCACGCGGGCCGAAGGCGTCTGAATGTAGCCTTCCAGGTATTGTGACAATGCGCCTCCGAACATCCAGGCGACCGCACCGGCAATGATCCAGGTGAGCAGAGACAAGGCTTCCTTGACGAAGCCGCGCTTCAAGCTGATCAAAGCGGAGATGGCGATAATCGCGAGTATCGCCCAGTCAACCCAGGTAAATGCCACGGTGCAGCCTGCAACAGGATAAGGCGGCGCATTTTAGCAGAGCGCCGCCTTATGGGTAAGCAGTGATTGCCAGCTGTTTAGTTGCGTTCCGGCTGGAACCGTACCACAAAACCCTTGACGTTCTGCTGGCGGCTGATCAGGTCGCGCAGGCGCTCTGCCTCGGCGCGGTCGATCAGCGGCCCCACGAACACCCGGTTCATGCCGTCGGCCGAGCGTACAAAGGCATTATAGCCCTGGCTGCGCAGGGATTTCTGCAGGCTGTCGGCGCTGCCGCGGTTGGACAGGCTGGCCAATTGCACGGCCCAGCTGACCGGCAGGCCATTGGCGTCGATCTTGCTGGCGGCAGGGTCGGCCTTGGCAACCTGGGCAGGCGCCGGCGCTGGCTTGGCCACAGGCGCTGGAGCCGGCTTTGGCGCAGGCGCCTGCACCGGCTGCTGGGCCTGCTGCTGCACACGGGGCGCCGGGGCGACGACCGGTTGCGGGGCCACGGGCATGGACGGCGGCGGCGCGGTAGGCGCGGCCTGGGCTTCGACCGTTTCGGCATCCTGGGGCAGGCTTTGCTGCTCGGGCACCGGCACCGGCTCTACCTTGACCTGCGGGACAACCGGCGCCTGCGGGGCTTCGGGCGCATCCACGCGCACCTGCCGCAGCTCATCCTGGCGGGAAAACAGCATCGGCAGGAAAATCACCGCCAGGGCAATCAGCACCAGGGCACCGACCATGCGCTGTTTGAACACCTTATCCAGCAAAGCCATCCGCAACTTCCTCCGTGGCATGCCGGGCCAGCCATTCCAGGGCTTCGCCGACACAATAAAAAGATCCGAACAGCAGTATTTCATCATCCGCCGTTGCCAGGTCGCACTGGGCCTCAAGGGCCTGTTCGACGCTGGCATAGGACGCCACGGTCGCGCCAAGGTTCGCCAGGGCCTGCGCCAGTTCGTCCGCCGGGCGCGTGCGGCCGGTCGGCAGCGGTGTTACCGCCCACTGCGCGACATGGTTGGCCAGCGGCGCGATCACGCCTTCCAGGTCCTTGTCAGCCAGCAGGCCGAACACCGCCAGGCGCTTGCCCTGCGGTGGCCGGGCGGCCAGGCGGCGCGCCAGGTACTCGGCGGCGTGGGGATTGTGCCCCACGTCCAGCAACAGGTTCAGGGGCTTGCCTTTCCAGGTCACCTGGCGCCGATCCAGGCGGCCGGTGACGCGGGTGGCCAGCAAGGCGGCGATCAATTGCTCACGCTGCCACGCAAGGCCTGTCAGGCCATAGGCCTGCAGCGCCAGGGCGGCGTTTTCCATGGGCAGGTCCAGCAGCGGCAGGCCGTCCAGCACCAGCGCATCGCCGTCCAGGGTGCGGCCACGCCACTGCCATTGGTTGTCGCCGATGGCCAGGTCGTAGGCATCACCGCGCAGGAAGAACGGGCAGCCCAGTTCGGCCACCTTGTCCAGCACGGTGTGCGGCGGGTCGAGGTCGCCACACAGCGCCGGGTGGCCGGCGCGCATGATGCCGGCCTTCTCGAAGCCCACCGACTCACGGGTGTTGCCCAGGTAATCGGCGTGGTCCAGGCCCACGCTGGTAATCAGGGACAGGTCGGCATCGATCAGGTTGACCGCATCCAGCCGCCCGCCCAGGCCCACTTCCAGCACCACGGCGTCCAGCGCCGCCTGCTTGAACAGCCAGAAGGCTGCCAGGGTGCCCATTTCGAAGTAGGTCAGGGAAATTTCGCCACGGGCTGCTTCCAGGGCCGCGAAGGCCTCGCACAGCCGGGCATCGTCGACTTCCACGCCCTCGATCAGCACCCGCTCGTTGTAGCGCAGCAGGTGTGGCGAGGCGTAGACGCCGACTTTCAGGCCCTGGGCCTTGAGCAGCGAAGCGACAAAGGCGCACGTAGAGCCCTTGCCGTTGGTGCCGGTGACGGTAATGACCCGGGGCGCCAGGCGACCCAGGCCCAGCCGCGCCAGCACTTGCTGGCAACGGTCCAGGCCCATGTCGATGGCCGCCGGGTGCAACTGCTCAAGATAAGCGAGCCACTCGCCCAGGGTACGTTGCGTCATACGGTGGCAGGCGCCGGTGGAACGACCATCGGCTCGATGGGAGCGGCGACGAAGGTTGGCGTCGGCAGGCCCATCATCTGTGCCAGCAGGCTGCCCAGGCGTGGGCGCAGTTCCTGGCGCGAGACGATCATGTCGATGGCACCGTGTTCCAGCAGGAATTCGCTGCGCTGGAAGCCTTCCGGCAGTTTTTCACGCACGGTCTGCTCGATCACGCGCGGGCCGGCGAAGCCGATCAGGGCCTTGGGTTCGGCGACGATCACGTCACCCAGCATGGCCAGCGAGGCGGAAACACCACCGTACACCGGGTCCGTCAGCACGGAGATGAACGGCAGGCCTTCTTCACGCAGGCGCGCCAGCACGGCCGAGGTCTTGGCCATCTGCATCAGCGAGATCAGCGCTTCCTGCATGCGCGCACCACCGGAGGCGGCGAAGCACACCATCGGGCAGCGGTTTTCCAGGGCGTAGTTGGCCGCGCGCACGAAGCGCTCGCCGACGATGGCACCCATGGAGCCGCCCATGAACGAGAATTCGAAGGCGCTGCACACCACCGGCATGCCCAGCAGGGTACCGCTGATGGAGATCAGCGCGTCTTTCTCGCCGGTCTGCTTCTGGGCGCCGACCAGGCGGTCCTTGTACTTCTTGCCGTCGCGGAATTTCAGGCGGTCCACTGGCTCCAGGTCCGCGCCCAGCTCGTTGCGGCCTTCGGCGTCAAGGAAGATGTCCAGGCGCGCACGGGCGCCGATGCGCATGTGGTGGTTGCACTTGGGGCAAACGTCCAGGGTCTTTTCCAGCTCTGGACGGTACAGCACCGCCTCGCAGGACGGGCACTTGTGCCACAAGCCTTCAGGCACCGAGCTTTTCTTCACCTCGGAACGCATGATCGAAGGGATCAGTTTGTCTACCAACCAGTTGCTCATGCTTTATTTCTCCAGTAACGGGGACAGCTCGCGCGATCCCGCGCATGCCCTTGAGCTCAATTTAATTCGTGTAAAGGATGGGGAACTGCACGTATGCGCTCGCGCCATCTTCAAATTCCGGATGGCCGACCCATCGGTCGCCATCGCCTTGCCAGAGGTATGGACGGTGGCAGATTGGCAACCGTCACATCCCTTGGCACAACCTCACCTGACCCCGTGGGAGCGGGCTGCGCCCGCGAAGCAGACACCACGGTAATTCAGCAACTGCGCGGCGGGCTTTTCGCGGGCAGAGCCCGCTCCCACGTTGGTCGTCATTCGCGCGAATTCGTACCGCGTACTGCTTGCATGAACGCCTCGATCTTTTCCGCGTCCTTGATACCTTTCGCGGCCTCTACCCCGCCGCTGACGTCTACCGCGTAGGGTTTTACCTGGGCGATGGCCTGGGCCACGTTGGCCGCCGACAGGCCGCCGGCCAGGATGATCGGCTTGCTCAGCCGCGCAGGCACCAGGCTCCAGTCGAACGCCTCGCCGGTACCGCCCGGCACGCCGGCCACGAAGGTGTCCAGCAAGATACCGCTGGCACCGCTGTACTGCTTGCAGATGGCTTCCAGGTCCTCGCCCGGGCGCACACGCACGGCCTTGATGTATGGGCGGTGGTAGCCCTCGCAGTCGGCCGGGGTTTCGTCGCCGTGGAACTGCAGCAGGTCCAGCGGCACCACTTCCAGAATCTCGTTCAGCTCGCAGCGGCTGGCATTGACGAGCAGCCCCACGGTGGTGACGAACGGTGGCAACGCCCGCACGATGGCGCGCGCCTGCTCTGCCGTTACCGCCCGCGGGCTCTTGGCATAAAACACCAGGCCAATGGCATCGGCGCCCGCCTCGGCTGCGGCCAGCGCGTCCTCGATGCGGGTAATACCGCAGATTTTGCTGCGAACGGCGGACATATGCGGAAAAACCTCAGGAAGACGCCAAAGCTTTGGATGTTAGCAAATGGATTCCATGCCGTCAGCCCGGCAATGTATCGAAGCCTGTCAGGAAGTGCGGGCCGATATAGCGTTCCGGCAGCGGGAACTCGTCGCGGTACTCCACCTGCACCAGGTACAGGCCGAACGGGTGCGCCGTGACCCCGCCGGCGCGGCGCTCGCGGCCTTCCAGCACTTCGCGCATCCACTCCACCGGGCGCTCGCCGGCGCCGATGGTCATCAGCACGCCGGCGATGTTGCGCACCATGTGGTGCAGGAAGGCGTTGGCGCGGATATCCAGCACGATCATCTTGCCGTGGCGGGTGACACGGGCGTGGTGCATCTGCTTGATCGGCGACTTGGCCTGGCACTGGCCGGCCCGGAAGGCGCTGAAGTCATGGGTGCCGATCAGGTACTGGGCGGCCTCGGCCATGCGCTCCACATCCAGTGGGCGGTGGTTCCAGGTGATCTCGTCGCCCAGGTGCGCGGGGCGGATCTGGTCGTTGTAGATCACGTAGCGGTAGCGCCGGGCGATGGCCGTGAAGCGCGCATGGAAAGTGGCGGGCATTTCCTTGGCCCAGGTCACGCTGATGTCGTGGGGCAGGTTGATGTTGGCGCCCATGGTCCAGGCCTTCATGGAGCGCACCGCGCGGGTGTCGAAGTGCACCACCTGGCCGCAGGCATGCACGCCGGCGTCGGTGCGGCCGGCGCACATCAGGTCGACGGGCGAGTCGGCGACGATCGACAGGGCCTTTTCCAGGGTTTCCTGCACGGTCAGCACGCCGCTGGCCTGGCGCTGCCAGCCGCGGTAGCGCGAGCCTTTGTATTCAACGCCCAGGGCGATGCGGGTGAAGCCTTCGGCAGCGACTTCGCTGGCCGATTGTTGAAGAATGTCCACGTGGTTCAAGCCTGTGATAAAGCGCAATGGCCGCCATTATACGGGGCCAGGCGGCAGAAACGACAACGGCAGCCACGCGGGCTGCCGTTGTCATGGTGCGGTGAACGCCTCAGACCAGCCGCGACAGCATCTCGCGAGCTTCGCTCTGCTGGCCTTCGGTGCCTTCCTTGACCACTTCGTCGAGGATGTCGCGTGCACCGTCATGGTCGCCCATCTCGATGTAGGCACGCGCCAGGTCGAGCTTGGTGGCCGCCTCGTCGGTGCCCGACAGGTAGTCGAAGTCGTCTTCGAACGGCGGCAGGTCGTCGAGGTTGTCGAGGTCATCGAACGCTGGCTTGGCGGCCGGCTTCGCGGCTGGCGCCTCCACCGGCTTGTCCTCGGCCGTGAACGGCTCGGCAATCGGCGGGTGCTCAAGGCTGGCGGACAGCTTGTCGAGCTCGGCGCTGACGTCACCCAGTTCGTCGTGCAGCTTGTCCGGGGTGGCGGGCGGCGTGGCGTCCATTTCCTCGGCCAGGGACAGGTCGAAGTCTTCCGGCAGCTCCAGATCATCGACCGGCGCGGGCGGCACTTCAGGCTTGTCCAGGTTCAGCTCGGCCTCGAAGTCTTCCAGCTGTGCTTCCAGTTCCGGGTCCAGGGCTGGCGCGGCCGGTTCGTCGTCGGCGATGGACAGGTCGAAATCGGCCAGGTCATCTACCGGCGGCTCTTCGGCAGGCACGCTGTGCTCGGCCAGCAACGCCTCGAAGTCCAGGTCGTCCTCTTCCAGGGCCGACGGCGCTTCCACGGCAGGCTCCGGCTCGGCTGCGGCCTCCAGCGGTTGCGGGGCGTCCAGCACCAGGTCGTCGTCGAAATCGGCAACGTCCAGGTCCGGCTCCAGCGGCGCGCTGAGGTCGTCGTCCAGGTTCAGGTCGAAATCGCTGTCGAAGGTGTCGTCGATCGGGTCGGCGGCGCCCGGCTCGTCCATCAACAGGTCCTTGACGTACTGGGCATCCAGTTCGGCAGCAACGGCAGCTGCGCCAGCGGCGGCCATGGCCACCCCGAGCATGGCCGGGAAGCGTGCTTTCAGCGCCTCCACGGCATTGTGGTTCTGGCCGGTGGCAACCAGTTGGCGCTCTTCGCCGATAAAGGCGTTGCGGTCACCCTGGTGGGCATAGACTTCCATCAGCTTGAGGCGCAGGTCGCTGCGGTCGGGCTGGGCCTTCACGGCCGGCTCCAGCAGGTCGGCGGCCTCGCCCAGGCGCCCTTCGGCGATCAGGCGCTCAGCTTCGGCCAGCACGTCGGCTTCAGGGGCAACCACCGGCGCCACTTTCGGCTCGATGACCGACGCCACCAGCGGCTCCACCACAGGGGCGGCGACAACGGGCTCGGCCGCCGGGCGCAGTGGCGGCGTGGGGATGATCTCCGACACGGGCGGCTGCACCACCGGCGCCGGCTCGGCGGCGGCCACGGCGGCTGCAGCAGAGGCGGCGACCATGGCCGGCGCCAGCTTCACCGCCGGCGGCGGGGTTTCCAGGCCTTCGAAGCTGCTGGGCGGCAGGTCCAGGTCCTTGTCGAAATCGGTTTCCTCGGCCAGGGCACGGGCCATGCGCATGTGCTTCTCGGCTTCCAGCTGCGCCTTGCGACGGCGCGCCAGCAGCAGCGCCGCCAGCAACAGGATCAGCACCGCGGCGCCACCGATCAGGCCCAGCATGATCGGGCTGGTCAGGAACTTGCCGAACAGCCCTGGCTGCGCCTCTTCGGCCGGCGCTGGGGCTGCCACCGGTGCAGGGGTTGGCGCCGGCGTTGGCGTGGCGGCATCCGCAGGCGTGGCCGGTGCGGCAGGTGCTGCCGGCGCGGCGGCGCCTGGCGCCGGCGTCAGCTGGGCGTCGACGGCCGGTGCGGGCGTGGCCGGTGCAGTGGCCTCGGCAGCTGGCACTGCTGGCGCGGCGGCGCCTGCGGCTTCCAGCTTGGCCAGTTGGTCATTCTTGAGCTGGATCAGCTTCTGCAGCTTGTCCAGTTGGCTCTGCAGGTCACCCATGCGGCTTTTCAGCTCGGCATTGTCGCGGCGGGTGGCGTCGAGGTTTTCCTTGGCCTGGGCCAGGCGCGCCTGACGGTCGCCGGCCTTGCCCTGGCCGTTCTTGCCATCGGCAGCCACCAGGCTGAGCTTGTCGCCCGCCTCGGTCTGCGCCGGTGCATTACCGGTGCCGGTGCGGCGGGTGGCGTCCAGCTGCTGGGCGCGCGGACCCAGGCGGCGGCCTTCACGCCAGGCGGCGTTCTGGCGGGCCACTTCGGCAATCGCCGGGCCCTGGCCCAGGGCGGTGGCTTGCGGGGCGTCCGGCAGGCGCAGCACCTGGCCGGTCTTGAGACGGTTGATGTTGCCATCGACGAAGGCGTCGGGGTTCAGCGCCTGGATAGCCAGCATGGTCTGCTGCACGGTGGCAGGCGGCACGGCGTTCTTCTGGGCAATGTCCCACAGGGTATCGCGCTTGCCGGTGGTGTAGCCGCCTTCGCTGCCCTGGGTCTGGCTGGTGAGCGCAGGGGTGGTGGCAGGTTGCACGGGGGCGGCGTTCTGCGGCCCGAATTTGCTCGAATCGACCAACACGCTGTAATCGCGCAACAGGCGGCCCTGGGGCCACAGCACCTGCACCAGGAACTTGAGCATCGGCTCGCTGACCGGCTGCTTCGAGGTGACGCGAATCACGCTGCGGCCGCCACTGTTGATCACCGGGGTGAACGTCAGGTCATTGAGGATGGCATCGCGGTTCACGCCCGCTTTCTGGAACTCTTCGGGCGAGGCCAGGCTGGGCTTGATGTCGGCCGGCGCCAGGTCGCGAACGTCGAGCAGTTCGATCTCGGCCACCAGCGGCTGGTTGGCGGCCGACTTGAGGGTGACCTCACCCAGATCCAGTGCACGCGCCATACCGGAGGACAGCGCCGAAGCGGCGGCTATTGCTAACACCAGTTTGCGAACTTGAACCATGGCCTAATCCTTGTTTGAACATTTCCTCGGCAAGCGAGAAGAAGTGAAAAGCTGCCTGGAGGCAGCTCACCTCAAGCAATCGGCCCGGCGCTTGGCGCCGGGCTAGAATCATTATGCAAATTGTTGCCAAGTATCTTTTACAGCAGGTCTTTTATCAACAACTCAGCCAGCTGCACGGCGTTGAGCGCAGCGCCCTTGCGCACGTTATCGAGCGTAGCCCAAAGGTTGAGTTCGCAGGGGTCATCAATGCCGGTGCGCACGCGACCAACATAGACCACATCCTGGCCCACTGCGTCACCCACCGGGGTGGGGAAGTCACCCTCCTCCACCAGTTCCACGCCCTCGGCACTGTCCAGCGCGGCATTCACCGCAGCCAGGTCGACAGCTGCTTCGGTCTGCAACGACACAGTGAGGCTATCGCCAAAAAACACCGGAGCTTGAACGCAAGTCACGGAAATCTTTAACAAAGGCAGTTGCAGCAGCTCACGCAGTTCGGTGACCAGGCGGCGCTCCAGGGCAACATGGCCCTGGGCGTCCGGCTTGCCCACCTGGGGCAGCAGGTTGAACGCTACCTGCCGGTCAAAGAAACGCGGCTCCAGCGGGCGGGCGTTGAGCAGCTCGGCGGTTTGGCGCGCCAGCTCGCTGACCGCCTCGCGGCCCAGCGCCGACACGGCCATGGCGACGGTGACATTGACCCGCACCAGGGCTAATTGTTCACGCAGCGGCGCCAGAATCAGCGCCAGGGCCACCGCGCTGGAGCTGGGGCTGCCCACCTGCACCGGGGCTTTCAGCGTGGCCAGCACCTGGCCGTTGGCCTCGGGCACCACGTGTGGCGCCGCCAGCTCGCCAGACAAGTCGATGACCGTGCAACCGGCGGCCGCGGCCTTGGCGGCGAAGCTGCGGGTAACCGCGGCGCCAGCAGCGAAGAACGCCACGCGCACCTGTTTGAAGTCGAACTGCTCCACCTCGCGCACGCGCACGTTGCGGCCGCGGAACGGCACCGAGGCCCCCGCCGACTCGATGCTGGCCAGCAGGTGCAGGTTGCCCACCGGGAAATCACGCTCCTCGAGGACCTGCACCAGGGTTTCGCCGACGGTACCGGTGGCGCCGATGATGGCGATATCAAAAGTCTGGGTCATGGAAGGTTCCTCGGGGAGTTGGCAGGGGGGCGGCACTTTACTGGATTGGCCGCCGTTGTGGGAAATTTCGCATGGTGTGGGTCCTGACGCAGCCTTCGGCAGCTGCTACGGGGCTGTGTGGCGTCCGCATAAAAAAACCCGCGCACAAGGCACGGGTTTCTTTCAACTCAGGGCAGCACTTACCGCTCCAGCAGAATCCGCAGCATGCGGCGCAGCGGTTCGGCGGCGCCCCACAGCAGCTGGTCGCCGACGGTGAACGCGCCCAGGTACTGGGAACCCATGTTCAGCTTGCGCAGGCGGCCAACCGGCACGTTCAGGGTGCCAGTAACGTTGGTCGGGCTCAGCTCCTGCATGCTGATTTCGCGCTGGTTCGGCACCAGCTTGACCCATGGGTTGTGCTGGCTGATCAGGCCTTCGATGTCGGCCAGCGGCACGTCCTTGTTCAGCTTGATGGTCAGCGCCTGGCTGTGGCAACGCATGGCGCCGATACGCACGCAGATGCCGTCGACCGGGATCGGGCTCTTGAAGCGGCCCAAAATCTTGTTGGTCTCGGCCTGGGCCTTCCATTCTTCGCGGCTCTGGCCGTTCGGCAGTTCCTTGTCGATCCACGGGATCAGGCTGCCTGCCAGCGGCACGCCGAAGTTTTCCGTTGGGTAGGCTTCGCTGCGCATGGCTTCGGCCACCTTGCGGTCGATGTCGAGGATGGCGCTGGCCGGGTTGGCCAGGTCATCGGCGACGGCCGCGTGGGTAGCGCCCATCTGGCGGATCAGCTCGCGCATGTTCTGCGCGCCGGCGCCCGAGGCCGCCTGGTAGGTCATGGCACTCATCCATTCCACCAGGCCGGCTTCGAACAGGCCGCCCAGGCCCATCAGCATCAGGCTGACGGTGCAGTTGCCGCCGATGTAGTTCTTGGTGCCGGCATCCAGCTGCTGGTCGATGACCTTGCGGTTGACCGGGTCCAGCACGATGACCGCGTCATCCTGCATGCGCAGGCTGGAAGCGGCGTCGATCCAGTAGCCCTGCCAGCCGGCTTCACGCAGCTTGGGGAATACCTCGCTGGTGTAGTCGCCGCCCTGGCAGGTCAGAATGACATCGAGGGTTTTCAACTCTTCAATGCTGTAAGCGTCCTTGAGCGGGGCAATATCCTTGCCTACCGCCGGGCCTTGGCCGCCGACATTGGAAGTGGTGAAAAACACCGGCTCGATAAGATCGAAGTCCTGCTCTTCCAGCATCCGCTGCATGAGCACGGAACCGACCATACCGCGCCAACCGATCAGACCTACACGTTTCATCGCAACTACACCTTTGACAAAAAAGTGGGCCGCTACTGCTGTAGCGGGCCCAAGAGATTACAGATTCCGCAGCGCCGCGACTACTGCATCACCCATTTCCTGCGTACCAACCTTGGCACAACCGTCCGACCAGATGTCGCCGGTGCGCAGGCCCTGGTCCAGCACCAGGCTTACCGCCTTCTCGATGGCATCGGCCGCAGCCTGCTGGTTGAAGCTGTAACGCAGCATCATCGACACCGACAGAATGGTCGCCAACGGGTTGGCGATGCCCTTGCCTGCGATGTCCGGGGCCGAACCGTGGCACGGCTCGTACATGCCCTTGTTGTTGGCATCCAGCGACGCCGACGGCAGCATGCCGATGGAACCGGTGAGCATGGAAGCCTCGTCCGACAGGATGTCGCCGAACATGTTGTCGGTGACGATCACGTCGAATTGCTTGGGCGCGCGCACCAGTTGCATGGCGGCGTTGTCCACGTACATGTGGCTCAGCTCGACGTCCGGGTAGTCCTTGGCCACTTCCTCGACCACTTCACGCCACAGTTGGCTGGAGGCCAGCACGTTGGCCTTGTCCACCGAGCACAGCTTCTTGCCACGCACGCGGGCCATGTCGAAGCCGACGCGGGCGATGCGGCGGATCTCGCTTTCGCTGTACGGCAGGGTGTCGTACGCCTGGCGCTCGCCGTTTTCCAGCTCACGGTTGCCGCGCGGGGCGCCGAAGTAGATGCCGCCGGTCAGTTCACGAACGATGAGGATGTCCAGGCCCGCGACGATTTCCGGCTTCAGGCTGGAAGCATCGGCCAGTTGCGGGTACAGGATGGCCGGGCGCAGGTTGCCGAACAGGCCCAGTTGCGCGCGAATCTTCAGCAGGCCGCGCTCAGGGCGAATGTCACGCTCGATCTTGTCCCACTTCGGGCCGCCCACGGCGCCCAGCAGCACGGCATCGGCCTTGCGCGCCAGTTCCAGCGTCTCGTCGGCCAGGGGCACGCCGTGCTTGTCGATGGCAGCGCCACCGATCACGTCGTGCTGCAGTTCGAAGCCCAGGTTGAACTTGTCGTTGGCCAGGTTCAGCACCTTGACCGCTTCGGTCATGATTTCAGGGCCAATACCGTCGCCTGGGAGAATCAGAATCTGCTTGCTCATGCTTTCCTCGATCTTTTGTTCAATTCGGAATTGCGGTGCGGCCTTCGCGGGCACGGCCCGCTCCTACAGAAGCAGACCGTGCCGGCGAAGTATATTACGCGTCGCGGAACAACCAGGGCTGGCTGGCCCGGTGCTTGCCTTCGAACGCCGCGATGGCATCGCCATCCTGCAAGGTCAGGCCGATATCGTCCAGGCCGTTGAGCAGGCAGTGCTTGCGGAACTCGTCGATTTCAAAGTTCAGCACCTTGCCATCGGCGCGGGTCACGGTCTGTGCCTGCAGGTCGATGGTCAACTGGTAGCCCGGGTTGGCTTCGACCTGCTGGAACAGCTCGTCGACTTCAGCGTCGTCGAGAATGATCGGCAGCAAGCCGTTCTTGAAGCTGTTGTTGAAGAAGATATCGGCGTAGCTGGGCGCGATGATGGTACGGAAACCGTACTCTTCCAAGGCCCACGGCGCGTGCTCGCGGCTGGAGCCGCAGCCGAAGTTTTCGCGGGCCAGCAGCACGCTGGCGCCTTGATAACGCGCGTGGTTAAGCACGAAATCGGGGTTTACCGGGCGCTTGGAGTTGTCCTGGTAAGGCTGGCCCACGTCCAGGTAACGCCATTCGTCGAACAGGTTGGGGCCAAAGCCGGTGCGCTTGATCGACTTCAGGAATTGCTTGGGAATGATCTGGTCGGTGTCGACGTTGGCACGGTCCAGAGGCGCGACGAGGCCGGTGTGCTGGGTAAAGGCTTTCATGCTGCGCTCCCTTGGATCAATTCACGGACATCGATGAAGCGGCCGGTTACCGCGGCGGCGGCAGCCATGGCCGGGCTGACCAGGTGGGTACGACCACCGGCGCCCTGGCGGCCTTCGAAGTTGCGGTTGGAGGTGGACGCGCAATGCTCGCCAGACTCCAGGCGGTCAGGGTTCATGGCCAGGCACATGGAGCAGCCCGGTTCACGCCATTCGAAGCCCGCTTCGAGGAAAATCTTGTCCAGGCCTTCTTTCTCGGCCTGCGCCTTCACCAGGCCCGAGCCCGGCACCACGATGGCCTGTTTCACGGTGGAAGCCACTTTGCGGCCCTTGGCGATCTCGGCAGCGGCGCGCAGGTCTTCAATGCGCGAGTTGGTGCACGAGCCAATGAACACGCGGTCCAGCTGGATATCGGTGATCGCCTGGTTGGCGCTCAGGCCCATGTATTTCAAGGCGCGCTCGATGGAACCACGCTTGACCGGGTCGGCTTCCTTGGCCGGGTCCGGCACGTTCTGGTCAACGGCCAGCACCATTTCCGGCGAGGTGCCCCAGCTGACCTGCGGCTTGATCTGCGCGGCGTCCAGGTCCACCACAGTGTCGAACACCGCGTCGGCGTCGGACACCAGGTCTTTCCAGGCTTCGACAGCCTTGGTCCAGTTCTCGCCCTTTGGCGCGAACGGACGGCCCTCGACGTAGGCGATGGTCTTCTCGTCCGCCGCCACCAGGCCCACGCGGGCGCCGGCTTCGATGGACATGTTGCAGATGGTCATGCGGCCTTCGACCGACAGGTCGCGAATGGCGCTGCCAGCGAATTCCATGGCATGGCCGTTGCCGCCGGCGGTACCGATTTTGCCGATCACGGCCAGCACGATGTCCTTGGCGGTCACGCCGAACGGCAACTGGCCTTCGACGCGCACCAGCATGTTCTTCATTTTCTTCGCCACCAGGCACTGGGTCGCGAGCACGTGCTCCACTTCCGAGGTGCCGATGCCGTGGGCCAGGGCGCCGAACGCGCCGTGGGTGGAGGTGTGCGAGTCACCGCAGACCACGGTCATGCCGGGCAAGGTAGCGCCCTGCTCCGGGCTGATGACGTGGACGATGCCCTGGCGCACGTCGTTCATCTTGAACTCGGTGATGCCGTACTCGTCGCAGTTGTCGTCGAGGGTCTGCACCTGCAGGCGCGACACCTGGTCGGCGATGGCCTCGATGCCGCCCTTGCGCTCAGGGGTAGTCGGCACGTTGTGGTCCGGGGTGGCAATGTTGGCGTCGATGCGCCATGGCTTGCGACCGGCCAGGCGCAGACCTTCGAAAGCCTGGGGCGAAGTCACTTCATGGATGATGTGACGATCAATGTAGATCAGCGCCGAACCGTCGTCGCGCTGTTTGACCAAATGCGAGTCCCAGAGCTTGTCGTAGAGCGTTTTGCCGGCCATCAGACTTTCCTCATCAGTATCTTTTCTATGCCAATAACCGCTTGGCTTGTAGGGCGAATGCTAAGGGGTTACATTGGATTACTCAAATTCATAATTTTCATGCTTTGGATAACCAACAGGAATCCGACTGAATGGACCTGGCCAACCTCAACGCCTTCCTCGCCATTGCCGAATGCGGCAGCTTTTCCGGGGCCGGCGAACGCCTGCACCTCACCCAGCCGGCCATCAGCAAACGCATAGCGGGCCTTGAGCAACAACTCAATGTACGCCTGTTCGACCGCCTTGGGCGCGAAGTCAGCCTGACGGAAGCCGGGCGTGCCCTGCTGCCCCGCGCCTACCAGATTCTGAACGTGCTGGACGACACCCGCCGGGCGCTCACCAACCTCACCGGCGAGGTCAGCGGCCGCCTGACCCTGGCCACCAGCCACCACATTGGCCTGCACCGCCTGCCGCCGGTGCTGCGCGCCTTCACCAAGCGTTACCCGGACGTTGCGCTGGACATCCAGTTCCTCGATTCAGAGGTGGCCTACGAGGAAATCCTCCATGGCCGCGCCGAATTGGCGGTGATTACCCTGGCCCCCGAGCCGCACAACCTGGTGCG
The DNA here is from genome assembly GCF_056175065.1 of Pseudomonas sp. JC1203. Taxonomy (NCBI): domain Bacteria; kingdom Pseudomonadati; phylum Pseudomonadota; class Gammaproteobacteria; order Pseudomonadales; family Pseudomonadaceae; genus Pseudomonas; species Pseudomonas sp. JC1203. Next base: position 113,729 of record NZ_JBWCAM010000014.1, read on the forward strand.
CGCGGTGCCGGTGTGGACCGACCTGCTGGACTTCGTGGTGGCCCCCGAGCACCCGCTGGCGCTCAACGGCGCGGTGAGCCTGGCGGATATCGCCTATCATCCGGCAGTGTTTCCCGGTGGCAACACCTTTACCCACCATATCGTCCAGCGGCTGTTCGAGGCCCAGGGCCTGACGGCGAACATCGCCATGAGCACCAACTATATGGAAACCATCAAGATGATGGTGTCCATTGGCCTGGCCTGGAGCGTGCTGCCGCGCACCATGCTCGACGACCAGGTACACAGCATTGCGTTGCCGGGCATACAACTCAGTCGCCAGCTAGGCTACATCGTGCACACGGAAAGAACGCTGTCCAACGCTGCGCGGGCCTTCATGGCGCTGCTTGACGCCGAGCCGGATACGCTCGCGGGGTAGCACAAGCGCGCAGACGGTCTACTTTAAGGAAGCCGTAACCGCCAAAGGTCTGGTCCATGCCCAAGTCAGCTTCACGCTTTCCGCGCTTGCCGCGTATTCATGCGGCTGATCCCCAGGAGTCCGAGCAAACCTGGGAAAGCGCGCCGCAATTGCTGGCGGCGCTCAATGGCGCGCACCTGGGCGCCTGGTTCTGGGACATAGAAACCGGGCAGATCAGCTGGTCGCGGGGCACCCAGGCGCTGTTCGGCTTCGACCCGCACGTGCCGCTGCCCAACGACATGGACTACCTGGACCTGCTACCCGAAGAGGACCGCGCGCGCACCACCCAGGCCTTCCAGGCCGTGCTGCGCGGGGAACCGGTGGAACAGGCCATGCGCCACCGCATCCGCTGGCCCGACGGCAGCCTGCACTGGCTGGAGATCAACGGCAGCCTGGTCACCAACAAGGAAGGCCGGCCGCAGATGATTGGCGTGATTCGCGAGATCACCCGCCAGCGTGACCGCGAAACCGCGCTCATCAACTCGGAAAAGCGCTTCGCCACGCTGTTCCACCTGAGCCCCAACGTCGTGCTGCTGACCCGCCGTAACGACGGGCTGATCCACGAGGTCAACCACCACTTCGAAAAGACCCTGGGCTGGGCCGCGCACCAGATCATCAACAAGACCACCGTGGAGCTGGGCCTGTGGGCCGACCCCGAGCAGCGCCACCGCATGCTCGAAGCCACCCGCCACACCAGCGAGCCGGTGAGCATGGAGGTGCGCTTCTGCGCCAGCAGCGGGCAGATCCATGACGGCATCCTCAGCACCCAGACCATCGAGCTTGAGGGCGACAGCTACCTGCTCAGCACGTTCACCGACACCAGCGACAGCAAGCGCGCCGAACAGGCCCTGAAAGACAGCCAGGAACGCCTGGACCTGGCCCTGGACTCGGCCCAGCTGGGCACCTGGGACTGGCACATTCCCAGCGGCATGCTCTATGGCTCGGCGCGCGCAGCGCAACTGCACGGCCTGGAACCGGTGCCGTTCCACGAGTCCTTCGAGGCATTTTTCGAAGGCGTGCCGGACGAAGAGCGCAGCACCATGCGCCAGGCTTACCGCAGCCTGCGCGAAGGCCCGGCGGGCAATTACCAGATCACCTACCGCATTGCCCTGGAAAACGGCGCCTCGCGCTACATCGAGAGCCGCGCGCGGCTGTACCGTGACGACAACGGCCAGCCACTGCGCATGGCCGGCACGCTGCTGGACATCACTGAACAGGTGGAACGCGAGCAGCGCCTGGTCAGCTCGGAAGAGAAATTCGCCAGCCTGTTCCAGGCCAGCACCGACCCCATCTGCGTGACCCTGCAGGCCGGCGGCCAGTTCATCGAGATCAACCCCAGCTTCACCCAGACCTTTGGCTGGAGCGCCGACGAGGTCAAGCGCCATACCGCCGACGAACTGGGTTTCTGGCTGGACAGCGCGCAGCGCCTGCAGCGCATCGAGGAGGTGATTCGTGAGCGGGCGCTGAACAACGTCGCCGTGCAGGTGATGCACAAGGACGGCCAGGTGTTGACCTGCCTGATCTCCAGCCGCCTGATCACCGTCGACAACCAACCCTGCGTGGTCACCACGCTGCGCGACATCACCCAGCAGCAACGGGCCGAGGCGGCGCTGAAAAGCAGCGAGGAGAAGTTCGCCAAGGCGTTCCACTCCAGCCCCGACGCCATCACCATCACCGAGCGCGACAGCGGCCGCTACGTGGAAGTGAATGACGGCTTCTGCCGGCTCACCGGCTACAGCGGCGACGAGGTGCTGGGGCGCAGCGTCGACGACATCGGCTTCTGGGCCGACCCGCGCCAGCACGGCCTGCTGCTGGCCGAGCTGGAAGAGAGTGGCCACGTGCACCACCGCGAGCTGATCGGCCGCAACAAGCGCGGCGAGGCGCTGACCCTGGAAGTGTCCATCGAGCCCATCACGCTCAATGAAACGCCGTGCCTGCTGCTCAACGCCCGTGACGTCAGCCAGCTCAAGAACGCCCAGGCGCAGATCCGCCACTTGGCCTACCACGACCCACTGACCAACCTGCCCAACCGCGCGTTGCTGATGGACCGCCTTAGCCAGCAGATCGCCCTGCTGAAGCGCCACAACCTGCGCGGCGCCCTGCTGTTCCTCGACCTGGACCACTTCAAGCACATCAACGACTCCCTGGGCCACCCGGTGGGCGACACAGTGCTGAAGATCATCACCGCGCGCCTGGAGGCCAGCGTGCGCCTGGAAGACACCGTGGCGCGCCTGGGCGGCGACGAGTTCGTGGTGCTGCTGACCGGCCTTGAGGGCAACCGCGCCGAAGTCACCGCCCAGGTGCGCGAACTGGCCGACACCCTGCGCGCGCTGCTGGCCGAGCCCATGTCGCTGGACGGCCAGCGCCTGCAAGTCACCCCCAGCATCGGCGTGGCGCTGATTCCCGACCACGGCACCACCCCGGCGGACCTGCTCAAGCGCGCCGACATCGCCCTGTACCGCGCCAAGGATTCGGGGCGCAACACCACGCAGATGTTCCACAACACCATGCAGAAGGCCGCCAGCGAGCGCCTGCAGATGGAAAACGACCTGCGCATGGCCCTGGCCCGGGGCGAGCTGAGCCTGCACTTCCAGCCCCAGGTGGACGCCCGCGAAGACCGTATCGTCGGCGCCGAGGTGCTGCTGCGCTGGCACCACCCGCTGCTGGGCCAGCAATCACCGGCACAGTTCATTCAGGTGCTGGAGGAAAGCGGGCTGATCCTGGAGGTGGGCATCTGGATTCTCGACGAAGCCTGCGGCGCCTGCGCGCAGTTGCTGGCCGACGGCCTGATCGACGTCAACGACTTCGCCTTGTGCGTGAACATCAGCCCGCGGCAGTTCCGCCAGAACGACTTCGTCGAGCGCGTGGCCCACAGCCTCAGCCAGCACAACCTGCCCTGCACGCTGCTGAAGCTGGAGATTACCGAAGGCATCGTGATCCAGAACCTGGAGGACACCATCAGCAAGATGCGCAGCCTGAAGAAGCTGGGCGTCAGCTTTGCCATGGACGACTTCGGCACCGGCTACTCGTCGCTCACCTACCTCAAGCGCCTGCCGGTGGACGCGCTGAAGATAGACCAGTCATTCGTGCGCGACGCCACCCACGACCCGAATGACGCCGAGATCGTCCGCGCCATCGTGGCCATGGCGCGCAGTCTGGACCTGACGGTGATTGCCGAGGGCGTGGAGCAGTCCGAGCAGCTGGAATTCCTCGAACGGCTGGGCTGCCACCTGTACCAGGGCTACCTGCACAGCCGCCCGCTGCCGCTGGCGCAGTTCCGGCAGATGCTGATCGATGATTCACAATGAAGCCCGTAGCCGCTGCCGAAAGGCTGCGGTTATGGGGTCAGGCCGCCTGGAGGGTTGGCACGCCCAGCAGCTGCCCCACCCGCTCGCAATCCGTCTCGCGGCGCACCAGCGCGAACAGCTCCACGGCCTCGGGGAAGGTGCGGGTCAGCATTGCCAGCCATTGCTTGAGACGCCCCGGCGCCTGGCGCGGGGTGAGGTCGATGACGGCCTGGCGCCAGAACTCCTGCAGCAACGGCATCAGCTCGGCCCAGGTCATGGGCGCCAGCTCGATGCCGGCCTGGGCCGCGGCGATCTGCCGGGCCAGGTCAGGGCGTGACACCAGGCCACGGCCGAGCATGATGTCGGGCACGCCGCTGATCTCGCGGCAGCGCCGCCAGTCGTCGACGGTCCACACCTCGCCGTTGGCGTACACCGGCACCTTGACCACGTCACGCACCCTGGCCACCCATTCCCAGTGCGCCGGCGGCTTGTAGCCATCGACCTTGGTGCGCGCGTGCACCACCAGCACCTCGGCGCCGCCCTCGGCCAGGGCCTCGGCGCACACCAGGGCGCCGTCGGGACTGTCAAAGCCCAGGCGCATCTTGGCGGTGACCGGAATGTGCGCCGGCACCGCGCGGCGCACTTCGCAAAGAATGTTGTTGAGCAGCTCCGGCTCCTTGAGCAGCACCGCCCCGCCGCGCGACTTGTTCACGGTCTTGGCCGGGCAGCCGAAGTTGAGGTCGATCACCGGCGCGCCGAGGCTGACGGCCAGGGCGGCGTTGTCGGCCAGGCAGATGGGGTCGGAACCCAGCAGTTGCACGCGCATCTGCGTGCCGGCCGGCGTGACGCAGCCACTGGCCAGCTCCGGCGCCATCTTGTGGAACACCGCGGGCGGCAGCAGCATGTCGTTGACGCGAATGAACTCGGTGACACACCAGTCGATACCGCCGACACGGGTCAGCACGTCACGCAGGATGTTGTCGACCAGGCCTTCCATGGGGGCCAGGGCAATGTGCATGGGGGATCTCGGGGGGAGGAAGGAAGAAAATTGAGCGCATTGTAACCTGTGGGAGCTGGCTTGCCAGCGAGCTTTTCGCACCGGCAAAAGCTCGCTGGCAAGCCAGCTCCCACAGAATAAGCGAACGGCCCTCACCGCCGGGCCGTAGCCTTCGATAAACTCCGGCGGCATGCGCTTGGGCTTGCCGCTGGCCAGGTCAATGCAACAGAAGGTGGTGTGCGCCCGCAGCAGCGTCACCCCGTCCCGGGGGCGAATCAGCTGGAAGCGCCGGGTCATTTTCAAGCGCTGGTCGGATTCGACGATCCAGGTGGCCAGCTGCAGCTCGTCATTCTCGTAGGCGGCGGCCAGGTAATCTATTTCGTGCCGCACCACTGCCATGGCACGGTTCAGCCGCCGGTACTCGGCCAGGTCCAGCCCCAGGCGCTGGGAATGGCGCCAGGCACAACGTTCCAGCCAGGTCACGTACACCGCATTGTTGGCGTGCCCCAATCCATCGATATCCTCGGCACCGACACTCAGGTCGATGACAAAGGGCGTAGCCAGGTCCCAGTTCATACGCGCACTCGCTCCTGCTTTGGTAGGCAGGCGCCAGTCTAGCGCACCCTCACGCCGATTGCCGCGCCGGCTGGTGGCTGAGCAGCCCCAGCACGCCGTCGATCAGTTGCGGGTCGGCGAGCACGCGCTGATGCCCCCCTTCGGGCAACACCAGCAAGCGGCTGCCGAACCAGGCCGCATGAATCGCACGCGCCTCGGCGACCGGCACCAGCGGGTCGTCGCCCGCGTGCACCACCAGGCCCGGCATTTCCAGTTGGTAGCGGCTGACATCCAGTTGCGCCGCGGCGATGCCGACGGTTCTCTCCACCTGGCGGATGAACGCCGAGCGTGCGCGCGCCGGCAGCCCCACGTGGGCGGCGAAGTTGCGCAGCATGCCGAGGATGCGCGCCGGCGCCGAGACGCTCACCAGCACCTCGGCCCTGAGCCCCCACTGGCTGGCCAGCAACGCCGCCGCGCCGCCCATGGAATGGCCGATCACCGCGCGCAGCGGCGGCAGCTCGGCTGCGGCCTCCAGCAAGGCGTGGGCAAACAGCACCACATGGGCCTGGCTGCCACGGGAACGGCCATGGCCCGGCCCTTCCAGCGCCACCACGCTGTAACCGGCCTGCAGCAGCGCCTCGATCAGCGCCGCAAACTGCGTGGGCCGCCCTTCCCAGCCGTGCATCAGCAGCACCGTGGGCCCCTGCCCCCAGCGCAGCACCGAGAGGCCGAAGCGCAGGGTCACGCGTTCGGCCCGCGCCAGCAGCGGCAACTCCCAGTCCCGTGGCGGCAGCGTGCGCGGGTGCATGAACGCCAGGCGCATGCGCGCGGCCATCTGTTGCGGGGCCAGGTGGCCGAGGGTCTGGTTGACGCTGCGAACCCAGGTGAGCGTGGTCATGGTTTGCACTCCCAGCGTTAGCGCACGGCGGCCTTGGCCGCGCGCAGGATACGGTCGGACAGTTCGGTCTGGCCCAGGGCACGCCCCAGGGCCAGGCCACCAATCATCAGGGCCAGGTCGGCCAGGGCCTTGTCGGTGTCTTCGGGGTTGTCCGCCAACTGCGCCACCAGCAACTGCACATGCTCGGTGAGCACCTCGCGGAAGGCCTCGGGCAGCCGCCCCATTTCGCCCAGCGCGGTGGGCAGCGGGCAGGCCCGGTCTTCGGCGTCACGGTGGTTGCGCGACAGGTAATAGCGCGCCATCAGCGCGCGGCGCTCTTCACCGGGCAGGTTGGGGTCGACCTGTTCGAGCAGGGCCCGGCGCTGGCCCAGCAACTGGCTGAAGGCCTCCAGCATCAGCGCGTCCTTGCTGTCGAAATGGGCGTAGAAGCCGCCAACGGTCATGCCGGCAGCGCCCATCACTTCGCTGACGCTGGGGTCGGCCACGCCGCGCAAAATCATGGCCTTGCGCGCGGCCTCAAGGATCTTCTCGCGGCTTTGGGCTTTCTTGTCGAGCATGGGCCACCTCCGAATATTATGGAGGTAATATTATGCTCGTAATATTTTTCCGCAAGCCGTCAGGTGCGCCACTGGTCGGCAGGCAAAAAAGAAGGGGGGTCAAATCGCAGACAAACAAAAGGCCCATTCAACCAGTGAATGAGCCTTAAAAATCCCGCAGAGCGGGTAAATCGTGGCGTCCCCTAGGGGACTCGAACCCCTGTTACCGCCGTGAAAGGGCGGTGTCCTAGGCCACTAGACGAAGGGGACGCAAAACCTTCGAGCAAGTCCGTTTTCACGAACCCTGGCAAATTGGTGGAGCTAAACGGGATCGAACCGTTGACCTCTTGCATGCCATGCAAGCGCTCTCCCAGCTGAGCTATAGCCCCAAATTTTACGTCTTGCGACGGAGCAGCCCGTGACACGTGCCGCTACTTTAAAAACAAAAGGCTCATTCAAAAGGCGAATGAGCCTCAAAATTCCCGCAGAGCGGGCAAATCGTGGCGTCCCCTAGGGGACTCGAACCCCTGTTACCGCCGTGAAAGGGCGGTGTCCTAGGCCACTAGACGAAGGGGACGCAAAACCTTCGAGCAAGTCCGTTTTCACGAACCCTGGCAAATTGGTGGAGCTAAACGGGATCGAACCGTTGACCTCTTGCATGCCATGCAAGCGCTCTCCCAGCTGAGCTATAGCCCCAAATTTATCGTCTTGCGACGCAGCGACCAAAACGGCATCGCTAGTTTTAAATGGCGTCCCCTAGGGGACTCGAACCCCTGTTACCGCCGTGAAAGGGCGGTGTCCTAGGCCACTAGACGAAGGGGACAAAACCTTCTTACCAAGATCAGTCTGGATCTGATCTGACCGAAGTCAAACAACGACTTCAGGCCTTGGAATTTGGTGGAGCTAAACGGGATCGAACCGTTGACCTCTTGCATGCCATGCAAGCGCTCTCCCAGCTGAGCTATAGCCCCACAATCTTCAGCGCTTCGCATCTCTGCGTGTTGCTGTGTGGACGGGGCGCATATTAAGACCGGATCGAAAGGCTGTCAAACTTATTTTTGAAAAATTTCAAAAATTTTTTCCAGCAATACAACCACTTACCGACGAAACAGGCGCCCCACCCCGGTTTTATTGGGCCAAGGGCGGCGCAGATGTGGGAGCTGGCTTTCCAGCGAGCTTTTCAGGGCAACAAAAGCTCGCTGGCCAGCCCGCTCCCACAAGGTGGGGGAACCCCCACCGTGCAGCTAGAATCAGGCAATGCTGCCCAGCAGCTTTTCCCATTCCTTGTTTTCTTTCTTCGACACGCCACCCAGCAGGTCCAGGGCCTGGCGCAGGCGGAAGCGCGTCAGGTCCGGGCCAAGGATTTCCATGGCGTCGAGCACCGACACCGAGCTGGCCTGGCCAGTGATGGCGGCGAACATCAGTGGCATGGCATCGCGCAGTTTCAGTTCCAGCGCCTCAACCACGGCCTGGATGGTGGCGGTGATGCGGTCTTTCTCCCAGGTACGCAGGGATTCCAGCTTCCACAGGATCAGCTGCATCACCTGGCGCACCTGGTCGTTCGACAGCTTCTTGTGCTCGAACAGCTTGGCGTCCAGCTGCAGCGCACCGGCGAAGAAGAAGCCACCCAGCGGGGCGATCTGGCTGAAGGTCTCGACGCGGCCCTGCACGTGCGGGGCGATCTTCATCATGTAGTCGGGGTTGAACGCCCACTTCTGCACGCGTGCGGCGAACTCTTCCACCGGCAGGTCGCGCAGCCACTGGCCGTTGAGCCAGCTCAGCTTCTCGACGTCGAAGATCGGCCCGCCCAGGGACACGCGCGACAGGTCGAAGTGCTCGACCATCTCGGCCAGCGAGAACTTCTCGCGCTCGTCGGGCATCGACCAGCCCATGCGGCCCAGGTAGTTGAGCATGGCCTCGGGCATGAAGCCCATGCGCTCGTAGAAGGTCACCGAAGTAGGGTTCTTGCGTTTGGACAGCTTGCTCTTGTCCGGGTTGCGCAGCAGCGGCATGTAGCACAGCACCGGCTGCTCCCAGCCGAAGTACTCGTACAGCTTGATCAGCTTGGGCGCCGAGGGCAGCCACTCTTCGCCACGCAGCACGTGGGTGATGCCCATCAGGTGGTCGTCCACCACGTTGGCCAGGAAGTACGTCGGCAGGCCGTCGGTCTTCATCAGCACTTGCATGTCCATGCGGTCCCACGGGATCTCGACATCGCCACGCAGCATGTCCGGCACCACGCACACGCCTTCGGTCGGCACTTTCATGCGGATCACGTGCGGTTCGCCAGCGGCCAGGCGGCGCGCCACTTCTTCAGCCGACAGCAGCAGTGCGCGGCCGTCGTAGCGCGGGGTCTCGCCGCGGGCCATCTGCTCGGCACGCATCTGGTCCAGCTCTTCGGCGGTGCAGAAGCACGGGAAGGCGTGGCCCATGTCCACCAGCTGCTGGGCGTACTGCTTGTAGATGTCGCCGCGCTCGCTCTGCCGGTACGGGCCGTGCGGGCCGCCTACGTCCGGGCCTTCGCTCCACTCGATGCCCAGCCAGCGCAGGGCGTCGAAGATCTGCTGTTCCGACTCGCGGGTGGAACGCAGCTGGTCGGTGTCTTCGATGCGCAGGATGAACTCGCCGCCATGCTGTTTGGCAAAGCAATAGTTGAACAGGGCAATGTAGGCCGTGCCGACATGGGGGTCGCCGGTGGGCGATGGCGCGATACGCGTACGAACGGTCATGAAAGGTCTCGAGCAGAGTGAATCAAAGGGCGGATGTTAGCAGGCCCGGCACGTGGTGCTCCAGCAATGCGCCACATTACCGGTCATCAACGGCATGATTGCCGCTTGCCGGCCCCCTCGCCCCGCCCGATCATCATGCCTGGCACCCTGCCCTACCCTTTCGACGGATCGACCATGCCTGCGCCGCTCAAACGCCGACTGCTGATTTTCGCCACCCTGGTCCTGCTGATCGCCGCAGGCTTCCTGGCCCACTGGTGGTTCAAGGGCCGCTTCTTCGAGAGCACCGACAACGCCTATGTGCAGGGTGAGATCACCCGGGTGTCCAGCCAACTGAGCGCGCGTATCGACCAGGTGCTGGTACAGGACAACCAGCACGTGCGCCAGGGCGACCTGCTGGTGACGCTGGAGGCCGCTGACTTCCAGTTTGCCGTGGAGCGCGCCCAGGCCACCCTCGACACCCGCCAGGCCGAGCGCCTGCAAGCCCAGAGCAAGCTTACCCAGCAGGGCAGCCTGATTGCCTCCGCTGAAGCCCAGGTGGCCGCCAGCCAGGCCACCCTGGGCCGCTCGCAGATCGACCTGAACCGCGCCGAAGCCCTGCGCAAGCCCGGCTATGTGTCCGAGGAGCGCGTCACCACGCTGTCGGCCGACACCCGCGTGGCCCACTCCCAGGTCAGCAAGGCCCAGGCCGACGTGCAGGGCCAGCGCCAGCAGGTCAACGCCCTGAACGCCGAGATCAAGCGCCTTGACGCGCAGATCGCCACCGCCCGCACCGACCTTGCCCAGGCCCAGCTGAACCTGGCCCGCGCGCAGGTGCACGCGCCCATCAGCGGCATGATCGGCCAGCGCGCCGCGCGCACGGGCCAGGTGGTGCAGGCCGGCGCCTACCTGCTGTCCATCGTCCCCGACGAGGACATCTGGGTGCAGGCCAACTTCAAGGAAACCCAGATCGGCCACATGCAGCCCGGCCAGGCCGCGCGCCTGACCTTCGACAGCTTCCCCGACCAGCCCATCGACGCCCGCGTCGACAGTCTGTTCGCCGCCTCGGGCGCGCAGTTCAGCCTGCTGCCGCCAGACAACGCCACGGGAAATTTCACCAAGGTGGTGCAGCGCATCCCGGTGAAACTGATCTTCGGCCCGGACAACCCGTTGCACGGCAAGGTACGCCCGGGCATGTCGGTCACCGTCAGCGTCAACATCGCCGATGGCCGGTGACCAGCTGCTGCGCCCGGTGGGCGAACCCACCCGGCGCGACTGGATCGCGGTGATGAGCGTGATGCTCGGCGCGTTCATGGCGGTGCTGGATATCCAGATCACCAATTCCTCGCTCAAGGACATCCAGGGCGCGCTGTCGGCGACGCTGGAGGAAGGCTCGTGGATCTCCACCTCGTACCTGGTGGCCGAGATCATCATGATCCCGCTGACCGCCTGGCTGGTGCAGCTGCTGTCGGCGCGGCGCCTGGCCACCTGGGTGTCGCTGGGCTTCCTGGCCTCCTCGTTGCTGTGCTCGATGGCCTGGAACCTGGAAAGCATGATCGTCTTCCGCGCCATGCAGGGCTTCACCGGCGGCGCGCTGATTCCGCTGGCCTTCACCCTGACGCTGATCAAGCTGCCCGAGCACCACCGCGCCAAGGGCATGGCCATGTTCGCCATGACCGCCACCTTCGCGCCCTCCATCGGCCCCACCCTGGGCGGCTGGTTGACGGAGAATTTCGGCTGGCAGTACATCTTCTACATCAATGTGCCGCCAGGGCTGCTGATGATCGCCGGGCTGCTGTACGGGCTGGAAAAGAAAGCGGCGCACTGGGAGCTGCTGAAAAGCACCGACTATGCCGGCATCCTCACCCTGGGCGTGGGCCTGGGCTGCCTGCAGGTATTCCTGGAAGAAGGCCACCGCCAGGACTGGCTGGAGTCCACCGAAATCGTGGTGCTGGCGGTGATCGCCCTGCTCAGCCTGATCACCTTTGTGATATTGCAGGTGTCGCGGCCCAACCCACTGATCAACCTGGGCATCCTGCGCAACCGCAATTTCGGCTTGTCCAGCATTGCCAGCCTGGGCATGGGCGTGGGCCTGTATGGCTCCATCTACCTGCTGCCGCTGTACCTGGCGCAGATCCAGAACTACAACGCGCTGCAGATCGGCGAGGTGATCATGTGGATGGGCCTGCCGCAGCTGGTGCTGATCCCGCTGGTGCCGCAGCTGATGAAAATCATCTCGCCGAAAATTCTCTGCACCCTGGGTTTCGGCCTGTTTGGCCTGGCGAGTTTTTCTTCAGGGGTGCTGAACCCGGACTTCGCCGGCAGCCAGTTCAACCAGATCCAGATCATCCGCGCGCTGGGCCAGCCGCTGATCATGGTGACCATCTCGCTGATTGCCACCGCCTACCTGCAGCCCCAGGACGCGGGATCGGCGTCGAGCCTGTTCAACATCCTGCGCAACCTGGGCGGCGCCATCGGCATTGCCCTGCTGGCAACGCTGCTGGATGCGCGCACCAAGGTGTATTTCGATTACCTGCGCGAAGCGGTGGTGCCGGGCAACCCACAGGTGGCGGAGCGCCTGGGGCAACTGGGCGAGCGCCTGGGCAGTGATTCGGCTGCGCTGGGGCACCTGAGCGAGATCGTGCACCAGCAGGCGCTGATCATGGCCTACAACGATGCGTTCCACTGGGTGGGGCTGGGGTTGGGGATTGCCATGGTGGCGGTGTTGCTGACCAAGGCGTTGCCGAAAGGCGCAGCTCCGGCCGCCGCACATTGACCTGTAGCAGCGGCCGCAGGCCGCGTCCCGGGCCCAGGCCCGGGGGCGCGGGGGGGCGGCGCCGCGCCCCCC
>NZ_JBWCAM010000014.1:126018-203226 GCF_056175065.1 Pseudomonas sp. JC1203
GCCTACACCTAGGCGTCCCGCGGGGGGGGGGGGGGGTTGGGGATTGCCATGGTGGCGGTGTTGCTGACCAAGGCGTTGCCGAAAGGCGCAGCTCCGGCCGCTGCTACAGCGAACTCAACTGCGGTGCAGCTTGCTCATCAGCTCCGCCTCGGCCTGGGTCAGGCCGCAGGACTGGGTCAGCTCATCGACGCTGGCACCCATGCCCACCAGGCGCGCGGCCTGGGCGAAGGACAGGCTGGAGGGGTCACGCTGTTCCAGCATGCTCAGCTTGTCCGGCAGCGGTGCCACGACGGCGCGCAGCTCGTGCAGGTCTTCACCCATGCGCACGGTGCCGTTCTGGTAATCCTCGACGCGGCGCGCCAGGTCCTTGATGCGCTGGTCGCGAATGGCATCGCCGGCCGCCTGCTGGGCGGCGATTTCACGCTGCCCGCGCATGTTGGCCAGCAATACCGCGAGCGTGGCCACCCACAGCACGGCCAGCACGATGACACCTACCTCTAGAATCAATCAGATGCTCTCCAGCTCGGACCACTCTTCCTCGGTCATCATCTTGTCCAGTTCCACCAGAATCAGCAGCTCGCCGTTCTTGTTGCACACGCCCTGGATGAACTTGGCCGATTCCTCGTTGCCCACGTTCGGCGCGGTTTCCACTTCCGACTGGCGCAGGTATACCACTTCGGCGACGCTGTCGACGAGTATGCCGACCACTTGCTTGTCAGCCTCGATGATGACGATACGGGTGTTGTCGCTGACGTCAGCCGGCATCAGGCCGAAGCGCTGGCGGGTGTCGATCACGGTGACCACGTTGCCGCGCAGGTTGATGATGCCCAGCACGTAGCTGGGGGCGCCTGGCACCGGGGCAATTTCGGTGTAGCGCAGTACTTCCTGTACCTGCATCACGTTGATGCCATACGACTCATTATCCAGGCGAAAGGTTACCCACTGCAGAATAGGATCTTCGGAACCTTGTGCAGACGACTTCTTCATACCCCTAACCTCTCGAAAACCGTGATGACGGTGTGTGTGCAGTACAGTGGCGCCGCGCGGCGCCGCTAATTCAGTTGAGTTCTTGCAGCTGTTTCACCGCGCCGCTGGCAATCAGTTCGGCCAGGGCCGAGACGTCCAGCAACGCGCACATGTGTTCGATCACCGTGCCCGCCAACCAGGGGCGCTGGCCACGATGGCTGCGCCACTTGATTTCTTCCGGGTCCAGGCGCAGCGAACGGCTGACCTGATGCACCGCCAGCCCCCATTCGTAGCCCTGCACGGAAATCACGTATTGCAGGCCCTGCTGGAAATCATCGCGGTAGCGGTCGGGCATCACCCAGCGCGCCGTGTCCAGCACCTTCAGGTTGCCCGCCTGGCTGGGCAGAATCCCCAGGAACCAGCTTGGCTGGCCGAACAGCGGCGTCAACTCGTGGCCGGCCAGGGCGTAGATCGAACCCAGGCACACCAGCGGCACCGCCAGGGTCAACCCGGCAACATCGAACAACAGGCATTCGAAGGGCTCGGCAGCCCAGCTTGGGCGGCCGTCCACCGTGGCGGGCGGCACCGCGCCCGGCGGGGTCGGCTTGTGCACTTCGACCACCGGTTCCACCGGCGTTGCCACTACTTCGGCAACCGGCGGCGAAACTGGAGCGGGCACGACCACCGTTGGCGCTACCGGCGCAGGTTTTGACACGGGCGCAGGCGCCGGGGCGACCGGCGGTGACGGTGGCAGCGGCAGCGGCAGCGGCAGCGGCGCCGGAGCTGCTACGGGCGCCTTGGGCTCAATGCGCGCATCGCGCACCTGCTCTTCCAGCACCGCGGCCTGGAATTCGTCGAGCGCCTCGTTGCTGGCGTCAAGCTCCTCGGTGGCGTCCTGCAGCAGGCCGTCAAGGTACGACTGCAGCGCGACCTGCGGCTTGGTAGCGGTAGTGACCGGCCGGTTCATCAGGCCACCTGCGCGACAAGTTGCTGCGCAAGCAAATGCTTGAGCAGCGCGCGGTAGGCCACCACGCCGCGGCTCTTGGCGTCGAACTGCGAAGGCGTCTGCCCTGCCCGGCTGGCGTCACGCAGGCGCGTGTCGACCGGAATGTAGCCCTGCCAGATCTGCTCCGGGTAGGCATCCTTGAGCACCCGCAAGGTGCCCATGGAAGCCTGGGTGCGACGGTCGAACAGGGTCGGCACGATGCTGAACGGCAGCGGCTGCTTGCGCGAGCGGTTGATCATCGCCAGGGTGCTGACCATGCGCTCCAGGCCTTTGACGGCCAGGTACTCGGTCTGCACCGGAATGACCAGCTGCTGGCTGGCGGCCAGCGCGTTGACCATCAGTACGCCCAGCAGCGGCGGGCTGTCGATGATCGCGTAGTCGAAGTCCTGCCACAGCTGCGCCAGTGTTTTGGCGATCACCAGGCCCAGGCCGCTCTGGCCAGGGGATTGACGCTCAAGCGTGGCCAACGCCGTGCTGGACGGCAGCAGCGCCACGTTTTCGTCACTGGTGGACAACAGCAGCTGCCCGGGCAAGCCCTGGGGCACCTGGCCCTTGTGCAGGAACAGGTCATAGCAGCTGTGCTCCAGCGCGTCGGGGTTATGCCCGAAATAGCTGGTCATGGAACCGTGGGGGTCGAGGTCGACCACGACCACGCGCTTGCCCGCCTCGGCCAGCAGGCCGGCCAGGGCGATGGAGGTGGTGGTCTTGCCGACACCACCTTTTTGGTTGGCTACTGCCCAGACTCTCATGGGATTTGCTTCCTCCCGGCACGGCAGCGTTTGCCTACCGAGACATGCGACTCAAGTTATAAGGCCGGTGACGGGGAATTGACGGCATTGCCCCCAACCGACTGCGATACGGGCTGCGGTGCACTTTGTGTGCCAGCACGGCGCAATGCCGCGTCCGGCGTTACATTGGCGCTGCCGGCGCCGGTGATGCTGCGGCGCACGTCAAGGTTGCGCGAGATCACCAGCACCACGCGGCGGTTGTGCGCGCGGCCATCGGGCGTGGCGTTGGTGTCGATGGGTTGGAACTCGCCGTAGCCCACCGAGGCCATGCGCCCGGGGTTGATGCCCTCCATCGCCAGCATGCGCACGATACTCGACGCACGCGCCGACGACAGCTCCCAGTTGGTGGGGTACTGCGCGGTGCGAATGGGCTGGTCGTCGGTAAAGCCTTCAACGTGCACCGGGTTGCCGAACGGCTTGATGATCTTCGCCACTTTCTCGATGATCGCGAACGCCTTGTCGCTGGGTATCGCGTCACCGCTGCCGAACAGCAGGCCGGACTTGAGCTCGATCTCGATCCACAGTTCGTTGCCGCGCACGGTCAGCTGGTTGGACTTTATCAGGTCGCCGAAGCCATCGCGCACCTGGTCGGCAATGCTTTTCAGCGGGTCTTCGGCGGCGCTGGCAATGCCGGCGTCGGGTTGTTCGCTGTCGGTCACCAACGGCTCTGAGGGGCGCATGGTCAGCGGCCGCTCGTCACCGATGGGAATGGGCTTGAGGCTGCGCTGGGGGTCGTTGAACACCCCCACCAGCGCCTGGGACAGTACCTTGTACTTGCCTTCGTTGATCGACGAGATCGAGTACATCACCACGAAAAACGCGAACAGCAAGGTGATGAAGTCCGCGTAGGACACCAGCCAGCGTTCGTGATTTTCATGCTCTTCGGTATGACGACGGCGGGCCATGGCTATTCCCTCACTCCATGAAGCCTTGCAGCTTGAGCTCGATGGACCGCGGGTTCTCGCCCTCGGCGATCGACAAAATGCCTTCCAGCAGCATTTCGCGGTACAGCGCCTGGCGCACGGCAATGGCCTTGAGCTTGTTGGCGATGGGCAGCAGGATCAGGTTGGCGGTGGCCACCCCGTAGATGGTGGCGACGAAGGCCACGGCAATGCCGTTGCCCAGCTGGGACGGATCGGCGAGGTTGCCCATCACGTGGATCAGGCCCATCACCGCACCGATGATACCGATGGTCGGCGCGTAGCCGCCCATGCTCTCGAACACCTTGGCCGCCTGGATGTCGCGGGCTTCCTGGGTGAGGAAATCCACTTCCAGGATGCTGCGAATGGCCGCCGGCTCCGCGCCGTCCACCAGCAACTGCAGGCCCTTGCGCGAGTAACTGTCGGGTTCGCTGTCCGCCACCGACTCCAGGCCCAGCAGGCCTTCCTTGCGCGCGGTGAGGCTCCAGTTCACTACCCGGTCGATGCCGCCGGCAAGGTCAATGCGCGGCGGGAACAGAATCCAGATGACGTTCTGCATGGCGCGCTTGAACGCGCTCATGGGCGACTGCAGCAGGCAGGCAGCCAACGTACCGCCGACCACGATTAGCGCCGCCGGGCCGTTGAGCAGCGCCGACAGGTGGCCGCCCTCGAGGAAGTTGCCGCCGATGATGGCGATGAAGGCCAGCAGCAGCCCCAGTAAGCTCAGAACGTCCATCAGACACAGGCCTCGACCAGGTGCCGACCGATATCGTCGAGGCCGTACACGGCATCGGCGAGGTTGGCTTTGACAATTGCCATGGGCATGCCGTAGATGACGCAGCTGGCTTCATCCTGGGCCCAGATGTGGCTACCGCCCTGCTTGAGCAGGCGCGCGCCCTCGCGGCCGTCGGCGCCCATGCCGGTCAGCACCACGGCCAGCACCTTGTCGCCATACGACTTGGCGGCGGAGCCGAAGGTGATGTCCACGCAAGGCTTGTAGTTCAGGCGCTCGTCACCCGGCAGGATTTTCACCGTGCCACGGCCATCCACCATCATCTGCTTGCCACCGGGCGCCAGCAGCGCCAGGCCGGGGCGCAGCACATCGCCGTCCTCGGCTTCCTTGACGGTGATGCGGCACAGCTTGTCCAGGCGCTCGGCGAATGCCTTGGTGAACGCCGCCGGCATGTGCTGGATCAATACGATGGGCGCCGGGAAGTTCGCCGGCAGCTGGGTCAGCACCCGCTGCAGCGCCACCGGGCCGCCGGTGGAGGTACCAATAGCCACCAGCTTGTAGTTCTTGCGCTTGGGCGCAGGCGACGACGGCGCGGCGGCATGGCTGCTGGCCGGCGTACGTGCCGGTGCAGGCGCAGGTGCCGGGCGCGTTGGCGCGGCATGGCTGCCGTGCAGGCTGCTGGCGCTGGCCGCGACCGGTGCCGGTGCAGGTGCCGGGGCGGCTGCCGGCGTGCTGCCGTAGCTGCTGAAACGACGGTTGCTGCGCGAGATGGTATGCACCTTCTCGCACAGCATCTGCTTGACCTTCTCGGGGTTGCGCGAGATGTCTTCGAAATTCTTCGGCAGGTAATCCACCGCACCCGCGTCCAGCGCATCCAGGGTTACCCGGGCGCCTTCGTGGGTCAGCGAGGAGAACATCAACACCGGCGTGGGGCAGCGCTGCATGATATGCCGCACGGCGGTGATGCCATCCATCATGGGCATCTCGTAGTCCATGGTGATGACGTCGGGCTTGAGCGACTGGGCCAGCTCGATCGCTTCCTTGCCATTGGTCGCGGTGCCCACTACCTGGATAGCGGGGTCCGACGAGAGAATTTCCGAGACGCGGCGGCGGAAGAAACCGGAATCATCCACCACCAGGACCTTGACTGCCATAAACACTCCATTAGGGGGCGGGCGCACCTTGCGCCGCGCCCCCAAGAATCAAATACGCCGCGCTGCGTAGCGCTTGAGCATGCTCGGAACATCGAGAATCAAGGCAATGCGGCCGTCACCGGTAATGGTGGCGCCCGACATGCCCGGCGTACCCTGGAGCATCTTGCCCAGTGGCTTGATGACAACCTCTTCCTGGCCCACCAGCTGGTCGACCACGAAGCCGATGCGCTGGGTGCCGACCGACAGGATCACCACGTGGCCTTCGCGCTGCTCCTCGTGGGCGGCCGAACTGACCAGCCAGCGCTTGAGGTAGAACAGCGGCAAGGCCTTGTCGCGTACGATCACCACCTCCTGGCCGTCGACCACGTTGGTGCGCGACAGGTCCAGGTGGAAGATCTCGTTGACGTTGACCAGCGGGAAGGCGAAGGCCTGGTTGCCCAGCATCACCATCAACGTCGGCATGATCGCCAGGGTCAACGGCACCTTGATGACGATCTTCGAACCCTGGCCCTTGGCCGAGTAGATGTTGATCGAGCCATTGAGCTGGGAGATCTTGGTCTTAACCACGTCCATGCCCACGCCGCGGCCGGACACGTCCGAGATCTCGGTCTTGGTCGAGAAGCCGGGGGCGAAGATCAGGTTGTAGCAGTCCGATTCGCTCAGGCGGTCGGCCGCGTCCTTGTCCATCAGGCCCTTTTCCACGGCTTTCGCACGCAGCACCTGCGGGTCCATGCCCTTGCCGTCATCGCTGATGGACAAGAGGATGTGGTCGCCTTCCTGCTCGGCGGACAGCACCACCTTGCCATTGCGCGACTTGCCGGCGGCTTCGCGCTCTTCCGGGGTTTCGACGCCGTGGTCGACCGCGTTGCGCACCAAGTGCACCAGCGGGTCGGCCAGGGCCTCGACCAGGTTCTTGTCGAGGTCGGTTTCTTCGCCGATCAGCTCCAGGTTGATCTCTTTCTTGAGCTGGCGTGCCAGGTCGCGAACCTGCCGAGGGAAGCGCCCGAAGACCTTCTTGATCGGCTGCATGCGCGTCTTCATGACTGCGGTCTGCAGGTCGGCGGTGACCACGTCGAGGTTGGACACGGCTTTTTGCATGGCCTCGTCGCCACTGTTGGCACCCAGGCGCACCAGGCGGTTACGCACCAGCACCAGTTCGCCGACCATGTTCATGATTTCGTCCAGGCGTGCAGTGTCGACCCGCACGGTGGTTTCCGCTTCACTGGCGGCGTGTTTCTCCGGTGCCGGCGCGGCAGCCCGGGCTGGCGCTGGCGCCGCGGCTTTTGCCGGTGCGGCAGCAGCAGCGGGTTTCGGCGCAGGCTTGGCGGCTACCGGGGCGGCCACGGCCGCTTCGGCAGCGGCTGGCGCTTCGCTGAACTTGCCCTTGCCATGCAACTGGTCCAGCAACGACTCGAATTCGTCGTCGGTGATCAGGTCGCTGGCCGCGGCTGCCGGTTGTTCGGCTGCCGGTGGCTGGGCGCCGCCGTCCAGCGCGTCAGGGGCGAAGGTGCCCTTGCCGTGCAGCTGGTCCAGCAGGGCCTCGAATTCGTCGTCGGTGATTTCGTCGCTTGCAGGCGTGCTGGCAGCGGCAGTGCTGGCCGGGGCCACGGCGTCAGGCGCGAATTGGCCCTTGCCATGCAGCTGGTCCAGCAGCGACTCGAATTCATCGTCGGTAATTTCATCGCTGTCGGCAGCCGCGGCAGGCGCCTGGCTGGCTGGGGCTTCAGCCTGGGCCTTGACCGCGCTCAGCGAGTCCAGCAGTTGTTCGAACTCGCTGTCGGTGATGTCACCCGACTCGTCCGGTTCTTCAACCACAGGTTCCGGTTCGGCAGCCGCGACCGGGGCCGCCACCTCGTCCGGGCCGGCAGGCTCGGCGAGACGCGACAGCGCCGCCAGCAGTTCAGGCGTGGCCGGGGTGATGTCGGTGCGCTCGCGAACTTCGCTGAACATGCCGTTCACCGCATCCAGCGCTTCGAGCACCACGTCCATCAATTCCGAATCAACGCGACGCTCACCCTTGCGCAGGATGTCGAACACGTTCTCGGCGATGTGACAGCACTCCACCAGCTCGTTGAGCTGGAGGAAGCCGGCGCCCCCTTTTACAGTGTGAAAACCGCGAAAAATTGCATTGAGCAAATCACCGTCATCAGGTCGGCTTTCCAGCTCGACCAGTTGTTCGGAAAGTAACTCAAGAATTTCACCGGCTTCTACCAGGAAATCCTGGAGGATTTCTTCGTCGGCGCCGAAGCTCATTTAACGTGCCCCTTAAAAACCAAGACTGGATAGCAGATCGTCGACATCGTCCTGACCGGACACAACGTCTTCACGTTTATCGGCATGAATCTGCGGACCTTCACCCCGAGTGGGATGTTTTTCTTGATCTTTTTCAGCACGAAGCTGTTCACGGTCGTGTTCGATGCCCGCGAAGCGGTCTACCTGGCTGGCCATGAGCACCAGCTTGAGCAGGTTGCTTTCAACTTCCGTGACCAGTTGCGTCACACGCTTGATCACCTGGCCGGTAAGGTCCTGGTAATCCTGCGCCAGCAGGATGTCGTTCAGCGCGCCGGAGACCTTGCGGGTGCCCTGCTCGCTTTGCGTCAGAAAACCGTCGACGCGTTTCACCAGCTCGCGGAATTCGGCGGCGCCGACTTCCTTGCGCATGAAACGCTGCCAATCGGCGCTCAAGGCCTTGGCCTCGCCGCTGAGGTCGTTGAGTACCGGCGTGCTCTGTTCCACCAGGTCCATGGTGCGGTTGGCCGCACCCTCGGTCAGCCTGACCACGTAGGACAGGCGCTCGGTGGCGTCCGTGATCTGCGAAACTTCCTCGGCTTGCGGCATGTGCGGGTCAATCTGGAAACTGACGATCGCACTGTGCAATTCGCGGGTGAGCTTGCCGACTTCCTGGTACAGGCCACGATCACGGGTCTGGTTCAGCTCATGGATCAGTTGCACGGCGTCGCCGAATTTGCCTCGTTCAAGGCTGTCGACCAACTCCCGGGCATGTTTCTTCAGGGTCGACTCGAAGTCACCCAAAGACGAATTCTTATGCTCCATAGCACCCCCGTGGCGGACATCAGCTATTGACGCGCTCGAAAATCTTTTCGATTTTCTCTTTCAGCACTTGTGCCGTGAATGGCTTGACCACGTAGCCGTTGACGCCAGCCTGGGCCGCTTCGATGATCTGCTCGCGCTTGGCTTCGGCGGTCACCATCAGCACCGGCAGGTGCTTGAGGCGGTCGTCCGCACGCACCTGGCGCAGCAGGTCGATGCCGGACATGCCAGGCATGTTCCAGTCGGTCACCAGGAAGTCGAAGCTGCCGCTGTGCAGCATCGGCAAGGCGGTGGTGCCGTCATCGGCTTCCTGGGTATTGGTGAAGCCCAGGTCGCGCAACAGGTTCTTGATGATCCGCCGCATCGTCGAGAAGTCGTCAACGATGAGGATTTTCATGTTCTTGTCCAATTAGACCTCCAAGCAGTCTTAAACGCGTTCGGTCCCCGAGCGCGCATTCAATCAAATCTGGCTAGTGCACTACATGACGTGCGGCAAGGAAAATACCCATGCCGCATCCCCAAATCCAGTTTTACAGCGATTGCAGGCCATTGAACTGCTAATGCAGGCCCTGTGGGAGCTGGCGTGCCAGCGAGCGTTTGAGGGCCTTCAAAGCTCGCCGGGACGGCCCCGGCCCCACCCCCTGGGCCACCAAGGAATTATGCGCGTGCGCGCCACTCGCCCAGCCGGCTGCGCAGGCGTGCCGCGCATTGGCTGTGCAGCTGGCTGACCCGCGATTCGCTGACCCCCAGCACCTCGCCGATCTCCTTCAGGTTCAGCTCCTCGTCGTAGTAGAGGGCCAGAACCAGGCGTTCACGCTCCGGAAGATTGTTGATGGCCTCGGCCAGGGCCGCCTGGAAACGTTCGTCTTCCAGGTCCCGCGAGGGCTCCAGGCCCGCGCTGGCGCCGTCCTCGTGCAGGCCTTCGTGCTCGCCGTCCTGCAGCAGGTCGTCGAAGCTGAACAGGCGGCTGCCAAGCGTATCGTTCAAAATCGCGTAGTAATCGTCCAGGCTCAACTGGAGTTCGGCCGCAACTTCATGATCTTTAGCGTCGCGACCGGTTTTCGCTTCGATAGCGCGAATCGCGTCACTGACCATGCGTGTGTTGCGGTGCACCGAACGGGGTGCCCAGTCGCCCTTGCGTACTTCGTCGAGCATGGCGCCGCGGATGCGGATGCCGGCGTAGGTCTCGAAACTGGCGCCCTTGGTGGAGTCGTACTTGGTGGACACCTCGAGCAGGCCGATCATGCCGGCCTGGATCAGGTCTTCCACCTGCACGCTGGCCGGCAGGCGCGCCAGCAAGTGGTAGGCAATGCGCTTGACCAGTGGCGCGTAGCGCTCGATCAACTCGTACTGCTGCGACTCGCGGGAAGCCTTGCTGTACATCCGATAGCCGCTGGCACTCATGATACGGGACCTGCACTGGTCTGCTGCACCAGGCGTTCGACGAAGAACTCCAGGTGCCCGCGTGGGTTGGCTGGCAACGGCCAGGTGTCGACCTTCTGCGCGATGGCCTTGAACGCCAGCGCGCACTTGGAACGCGGGAACGCCTCGTACACCGCGCGCTGTTTCTGCACGGCCTTGCGCACGCATTCGTCGTACGGCACGGCGCCCACGTACTGCAGGGCCACGTCGAGGAAACGGTCGGTCACCTTGGTCAGCTTGGCGAACAGGTTACGGCCTTCCTGCGGGCTCTGGGCCATGTTGGCCAGCACGCGGAAGCGGTTCATGCCGTAGTCGCGGTTCAGCAATTTGATCAACGCGTAGGCGTCGGTGATCGAGGTCGGCTCGTCACACACCACCAGCAACACTTCCTGCGCGGCGCGCACGAAGCTGACCACTGAATCGCCGATGCCGGCGGCGGTGTCGATCACCAGCACATCGAGGTTGTCACCGATGTCGCTGAAGGCCTGGATCAGGCCTGCGTGTTGAGCGGGCGTCAGGTGCACCATGCTCTGGGTGCCGGACGCGGCCGGCACGATGCGGATGCCACCAGGCCCCTGGAGCAGCACGTCGCGCAGCTCACAGCGCCCCTCGATGACATCGGCAAGGGTTCTTTTGGGTGTCAGGCCCAGCAGGACGTCGACGTTCGCCAGGCCAAGGTCGGCGTCCAACAACATCACTCGACGGCCGAGTTCGGCCAGCGCCAGAGACAAGTTCACTGACACGTTGGTCTTGCCGACGCCGCCTTTGCCGCCTGTCACGGCGATCACCTGTACGGGATGCATGCTGCCCATGTTCGTTCTTTACCTTGTCTTACTTAGACCGAGGCCACATGACTGGCTGCGCTTTCAACAACTTGAAGAATGCCCGGCAGACCAACAATGTAGGTAGATTGCAACGACTTCAAAACATTCACCTCAGCCAACACGTTTACTCGGGCTGTGGTAGAGATCAGCGAACATATCGGCCATGGCCTCTTCGCTGGGCTCATCCTGCATTTGCACGTTAACCGCGCGGCTCACCAACTGGTGCCGTCGTGGCAGGTGCAAATCGTCCGGAATGCGTGGCCCGTCGGTGAGATAAGCCACTGGTAGTTCATGACCAATCGCCAGGCTCAGCACTTCGCCGAGGCTTGCCGATTCGTCCAATTTCGTCAGGATACAACCTGCGAGCCCACAACGCTTGTAACTGTGGTACGCCGCGGTCAAAACCTGCTTCTGGCTGGTGGTTGCCAGCACCAGGTAATTGCGTGCCTTGATGCCACGGCCAGCCAGGCTTTCAAGCTGCAGGCGCAGGGCCGGGTCGCTGGCTTGCAGGCCGGCGGTATCGATCAGCACCACGCGCTTGCGCAGCAGCGGCTCCAGCGCCTGGGCCAGCGATTGGCCCGGGTCGATGTGGGTCACCGGCACATTGAGAATGCGGCCCAGGGTCTTGAGTTGCTCCTGGGCACCAATGCGGAAACTGTCCATGCTCACCAGCGCGATGTTCTGCGCGCCGTACTTGAGCACGTAGCGGGCAGCCAGCTTGGCCAGGGTGGTGGTCTTGCCCATGCCGGCAGGGCCGACCATGGCGATCACACCGCCCTCTTCCAGCGGCTCGACGTCCGGGGTGACGATCATGCGGGCCAGGTGGGCCAGCAGCATGCGCCACGCCTGGCGCGGCTCATTGATCTCGCCAACCATTTCCAGCAGCTCGCGCGACAGCGGGCCCGACAGGCCAATACGCTGCAGGCGGCGCCACAGGTTGGCCTGGGCCGGCTTGCTGCCTTGCAGCTGGGTCCAGGCCAGCGAGCCGAGCTGCACTTCCAGCAGTTCGCGCAGGCCGTTGAGTTCCGAACGCATGGACTCGAACAGGCGCTGGTCGACCGGCGCAGCGGCAGGCGGGGCCTGCGGGCGCGGCGGCTCGACGAAGGTCGGTTCCACCAGCGGCTCGGCAGCGGTCAGCGGCAGGCCGGCAAACAGCTGCCGGTTGGTGACCGCGTCGCTTTCGCCACGGGTGTCCAGTTCCGCCTGGGCATTGACGATGCGCGACTGTGTCTTGCGCAGCTCGTCTTCAAGCTCCATGTTCGGCACACGGGGTGCCAGCGCGGACAGTTTGTAGTCCAGCGCGGCCGTGAGCTCGACGCCGCCGGCAATCCGACGGTTGCCGATGATAGCGGCATCGGCGCCCAGCTCGTCACGGACCAGTTTCATGGCCTGACGCATATCGGCGGCGAAAAAACGCTTAACTTGCATAACCCACTACCTCAGCCGTTGGGCCCTACTGTCGCAACGATGGTCACTTGCTTGTTGTCAGGAATTTCCTGATACGCCAAGACATGTAAATTAGGTACTGCCAGCCGGCCGAAGCGCGAGAGCATCGCGCGGATCGGGCCCGCTACCAGGAGAATCACCGGTTGCCCGGCCATTTCCTGGCGTTGCGCCGCATCGATCAACGACCGTTGCAGCTTCTCGGCCATGCTTGGCTCCAACAGAACGCCTTCTTCCTGACCCTGACCGGCCTTCTGCAAACTATTGAGCAATATCTGTTCCAACCTTGGCTCCAGGGTGATAACAGGCAGCTCGGAGTCAAGCCCTACAATGCTTTGCACGATAGCGCGACTCAGGCCAACCCGTACTGCCTGAACCAAAGCGGCGGTATCTTGACTCTTGACCGCGTTGTTGGCGATGGCTTCGGCGATGCTGCGGATGTCGCGCACCGGCACCTGCTCGGCCAGCAGCGCCTGCAATACCTTGAGCAGGTTGGACAGCGACAGCACGCCTGGCACCAGCTCCTCGGCCAGCTTCGGCGACCCCTTGGCCAGCACCGACAGCAATTGCTGCACTTCCTCGTGGCCGATCAGCTCGTGGGCGTGCTTGGACAGAATCTGGTTCAAGTGCGTGGCCACCACCGTACTGGCGTCTACCACGGTATAGCCCAGCGATTGCGCCTGCGGGCGGTTGCTCAGCTCGATCCACACCGCGTCCAGGCCGAAGGCCGGATCCTTGGCGGTGATGCCGTTGAGGGTGCCGAACACCTGGCCGGGGTTGATCGCCAGCTCGCGGTCGGGGTAAATCTCGGCCTCGGCCAGAATCACGCCCATCAGCGTCAGGCGGTAGGCGCTGGGCGCCAGATCCAGGTTGTCGCGAATATGCACGGTGGGCATCAGGAAGCCCAGGTCCTGGGACAGCTTCTTGCGCACGCCCTTGATCCGCGCCAGCAGCTGGCCGCCCTGGTTGCGGTCCACCAGCGGAATCAGGCGGTAGCCCACTTCCAGGCCAATCATGTCGATAGGCGTAACGTCATCCCAGCCCAGTTCCTTGGTGTCCTGGGAACGGGTAGGCGATGGCAGCAGGTCCTGCTGGCGCTGCACTTCGGCGGCGGCCGCGACTTTCACCTCGTTCTGCTTTTTCCACACCAGGTAGGCGCCGCCACCGGCCAGCATGGCCAGGAACAGGAAGGACACGTGGGGCATGCCCGGCACGGCACCCATGATGGTCATCAGGCCCGCCGACACGGCCAGCGCCTTGGGCGAGGCGAACATCTGGCGGCTGATCTGCTTGCCCATGTCTTCGGAGCCCGACGCACGGGTCACCATGATGGCGGCGGCAGTGGACAGCAGCAGTGATGGCAACTGTGCCACTAAACCGTCACCGATGGTCAGCAGCGCGTAGACCTTGCCCGCCTCGGCGAAGCTCAGGCCGTGCTGGAAGATACCGATGGCCATGCCGCCCAGCAGGTTGATGAACAGAATCAGCAGCCCGGCGATGGCGTCACCGCGGACGAATTTGCTGGCACCGTCCATGGAACCGTAGAACTCGGCTTCCTGGGCCACTTCAAGGCGGCGCAGCTTGGCCTGGGACTGGTCGATCAGGCCGGCGTTGAGGTCGGCGTCGATGGCCATCTGCTTGCCGGGCATGGCGTCCAGGGTGAAACGCGCGCTCACCTCGGAAATACGCCCGGCACCCTTGGTCACCACCACGAAGTTGATGATCATGAGGATGGCGAACACCACCGCACCGACCACGTAGTTGCCGCCGATCACCACCTCGCCGAAGGCCTGGATCACCTTGCCCGCGGCCTGGTGGCCGTCGTGGCCGTGCAGCATGACCACGCGGGTGGACGCCACGTTCAGCGCCAGGCGCAGCAGCGTCGCCACCAGCAGGATGGTCGGGAACACGGCGAAGTCCAGGGGCCGCAGGGCGTACACGCACACCAGCAGGACCACGATCGACAAGGCGATGTTGAAGGTGAAGAACACGTCGAGCAGGAACGGCGGAACCGGCAACATCATCATTGCCAGCATGATCAACAGCAACAGCGGCACACCCAGGCTGCCCCGGCCGAGACCGACCAGGTTGCTGCGCGCGTTGTTGATTAACTGAGTGCGATCCACCGATAGTCCCCGTGATCTCAAGCAAACTTTTGACGCCTGATGGCGTTGTGGGTATGCCTTTGCAAGAACCTTTCCAACTTTTGCCGGGGCCGGCAATTTAAGGGGTGTCACCATCCTGTGGGAGCTGGCTTGCCAGCGAGTGGTGCGGCGTCAGCAAAAATCTCGCTGGCAAGCCAGCTCCCACATTCAATTGTCGCGGCGCAGGTCCGGCGGGATCGGCAGATCCTTCAGCGGGATGGGGCGCTTGCCGCGGCCGGCGCGGTATTGGCGGATCTGGTAGACGTAGGCCAGCACCTGGGCCACGGCCAGGTACAGGCCGGCGGGAATCTGCTGCTCAAGCTCGGTGGAGTAGTAGATGGAACGTGCCAGCGCCGGCGATTCGAGGATCTGAATGTTGTGCTCGTTGCCGATCTCGCGAATCTTCAGGGCGATGAAATCGGTACCCTTGGCCAGCAGCATCGGCGCACTGCCCTTCTCCGGGTCGTACTTGAGCGCCACGGCGTAGTGGGTGGGGTTGGTGATGATCACGTCGGCCGTGGGGATGGCCGACATCATGCGGCGCTGGGACATCTCGCGCTGCAGCTGGCGAATACGCTGCTTGACCTCGGGGCGGCCCTCGCTGTCCTTGTGTTCGTCGCGAATCTCCTGCTTGGTCATCAGCAGTTTCTGGCGCGTCTGGTATATCTGGATCGGCACGTCGACGGCGGCGATGATCAACAGCCCCATGGACATCCACAGCGCGTTCCAGCCCACCAGCTGCACGCAGTGGATGATGGCCATTTCCAGCGGCTCATGGGCGATGCTCAGCAGGTCCTGGCGGTCCTTGTTGAGCACGAACAGCGCCACCAGCAGCACCACGAAGAATTTCGCCAGGGCTTTCAACAGCTCGGTCAGCGCGTGCATGGAGAACATGCGCTTGATGCCGTTGAGCGGGTTCATGCGACTGAATTTCGGCGCCAGCGAGCTTGCCGAGAACAACCAGCCGCCCAGGGAGATCGGCGCCACGAACGAGACGATCAGCAGCACCAGCAGAATCGGCTGCACGGCATCGATGGCCATCTTGCCCGACGCCAGCAGCACCACGCCCATCTGGCTCTGGTCCAGGATGGCGGCGCGGCTGATGGTGAAGTTCATGCGCATCAGCTCCATCAGCGTCTGCGCCAGGTGGCCGCCATAGGCCAGCAGGGCCCCGCAGCCACCAATCATCACCGCCAGGGTGTTGAGTTCCTTGGAGCGTGCCACTTCCCCACGTTCGCGCGCCTCGCGCAGCTTTTTGTCCGTGGGGTCTTCTGTCTTGTCCTGACCGCTCTCGCTCTCTGCCATGTCAGCGTGCCCGTGCCAGTTCGCGCAGCCACTGCAAGGCCTCGGTGGCCATGGGCTGGTATTGGTTGAGAATGTCCGCCAGGCTCAGCCACAGGATAATCATGCCCATGACCAGCGTCAGCGGGAAGCCGATGGAGAAGATGTTCAGCTGCGGCGCGGCGCGCGTCATCACGCCGAAGGCGACGTTGACCACCAGCAGCGCGGTAATGGCCGGCAGCACCAGCACCACCGCCGCCGCCAGCACCCAGCTCATGTGCATGATCAGCTCCCAGAACTGGTTCACCAGCACCCCGCCGCCCACCGGCAGCGTGGTGAAGCTTTCCACCAGCACCTCGAACACCACCAGGTGGCCGTTCATGGCCAGGAACAGCAGCGTCACCAGCATGGTGAAGAACTGGCCCACCACGGCAGTCTGCACACCGTTGACCGGGTCGTTCATGGAAGCGAAGCCCATGCCCATCTGGATGGCCAGGATCTGCCCGGCAATCAGGAACGCCTGGAACAGCATCTGCAGGGAAAAGCCCAGCAAGGAGCCGATGATGATCTGCTCGCCCGCCAGCATCAGCCCCTGCAGGCTGAGGGAATCCACCACCGGCATGGGCGGCAGCGACGGCGCGATAACCACGGTGATCGCCATGGCCAGGTACAGGCGAATGCGCTTGGGCACCATGGTGGTACCGAACACCGGCATCGCCATCAGCATCGAGCCCACGCGAAACAGCGGCAGCATGAAGCTCGATACCCAGGCGCCGATCTGGGCGTCGGTGAGGTGCAGGAGCGGGTTCATCCAATCACTTGCGGGATGCTGGTGTACAGGTTGGTGATGTACTCCATGAACGTGCGCACCAGCCACGGGCCGATGACAATCAGGGTAAACAGCATCACCAGCAGGCGCGGCAGGAAGCTCAGCGTCTGCTCGTTGATTTGCGTGGCCGCCTGGAACATGGCCACGATCAGGCCCACCACCAGGCTGGGCACCACCAGAATGCCGACCATCATGGTGGTCAGCCACAGCGCGTTGCGAAACAGGTCGACAGCCACTTCAGGGGTCATGACGAATCTCCGTGCGGGGTCTCAGACGCCGCCAAAACTGCTGGCCAGGGTACCGATGATCAATGCCCAGCCATCCACCAGCACAAACAGCATGATCTTGAACGGCAGCGAGATGATCAGCGGCGACAGCATCATCATACCCATGGCCATGAGCACGCTGGCCACTACCAGGTCGATGATCAGGAACGGGATGAAGATCATGAAGCCGATCTGGAACGCAGTCTTCAACTCCGAGGTGACGAACGCCGGCACCACGATGGTCAACGGCGCCTGGTCAGGGCTGGCGATGTCGGTGCGGCGCGACAGGCGCATGAACAGGTCCAGGTCGCTCTGCCGGGTTTGCGCCAGCATGAAGTCGCGCACCGGCCCTTCGGCCTTCAGCACGGCGTCCTGGGCGCTCAACTTCTCGGCCAGGTACGGCTGCAGGGCCTGCTGGTTCACCTTGTCGAACACTGGCGCCATGATGAACATGGTCAGGAACAGCGCCATGCCCGTCAGCAACTGGTTCGATGGCGTCTGCTGCAGGCCCAGGGCCTGGCGCAGGATGGAGAAGACGATGATGATGCGGGTGAAACTGGTCATCAGCATGACGAACGCTGGAATGAAGCTCAGCGCCGTCATGATCAGCAGAATCTGCAGACTGACCGAATATTCCTGCTGGCCGTTGGCGCCAGTGCCCAGGGTGATCGCCGGGATCGACAACGGGTCGGCAGCCAGCGCCATCGGCGCGGCCACTACCAATGCCAGGGTCAACAAAAAGCGCAGCGCGCCCATCAGTGCTTATCCTTGTGGTCCTTGCCCATCAGCTCCATGAGGCGCTGGGCGAACTCCGGCGAGGCCGTCTTGGTCTTGGCTGGCACCGCGATGGGGTGCTCCAGCACGTGCAACGGGGCGATGCGGCCCGGGCTCAGGCCCAGCAGGATCTGTTCGGACCCCACCTGCACCAGCACCAGCCGGTCCCGCGGGCCCAGGGCGCGCGAACCCAGCAGCTCAATCACCTGGCCGCCGTTCGGGGTGGCCTGCTGCACGCGGCGCAGCACCCACGCCAACGCGAAGATCAGGCCGATCACCAGCAACAGGCCCAGCATCAACTGCGTCAGCTGGCCGGCCATGCCGCCGCCCAGCGCCGAACCCACGGCCGGCGCCGCAGGGGCGGCAGCCGGGGTTGCGGGCGCGGTCGGCGCCCCTACCGTGGCGGCGAACGCCGGCAGCGGCAGCGCCAGCAGCAACGTCAGCAGGCGGCCCATTCAGCGCAGCTTCTTGATGCGTTCGCTGGGGCTGATCACGTCGGTCAGGCGGATGCCGAACTTCTCGTTGACCACCACCACCTCGCCATGGGCAATCAGCGTGCCGTTGACCAGCACGTCCAGCGGCTCGCCGGCCAGGCGGTCAAGCTCGATCACCGAGCCCTGGTTGAGTTGCAGCAGGTTGCGGATGTTGATGTCGGTGGCGCCCACTTCCATGGAGATGGTCACCGGGATGTCCAGGATCACGTCCAGGTTCGGGCCATCCAGGCTGACCGGCCCATTGTGCTTGGGCGAGGCACCGAACTCTTCCATGGCCAGGCGCGAGCCGGCGGCCGAGTTGCCGGCGTCAGCGGCCAGCAGTGCGTCGATGTCGCTTTGCCCGGCGTCGCCGGACTCACCCAGGGCAGCAGCCCATTCGTCGGCCAGGGCCTGGTCTTCCGGGGAAGTCATTTCGTGTTCGTCAGCCATCAGAGGTCCTCGGCGGGCAATAAATTCAGGGGTAACAGCTTATCGACAGCGCCGGTCAGCGGCGTTCGATCGGCTCGATCACTTGCAGCGCCAGGTTGCCCTTGTGGGAACCGAGCTTGGCTTTGAAGGACGGCACGCCGTTGGCGCGCAGTACCAGTTCTTCCGGCAGCTCAACCGGGATCACATCCCCCGGCTGCATGTGCAGAATGTCACGCAGGCGCAGCTGGCGGCGGGCCACGGTGGCGCTCAATGGCACACTTACGTCCAGCACGTCCTCGCGCAGGGCCTTGCTCCAGCGTTCGTCCTGGTCGTCCAGGTCGGACTGGAAGCCGGCGTCGAGCATTTCGCGAATCGGCTCGACCATCGAATACGGCATGGTCACGTGCAGGTCCCCGCCACCGCCATCGAGTTCGATGTGGAAGGTGGACACCACCACGGCCTCGCTGGGGCCGACGATGTTGGCCATGGCCGGGTTCACTTCGGAGTTGATGTACTCGAAGTTGATTTCCATGATGGCCTGCCAGGCTTCCTTCATGTCGATGAAGGCCTGGTCCAGCACCATGCGCACCACGCGCAGTTCGGTAGGCGTGAACTCACGACCTTCGATCTTGGCGTGGCGGCCGTCGCCGCCGAAGAAGTTGTCCACCAGCTTGAACACCAGCTTGGCGTCGAGAATGAACAGGCCGGTGCCGCGCAACGGCTTGACCTTCACCAGGTTGAGGCTGGTGGGCACGTACAGCGAGTGCACGTATTCACCGAACTTCATCACCTGCACGCCGCCCACCGCCACGTCCGCCGAGCGGCGCAGCAGGTTGAACATGCTGATGCGGGTGTAGCGGGCGAACCGCTCGTTGATCATTTCCAGGGTCGGCATGCGGCCACGGACGATACGGTCCTGGCTGGTCAGGTCATAACTTTTGACGCTGCCGGGCTCACCCAGGCTTTCGGTCTGCACCAGCCCATCGTCGACGCCATGCAGCAGCGCATCGATCTCATCCTGGGACAGCAGGTCTTGCACGGCCATGTCGTGTTCCTACTGCAATACGAAGTTAGTGAAAAGCAGCTGGTCGATGACCGGCTTGCCGACTTCTTTCTGCGCCACGGCCTGCACCGCCGCCGTGGCTTTCTGGCGCAGCATTTCCTCGCCCACGGGCGTGGCCAGGGTGGCGAAGTCTTCGCCCGAGAACATCATCACCAGGTTGTTGCGGATGACCGGCATGTGCACCATCAGCGCATCCAGGTCGGCCTTGTCGCGCGCCTGCATGGTCAGGCTGACCTGCATGTAGCGGTCGCGGCCGTCCTGCTTGAAGTTGACCACGAACGCCGGGGTCAGCGGCTGGTACAACGCAGGCTGCTTGCCTGCAGGGGCTGCGGCAGCTTCCTCGGCCGGCTTGGCCTCGGCGCCCTTGTGCAGGAAGAACCAGGTGGCGCCCACGGAGCCACCGATGACCAGCAGCAGGACCACGACAAGAAGAATGATCATCTTCAGTTTGCCTTTGCCTGCTGGTTCTTTCTCTGCTGCTTCGCTCTTCGCCATGCCAATAATCCGTCACTAATCGGGGGGTTAACACTCACCTGCAGAGGGTGGAGCAAGTGTTATGCCAGATTTGTCGAGATGCTGACAAAGCGTTCACGGGGGATTTGGGACGCGGCCTGCGGCCGCTGCTACACGGAACTTGTAGCAGCGGCCGCAGGCCGCCGCACGGGCCACCCACGTCAGGCGTAATAATCGATGGCGCTGGTGCCCACGATCACTTGCTGCACGGTAGGCTCGGACGCCAACGGCGAGGCAGCGGCGACGCCATCCAGGCTATCGCTGCCGGCGCTGCCACGGCTGGTGCGCTGGTTCTGCTGGGCCTGGTCCTGGGAGGACTGGCGCGACTGGTCGGAGACGTTGACGTCCAGCTGGCCCATGCCCTGCTCGGCGAACATGTCCTTGAGCTTGCCCTGCTGGCTTTCCAGCGCCTCACGCACGTGCAGGTGGGCGCTGGTGAACGTCACTGCGGTCTGCTGGTCGGGGGTCATGTCGACGCGAATGCTCAGGCGCCCCAGTTCGGCGGGCGTCAGCTGGATGTCCGCCGACTTCAGGTTCTGGCTGGACAGGTACATGACCCGGTTGACCACGCCCTCGGTCCAGCCGTTCTGGTTCATGGCCAGCTGGGTGGTGGGCGCCTGCACCGTGGCAGGCGTGGCGGCGGCGGTCCTGGTGGCGGAGGTGTCGCTCATCGCCGCCAGGCGATTGGCGAAATCGTCGATGCGGGTATCGGCGCTGGCGCCCTTGACGTTTTTCAGGCCGTCATCGAGCTGCGCACCGAAGGCCTTGTCGCTGACGTCGCTCTCACCCGAGCCCTTCTGCTGCACCACCATGGCAGCCAGGCCGCTGGCAAAGCTCTGGTCGGTGTCGGAGCTGCTGGTGCCCTGGGCCTGCGAAGCATCGGGCTGTGCGTGCGCCGAGGTCGTGCCCTGGGCCTTGGCGTTCTGCTCCAGCGCCAGGCGCAAGGTAGGCATGTTGGCCAGCGGGTCGTCTTTGGAGGGGTCGAAGCTGTCGGCATCTTCGGTAGTGGTGGTAGTGTCCACCACCGGTGGCGCCACCTGCGCCAGCGCCGCGGTCTGCGCCGGGTCGACCACGGGTTGCTGCGCCTGCGCCAGGGCCGGGTCAACCACGGGGGCCACGGGTGCGGCAGGCTCGGGGGTGGCCACGGTGGCTACCGGCGTATCGGTGTCGGTAGGGGCGGCATCGGTGACGGTGTTGTCGTCATCCTGGTCGTCATCCCTGGCCTTGCTCTTGTCGGCCTTGTCAGCCTTGTCGGTCTTGGCCGTACTGGCGCTTTTATCCGACTTGTCGGCCTTGCCGGCCTGGTCTGCCTTGGCGGTTTTGTGGGCAGGCAAATTCTTGCCGCTATCGGCAACGGCCGGCTTGGCAGCGGCAGTGTCCTTGTCGTGGGCGGCAGCGTTTTTAGCCTGATTCTGCTGGGCAGCGGCCTGGGTGGCGGTGGCGCTCGACGTTTTCGCAGAGGTGCTCTGCGACTGCTTGGCGTACACCTTGGCAAAGTCTGCAGAGGTGTCCTTGGCGGGTTCCGCCGCCTTGTTCAGGCTCGCCAGGGTGCTGGCCTGGGTGCTGGCGGTACTGCTGATCTGCAAGAGGGGGTTTGACGCGACTGACATTTACAGGTCTCCGCTGCACTGAAATCGGGGGTACAGGTGCAGGGAAGATAGCAAGAGTCGGGCCAAGGTTGGCCCGCCCCGCGAATGACCACGCTCAGCAGGCGAAGCGCTGGCGCTCGTCGCTGTACAGCCTGCGCACCGTGGCGAATTCGGAATCGATGCGGTTGACCAGGTCTTCGATGCCGTTAAGTGGCGGATGCTTGACGCGCTCCTCCAGCTGGCGGCAAAGATCCGCCAGGGCGGTGGCGCCCATGTTGCTGCTGCTGCCCTTGAAGCTGTGGGCCGCCTGGCCCAACTGGGTAGGGTCGGTGGCCTGGTGCAGCTCACTGAGGCGCACCTCGGAGTCGGTCAGGAAGGTATCCAGCAACAGTGGGTACTCCTCCTCCATGACTTCCTGCAACGCGCTGAGCACGTCGTAGTCCAGATGTTGATGTGACACTTGTTCGCTCCTTGATCAAGCCGGGATTATGCCAGAGCCCCCCAGGAAAATTCCACGCAGGCGCTTCGACCGTCTTCCGACCATTGAGCGCTGTCGCTCAGTTGCCGGATGAGTTTCAGGCCCCGCCCGGAAAGACCTTTTTCCTCGGCGGGGCGCGCCATCACCTGGCGCGGGTCGAAGCCATGGCCGCTATCCTCGACATCGATGATCAGACGGCCGCCATTGCCTTCCGGGGTGACCAGGAAGTGCAGGCGCACGTAACCGTCCTTGAGTTGGCTGAGGCGAGTATTGCGCTGCTCATAGTATTGTGCAAATCCTTCGGCATCGCGCTTCAGGCTCGAATCGAGCCCCAGCACGCCATGCTCCAGCGCGTTGGAATACAGTTCGGAGAGCACGCTGTACAGCGCGCCGCTCTGGGCCCGCAGGCCGTGGATCTCCTGCAGCAGCTGCAGCAGGTAGGGCAGCGGGTTGAAACGCTTGAGGGTGTCGGCGCGCAATTCCAGGCTCATGGACCAGTTCAGCGGGCTGGAGGCGCCGCTGTCGGAGTACACGGTGGCCGGCGGCACCAGCACGTCGGGCTCGACCATGGTCACCTGGACCATGCTGACGTCATCACGGGACTCGCCACGGAAGGCCTTCAGCGCCGCCTGGATGTCCTCGAACAGCTGGTCGGGGTCCTTGTTCAGCTCGAACACCCGCTGCAGGCGTTCCAGGCCGAACAGCTGGTCATCGCTGTTGGCGGTGTCGATGACGCCATCGGACATCAGGAACAGCCGGTCGCCAGGCTGCAGGGAGAAGGTTTCGGTCTTCTCCTGGAACGTCGCGCGCGACAGCACACCCAAGGGCAGGTGGCGCGAACGCAGCGGCACGTGTTCGCCGGTTTCCAGGCGGTGCAGGTACCCGTCGGGCATGCCGCCGTTCCACACCTCGACAATGCGCCGCTGGAAATTCAGGTTGAGCAGGGTTGCGCAGCAGAACATGTCCACGGGCAGGATGCGCTTGAGCTTGGCGTTCATCTCCCGGAGGATTTCCGGCAGCCCGTAGCCCTTGGCGGTCATGCCGTAGAACACCTCGGCCAGGGGCATGGCGCCCACCGCCGCCGGCAAGCCGTGGCCGGTGAAGTCGCCCAGCAGCAGGTGCATGCCGCCCGATGGCGTGAACGAGGCCAGCAGCAGGTCGCCGTTGAACAGCGCGTAGGGCGACTGCATGTAGCGGATGTTGGGCGAGCTGAGGCAGCCGGAATGGGCCACCTGGTCGAACACGGCCTTGGCCACGCGCTGCTCGTTGAGCAGGTAGCCGTGGTGGCGGGTGATCTGGTCGCGCTGCTCCAGCACGGTGGCCTGCAGGCGGCGCATGCGGTCCATGGCCTTGATCTTGGCCGCCAGGATCACCTGGTTGTAGGGCTTCGCCAGAAAGTCGTCGCCGCCCGCTTCCAGGCAGCGCACCAGCGCTTCCTCTTCGGTAAGGGAGGTGAGGAAAATGATCGGCACCAGGGCTTCGCCCGCCAGCTCCTTGATTTGCCGGGCCGCCTCGAAACCGTCCACCACTGGCATCATCGCGTCCAGCAGCACCAGCTGCGGGCGGCGCTGGGCGAACACTTCGACCGCTTCCTGGCCATCGCTGGCGGTCAATACCCGATGGCCCTGACGCCGTACGATGCTCGACAGCAACATGCGATCCGTCATGTTGTCGTCGGCGATCAGTACGGTCAGTGGTTCACTGGCCGCGAGCATGTTCATTCGATCTCGAACAGTTTGTCGAAGTTGGAAATCGCGAGGATTTTCTTCACGTCCGGCTGGCTGTTGATCAACCTGACCTTGGCGTGGTCGCCGCCGGCGTGGTCGCGCAGCAACAACAACATGCCCAACGCCGAGCTGTCCAGGTACGTGGTGTCCTTGAGGTCGATGCGGTAGGCGGTTGGCTTGGTGTTGACCCGCTCGTAGGCGTTGCGGAAGTCCTGGTGGGAGCCGAAGTCAAAGCGTCCCTTGATGCTGATGGTCAACTCTTTGCCATCACCAGATTGATTAGCTTCTACGGCCATGTACAAAATTCCTTTAAATTAGCCAGCTCCGTACAAGGTTTAGCACCACGCACGGACCCCGGCAACCTGCCCCTTGACAAATAATTGGCTAGAAGCTGCCTTGGCGCGGCAAACGCTGGGACAACTCGTCCAGCAGTTTCTGCTCCCGGCGGTCTTCCAGTTGCCGGGCCTCGTCAATATAACGTTGCACCAGCTTGCGCAGGCCCTCGACCCGCGCGTAGGCCTGCTGCCAGGTGCCCCGGGCGTTCTCCAGGTTCTTCTGGTGCCAGGCCAGGCTCTGCTTCTGTTGGGCAACGGCGGTTTCCAATTGGTTCAAAAACCGCTGGTAGTTCATCAGCCACTGGCCGGACACGCCCTTGCTGCCGTAGGTGTGCCACTGCGCCTGGTAGTCCACGCGGTAGCGGTCAAGTTCCGCCAGCTTGGTTTCCGACAACCGCACCTGGCCCTGGAAGTGGCCCAGGCGCTGGGCAGCAGTGCGCTCGGCCTTCTCGGCCATGTCGACCACCGGGGCCAGGCGTGCTGCGCGGCTGAGGGCCATGGCTTATCAGCTCGGCGCGACGGGTTTGAACACGGCCGCCAGGCGTTCGCTGCTGGCTTCCAGGCTCTCGTTGTCGTCAAGGCCCTGGCGCAGGTAGCGCACCAGGGTCGGGTGCAGGTTGATCGCCAGGTCCGTCTCGCGGTCGCCGCCGGGCACGTAGGCGCCGACGCTGATCAGGTCGCGGCTCTGCTGGTAGCGCGACCACAGTTGTTTGAAGTGCTGGGCCTGGCCCATGTGCTGCGGGCTGACCACGCTGGGCATGACCCGGCTGATGGACGCCTCGATGTCGATGGCCGGGTAGTGCCCCTCCTCCGCCAGGCGCCGGGACAGCACGATATGGCCGTCGAGCACGCCCCGCGCCGAGTCGGCGATGGGGTCCTGCTGGTCGTCGCCCTCCGACAGCACGGTGTAGAAGGCGGTAATGGAACCGCCCCCGGCCTCGGCGTTGCCGGCGCGCTCCACCAGCTTGGGCAGCTTGGCGAACACCGACGGCGGGTAACCCTTGGTGGCCGGCGGCTCGCCGATGGCCAGGGCGATTTCCCGCTGGGCCTGGGCGAAACGGGTCAGGGAGTCCATCAGCAACAGGACGTTTTTGCCCTTGTCGCGGAAATATTCGGCGATGCGCGTGCAGTACATGGCGGCGCGCAGGCGCATCAGCGGCGCTTCGTCGGCGGGCGATGCCACCACCACCGAGCGCTTGAGGCCTTCTTCACCGAGGATGTGCTCGATGAATTCCTTCACCTCGCGGCCCCGCTCGCCAATCAGCCCCACCACAATGATGTCGGCCTCGGTGAAGCGGGTCATCATGCCCAGCAGCACGCTCTTGCCCACGCCGGTACCGGCGAACAGGCCCAGGCGCTGGCCGCGCCCTACTGTCAGCAAACCGTTGATGCTGCGAATGCCCACGTCCAGCGGCTGGCTGATGGGGTCGCGCTTGAGCGGGTTGATGGTGGGGCCGTCCATGGGCACCCAGTCTTCGGCTTTCATGCCGCCCTTGCCGTCCAGCGCGCGGCCGGCACCGTCAAGAATCCGCCCCAGCATGCTCATGCCCATGGGCAGGCGGCCGGTGTCGGCCAGCGGCACCACGCGGGCGCCAGGGGCGATGCCAGCGACGCTGCCGACGGGCATGAGGAATATCTTGGTGCCCGAGAAGCCCATGACTTCGGCTTCCACCTGCACCGGGTGATGGCTGTCGTCGTTGATCACCACGCAGCGGCTGCCCATGGCGGCGCGCAGGCCTTCCGCCTCAAGCGTCAGGCCGACCATGCGCAGCAGGCGCCCTTCCAGCACCGGCTGCCTTGGCAGGGTAATGGCGGGCGCATAGCCGCCCAGGCGCTTGGCGAAGCTGGTGCGTTCAAGGCGCATCAGGGCCTTCCAGGTCGACACTGACGTCGGCTTCGGCGGGGTGCAGGGCCTGCTCGTGCAACTGGTCGAACAGCTGGGCGATGGCCTGGGTAATACGCGTTTCCATGCTGGCGTCGATGCGGCTGTGCTCGGACTCCACGCGGCAGCCGCCCGGCAGCAGCACTTCGTCTTCAAGGATGCGCCAGCTTTCTTCATGGCGCTCGCGCAGGGCTTTTACCTGCTCGAAATCCTGCGGGTTGACGAAGATGCGCACGTTGCCGGCGCCCATGGGCAGCAGCTTCAGCGATTCACGCAGCACGTGTTCGATCTGGCTGGAGTCGGTCTTGAGTTCGCGCTGGATCACCTGGCGGGTGATGTGCCCTACCAGCTCCACCAGCGACTTCTCGATCTGGCTGTCCTGCTCGGCGATGGGCGCCATCAGATGGCCCATCAGTTGCTCCAGGCTTTGCAGCTTGGCGGCCAGGGCCACTTCGGCCTCCTGGCGCACCTTGAGCGTGGTGCTGTGAAAACCTTCCTTCTCGCCCGTGGCGAAGCCTTCGTTGTAGGCCTCCTGGCGGATGCTTTCGAGTTCTTCCAGGGTCAGCGGCTGGACTTCTTCCAGCGGCACTTCCTCGATTTCCTCGACGATCGGCTCGGGTTCGGGCTCAGGCTCGGGCTCTTCGGGGTCAAAGCTTGGGATAGCCCACAGGTCGACGCCTTGCAGGTCTTCGGCGCGGATCAGGTCGCTGGGGTGTTGTTCGGAAGGGCGGGACATTGGTTATTCCTGATGGCGCCAGAATACAGGGTGCATGACGGGTAATGTGGGAACGGCCGCAAAAACTCGCTGGCAAGCCAGCTCCCACAACAACTAGACCACAGGAAAGACGGTTAGATCATTTCCTCGCCACCCTTGCCACCCAGCACGATCTCGCCGGCTTCGGCCATGCGACGGGCAATGGTGAGGATTTCCTTCTGCGCCGTTTCCACGTCGCTGACGCGCACCGGGCCCTTGGCCTCCAGGTCGTCGCGCAGCAGCTCGGCGGCACGCTTGGACATGTTCTTGAAGATCTTCTCCTTGACGTTCTCGTCCGAGCCCTTGAGGGCCAGCACCAGCACGTCGGAAGACACTTCGCGCAGCAGCGCCTGGATACCGCGGTCGTCGACGTCGGCCAGGTTGTTGAACACGAACATGAGGTCTTCGATCTGGCTGGACAGGTCTTCGTCGACTTCGCGGATCGAGTCCATCAACGCGCCTTCCACCGAACTGTCGAGGAAGTTCATGATGTCCGCCGCACGCTTGATACCACCCAGGGTAGTACGCGCCGCGTTGGAGTTGCCCGAGAACTGCTTCTCCAGAATCAAGTTCAGCTCTTTCAGCGCCGCCGGTTGCACGGTGTTCAACGACGAGACGCGCAGGATGATGTCCAGGCGCACCTTGTGGTCGAAATGGCCCAGCACCTCGCCCGCCTGGTCGGCGTCCAGGTACGCCACGACGATGGCCTGGATCTGCGGGTGTTCGTAGCGGATCACGTCGGCCACGGCGCGTGGCTCCATCCACTTCAGGCTGTCCAGGCCGCTGGTGTTGCCGCCCAGCAGGATGCGGTCGATCAGGCCGTTGGCCTTGTCTTCGCCCAGGGCCGAGGTCAGCATCTTGCGGATGTAGGTATCCGAGCCCACGCCCAGGCTGGTCTGGTCGCCGACGATGTCGACGAACTCGCTCATCACCTGCTCGACCTGCTCGCGGTGCACGTTGCGCATCTGCGCCATCGCCACGCCCACTTTCTGGACTTCCTTGGGGCCCATGTGCCGCAGCACCTGGGCAGCATCGGTCTCGCCCAGGGACAGCAGGAGGATGGCCGCCTTGTCGACTTTGGTCAGTTTGGCGGCAAGCGCTTGATTGTTACTCATCGGCGTTAATCCACTCTTTCACGACCTGGGCCACGCGACCCGGATCTTCGGCCACCAGACTCTTGATTGCGTTCAGCTGAGCGTCATATCCCTCGCTCGGGCTTGGCAGCAGAATACTCTGCGGCCCGCCCAGGGTGACACGGTCGTTGGCCAATTCGCCATCCAGACCGCCCATGCCACCCAGTTCCACGTCGCCGTCGGCGCCGACCAAGCCTTTGCCCTTGCCACCACCGGTGATGTTGTTGAGCACCGGGCGCAACACGCCAAACACCAGCACCAGGATAAACAGCACGCCCAGTACCTGCTTGACCACTTCCCAGAACCAGGGTTGCTGGTAGAAGGAAACTTCCGGCACCACTTCGCCACGGTCGGCGGAGAACGGTGCGTTGATCACGGTCACGCTGTCACCACGGCTGGCGTCGAAGCCAACGGCGTCCTGCACCAGGCGGGTGAAGCGGCCCAGGTCGTCGGCACTCCACGGCGTGTGGGTGACCTCGCCCTTGGCGTCAGTCTTGACCTGGTCGTCGACCACTACCGCCACCGACAGGCGGGTCAGGCGACCCTGCTGCTGTTTGGTGTGGCTGATGGAACGGTCCAGCTCGAAGTTCTTGGTCGACTGGTTACGCTTGTCGGCCGGGTACGGCGCCAGCATCGGTTGGCCGGTGGCCGGGTCCATGATCTGCTGGCCATTGGCGTCCAGCAGCGGCTGGCCTGGCGGAATAGCGGCAGGCGCAGCGGCGGTAGCGGCGCCACCGGTTTTCTGCGGGGCACTGGCCGGGGCCGGTGGCTGGTTGGTCAAGGCACCGGGCACGCCGGACGGGCCGCTGCCACTGGAACGTTGTTCGGTCACCGACTGCTCGCTGCGCAGGGCCGGCTGGTCGGGGTTGAACTGCTCGCTGGTGGATTCAACGGCGCTGAAGTCGACGTTGGCCGACACTTCGGCCTTGTAGCGGTCGTTGCCCAGCACCGGCTCCAGAATGTTGTGCACACGCTGGGTGAGCATGCTTTCCATTTTGCGGCTGTAGTCGAACTGCTTGCCGGCCATGGTCAGCTCGGAGTCTTGCAGTTGCTCGGACAGCAGGTTGCCTTTCTGGTCCACCACGGCAACGCCGGACTTGTCCATTTCAGGCACGCTGGTGGCCACCAGGTTGACGATGGCCAGCACCTGGCCTGCGT
Source organism: Pseudomonas sp. JC1203 (assembly GCF_056175065.1). Taxonomy (NCBI): domain Bacteria; kingdom Pseudomonadati; phylum Pseudomonadota; class Gammaproteobacteria; order Pseudomonadales; family Pseudomonadaceae; genus Pseudomonas; species Pseudomonas sp. JC1203. Next base: position 155,154 of record NZ_JBWCAM010000014.1, read on the forward strand.
CCAGGGTGCGGCCCGGGTACAGTTCCACCAATACCGAGGCGGTAGGCTTGCGGTCGTCACGCACGAACACCGAGCTTTTCGGAATGGCCAGGTGTACGCGGGCGCCCTTGACGTTGTTCAGGCTGGAGATGGTGCGGGCCAGCTCGCCTTCAAGGCCTTGACGGTAGCGGGCGGTTTCCATGAACTGGCTGGTGCCCAGCGCCTGTTCCTTGTCCATGATTTCGTAGCCGACGTTGCCGTCGCTCGGCGCCACGCCAGCGGCGGCCAGCTTCATGCGCGCACGGCCGATGTCATCGGCCTTGACCAGCAGCGCGCCGGAGTTGGGCTCAACGGTGTAGGGGATGTCCGCCGCGTTAAGGGTTTCCATCACCTGCTTGGTGTCCATGCCGGCCAGGCTGCCGTACAACGGACGGTAATCGGGCTGCTGCGACCACAGCACCACGGCAAAACCAATCGCCACGCTGGCAGCCAGGCCGACCAACAGGCCCACCTGACGCAACATGGTCATCTTGGAAATATTTTCCAGGAAGGACAGGCCAAACAGCGGCGGCTTGCCGCCGGCTGCGCCGTTCTTGGCTGGTACGTTATCCACGACTGCGTCTGCCATGTCTCAATCTCGCCCTTATACCGGCATCTGCATGATGTCTTGGTACGCCTGAACCAGCTTGTTGCGTACCTGGGTCAGCGCCTGGAACGACACGCTGGCTTTCTGCGACGCCACCATCACGTCAGTGATGTCGACACCGCTCTTGCCGATTTCGAAGGCGTTGGCCAACTGGTCGGACGCCTGCTGGGTGTCGCTGACTTTGTTGACTGCATTGCCCAGCAGCTCGGCAAAGCTGCTGGTACCCGCTGTTTCCGGGGCCACGGCAGTCTTGCTGACGCCCATGGCGTCTGCCTGCATGGTGCGCATGTCCATAATCAGACGGTTGAATTCAATACCTTGGCTCATGGATCACTCTCTCCGACGGCCCGCAATTTTTTGACACTGTTACAACGGATACAAAGGAGGTAGCAACAAGGGTGCCAGCTCCCACAAGGGTTCGTGTCAGGCGTTACATATTCAACTGGCGTACAGGCTGGCTTCCACGTCCATGCCCGCATCGCGCATCTGCGCCAGCTTGTAGCGCAAGGTGCGCGGGCTGATGCCCAGGCGCTCGGCGGCTTCCTTGCGGCGCCCGCGCTCGGTGCGCAGGGTGTCGATGATCAGCTGGAATTCCCGGCGGCGCAGGTCGTCGCCCAGCGCCCCGGCCGTTTCCGCCGGCAGCGCCGTCAAGGACTCGACGGCCGCCGGCGCACTGCGCACGATGCTCAAGGCCGGCAGTGGCGCCGCACCCACAGGGCCCGCCAGGCAGAAATCCTCGGCCTGGATCAGCCCGCCCTGCTGCAGAATCAGCGCGCGCTGAATGGCGTTGTCCAGTTCGCGCACGTTGCCCGGCCACGGGTAGTTCACCAGGCAGGCCTGGGCGCCGGGCGCCAGGCGCACGGCAGCATGCTTCATTTTATTGACGTGCTTGGCCAGCAGGCGCTCGGCCAGCGGCAGAATGTCGGCGGTGCGCTCGCGCAGCGGCTGCCAGGCCAGCGGGAACACTGACAGGCGGTAGTACAGGTCTTCACGGAAGCGCCCCGCCGCCACCTCGCCAGCCAGGTCGCGGTTGGTGGTGGCCACCACGCGAATGTCCAGGGCAATCGGCTTGCGCGCCCCTACCCGCTCCACTTCACGCTCCTGCAGCACCCGCAGCAGCTTGGCCTGCAGGCCCAGGGGCATTTCAGAAATCTCGTCGAGCAGCAGCGTGCCGCCGTCGGCCTGTTCGAACTTGCCTGCCTGCGCCGCGATGGCGCCGGTGAACGAGCCTTTCTCATGGCCGAACAGCGTGGCTTCGAGCATGTTGTCGGGGATGGCCGCGCAGTTGATGGCAATGAATGGCCGGTTGGCCCGGTTCGACTGCTGGTGAATGTAGCGCGCCAGCACTTCCTTGCCGGTTCCGGACTCGCCCGAGATCAGCACCGTCGAATCACTGCGTGCCACGCGCGCGGCCAGCTCCAGCAGCTTGGCACTGGCCGGCTCGACTGCCACCGGCCCTTCGCTTTCAGTAGCACCCAGGCAACCCAGGGCGTGCCGGGCCACTAGGTCCAGCAGGGCCTTGGGCAGGAACGGCTTGACCAGGTAATCGGCGGCGCCGGCGCGCATCGCTTCCACGGCGCGGTCGACGGCGGCATGGGCGGTCATCAGCAACACCGGCAGCTGCGGCTGGCGCGCGCGCAATTGGCACAACAGCTGATGGCCATCCATGCCCGGCATGTTGACGTCGCTGATGACCATGCCGAACACCTCGGCACCAACGGCCAGCAAGGCGTCTTCGGCACTGCCCACCGCGCGGTAGTCATAACCGCCCAGCTCCAGCGTGTCACCCAGCGCCTCGCGCAGGGCCCGATCATCTTCGACCAGCAGGACCTTGATAGCCATCAGCGTTACTCCTGCACCGCACGGGTATGGATCAGTGGCAGCGTCACCAGCGCACAGGTGCCGCGCCCCAGCCGCGAGGAAATCGCCAGCTCGCCCTGGTGGGCGCGGGACACGGCCTTGACCACAGCCAGGCCGAGGCCGGTGCCGGTGGTCTTGGTGGTAAAGAACGGTTCGCCCAGGCGCGCCAGCACGGCCGGCTCGATGCCACTGCCGTTGTCGCTGACCGCCAGGCGCAGTTGGTGATCACGGGCGTACAAGTGAATCTTCAGGTGCACCTGGCCCTGGCTGGACTGGATCGAGTTTTCGATCAGGTTCAGCAGCGCCCCCACCAGGGTGTCGCGGTTGCACAGCAGCTCGCCACGCGGGCAGTCGAACTGCCAGCGCACCGACAAATCCTGCACATGGGTGTGGGCCGCCGACTGCAAGGCCTCGAACAGCGCCCGGGGTGTCAGGCGGTCACTGAGCGGCAGCTCGCCGCGGGCGAACACCAGCATGTCGCGCACCTGGTGTTCCAGCTCATGCAGGCGCTCTTTCAGGCGGCCGGCGAAGCGTTGCTGGGTTTCCACCGGCAGCGCCTGCTCCGTCAAATGACTGGCGTAGAGCAGCGCGGCCGACAGCGGCGTGCGGATCTGGTGGGCGAGCGAAGCGACCATGCGGCCCAGCGACGACAAACGCTCGTGGCGCGCCAGCTGGTCCTGCAACCGACGGGTTTCCGTCAGGTCATTCAGCAGCACCAACTGCCCCGGCTCGGCGTCGAGGGAGCGGGTGGCGATGGACAACCGGCGGCCGTCCTTCAGGGAAATCTCGTGGCCGTCGTCTTCACGCGGCGAGAAACAGCGGGCAATCACCTGGCGCCACAGCACGCCTTCCAGCGGCTCACCCAGCAGCAAGGTAGCGGCCGGGTTGGCCTCGCGCACCACGCCGTGGCCGTCGATGACAATCACGCCACCGGGCAGCAGGTCCAGCAGGTGCTGCAGGCGGTTGGCCAGGCGCTCTTTCTCGGCCAGCTCGGCCATGCGCTGGGCACTGACTACTGCCAGTTCGCCCTTGAGCTCGGCCACCCGGGCTTCCAGCATGCTGTAGGAGTCGCTGAGTTGCGTCGACATCTGGTTGAACAGCGCGAACGCCTGCTCAAGGCCAAGCCGGCTGGTTTGCTCGACGGAGGGTTGGCCCTCGAGTTCAGGGGCGTTGGTCATGGGGGCGGCCTGTGGCATCGTGATCTCTCGCGTGGCATACCGTCATAAACAGGTATCGTTGCTGACATGTAGCAATCGTCGTGCCGGATCATTTTGTGCGGGCCATCACAGCCGCAGAGATTGGAATCATCCTTGATACAAATCAAGGAAAGCCAATGAGGACGGGGGTTTACGAGAAGGGGAAAAGCGAGGAAAAAGCTACAAGGCAAGTTCAGCGGTGCATCCCTGCACCGCTCGGGGGAACTCAGGCGTCAATCATCTGTCTGATCGTCACCTTCACGACGGCTCATGCCGTATTTGCGCATTTTTTCCACCAGGGTAGTACGGCGGATACGCAGGCGTTCGGCGGCGCGGGCGACAATACCGTTGGCATCGTCCAGGGCTTGCTGAATCAACCCCTGCTCCAGGCCACCCAGGTAGTCCTTGAGGTCCAGGCCTTCGGGCGGCAGCATCGCGCCGGTGGTGAAGTCCGGGGTATGGCCGTTGATGGCCACGCGCTCTTCAAGGTCACTGCGCAGGCTGTCGACCAATTGCTCGTCTTCGTCATCGACGTAACGGAATTTCTTCGGCAGCTCGGCGACACCGATAACCCCGTACGGATGCATGATTGCCATGCGCTCCACCAGGTTGGCCAGTTCGCGAACGTTGCCCGGCCAGCCGTGGCGGCACAGCGACATGATTGCAGCAGAGTTGAAACGAATGGAGCCGCGCTTTTCATGTTCCATGCGCGAGATCAGTTCGTTCATCAACAACGGAATGTCTTCGACGCGTTCGCGCAGCGGTGCCATTTCAATCGGGAACACGTTCAGGCGGTAGTACAGGTCCTCACGGAACGTACCCACCTCGATCATGCTTTCCAGGTTCTTGTGCGTGGCGGCGATGATGCGCACGTCGATGCTCTGGGTCTTGTTGCTGCCCACGCGTTCGAAGGTGCGCTCCTGCAACACGCGCAGCAACTTGACCTGCATTGGCAGCGGCATGTCGCCAATTTCGTCGAGGAACAGGGTGCCGCCGTTGGCCAGTTCGAAACGCCCGGCGCGGCTGGTGATGGCGCCGGTGAATGCGCCCTTCTCATGGCCGAACAGCTCGCTTTCCAGCAACTCGGCCGGAATGGCCCCGCAGTTGACCGGCACGAATGGCGCGTCGCGGCGCTTGGAATGGTAGTGCAGGTTGCGCGCCACCACTTCCTTGCCGGTGCCCGACTCGCCCAGGATCAGCACGCTGGCGTCGGTGTCGGCCACCTGCTGCATCATCTGGCGCACGTGCTGGATGGCACGGCTGGTGCCTACCAGGCTGCGGAACAGGTTGGGCTCGCGCTGCCGGCCACGCTCACGGGCCTGGTCATACATCTCGCGATAGACCTGGGCGCGGTGCAGGCTGTCCAGCAACTTGCTGTAGCTGGGCGGCATTTCCAGGCTGGAAAGCACGCGCCGGCGCAAGTCTTCTGGCAAGTCGCCAGTGGCCGTGTCACCCAAAAGCAGCACCGGAAGGAACTCATCCCACCCGGCGATGGTCTTAAGCAAGCCCTGAAGGGTACCGGGTGTGTTCACAGTCCCTACCAGGACGCAAAGCACTTCCCGATTCGACGACAACGAATCGACCACCTGCTGCCAGTCGGTACTGGTGCAGGGCAAATTTTCTTCGCCGAGAAAATTGAGTATCACCGCCAGGTCCCGGCGGCGAACGCTATCGTCATCGATTAGCAGAATTTTGGTTTCACGCCACATGCAATAGCAACTTCCCTAGTCAACTCGATGCCCGCAATGGGCAAGCTAGACGAAAATCGGCTGGTTATGGCCTTTAGACGTCTGAAGAAAGTAAACAGCTACTAGTTAAGTCAAAAAAGCGAATACAGTCAAATTTATGGCGCATTACTTCTGATCAACCGAGCAAATTAACGGAACAGATGGTAAACCTTTGCAGCGTTGTGCGCATGTTTCAGTTGTGACATCTCGTCGACTATTGCCGCGCGCTCACCCTTGCTGGCCTCCAGCAACTGCCGATACACCGCCAGCAAACCTTCCAGCTTGCTGCGCAATTCCGGCTCGTCGGCGGGCTTTTCGGCGGCCAGCGCATCCACGCAGGCCCGGCATTGGCGGTCCAGTTCGCGGATGGCTTCCCAGTCACGGGCGGCCAGCGCATCGCTGAGGGCATGACGGGTGTATTCAATTCGTTGCAGCGCACTCATGTCGACTTCCTCGGACATTGGCTTCACTCAACTGTAGCAATGGCGTCCCAGCCACTCTTCACGGTAATCAGCAGCCGCGCAACCTCGTCGATCATTTCCGGATCGTTCTTGCGGTTGGCTTCGCCCAGGCGTTGCATCATGTAAGCGTACAGCGCATCCAGGTCCTGCAGCGAGGCCGGGTCGCCACCGCTCTTTTCAGGGTCCAGGCCGGTACGCAGGCCGCCGATGATCTCGATGGCCTTGCTCAGCATGAGGCCCTTCTGCGCAATCTGGCCACGGCTCAATGCGCCTTTGGCTTGCGCCAGGCGATCGAGCCCGCCTTCCATGAGCATTTGCACCAGGCGGTGAGGGCTCGCCTCGGAGGTCTGCGCCACAGAACTGACCTTCTGGTATTGGCGAAGGGCTTTCATGGGATTCATGTTGCTTCCTCGTTACACGTCAACAGTGATGTGTGTTTGCATGACCATTGTGTCGACTGGCCCGCAAAAAACTTTAGGGGTATGCCATGGGGGCACTCTGAAACGACAAAGCCCGGGCCGTCGATATCGACGGACCCGGGCCCTTTTCAGCGGCGCCGATCAGTCCGACGAGCTGGAGTTCAGCGAGTTCAAGGTGGTCATCACGCTGGAGCTGGTGGCGTTGAGCTGGGCTACCAGGGTGTCCATGGCCGCGTACTTGGCTGTCAGGGTGGTAGTCAGGGTGGTCATGCGTGCGTCCAGATCCTCCTGCTGATCAGTCAGGTCGCTCGTGGTGGCCGCGTACTGCTTGACCCGCGTCTCGAGAATACCGCCAGTCTGAGTGTAGGGCGTGATCACCGAGGTCAAGCGGCTGAGCAAGCCATCGGTACCCACGAACAAGCCGGCGACGTTGCCAGCGTTGGTGGTCATCGCCGTATCCCAGGTGGTGCTGTTCATCAGCAGCGTGCCATCGGTCTGCGTGGTGACGCCCAACTGCGAAAGGATGCTGAGGTTGCCGCTGGTGGTGCTCGACTTGGTCAGCTGCCCCTGGATGGACGCCAGCAACGAGCGAATGCCCGAGTCACCCGTCAGCGCGCCAGCCGTGGTGGTGGCCGAGGTGCTGGTACTGTCGGTGGCGCCAGTGGCGGTTACTGCGGTCTGCGCGGTGACTGCCAGCATCAGCGCGTTGTAGGCGCTGACGAAGGTGGTTACCGAGGTTTTCATGTCGTCGGTGCTGGAGCCTACCGTGATGGCAGTGCTGCCGTCTCCGGTCAGATTGATAGTCACACCACTGATCGCAGTCGTCAGCGAGTTGCTGGAACTGGTCATGCTGTCCAGACCATCGATCGAGTAGATCGCATCTTGAGGCAGAGTCCCCAGATAGCCGGCGCCACTGCTCGAACCTTTCTGGGTACCGTCGACAGCCAAGGCATCAATGCCACTCACCGACAGACCGGTATCGGCGCCCGTGGTGGTGGACGACAGCACCAGCCGCGACGCGCCGGTGGAGTCAGTTACCAGGTTGGCCGAGATACCGGCTGACTGCAGCTGACTGTTGATCGCGTCGCGCACACCCGACAGCGTGGTATTCGCCGCCAGGGACACCGAGTACGCAGTGCCATTGGCCTGGGTGATACTCAGTGTCGTCGCGTCAGTGTTCATGACGGTCTTCGCGCCGCCCGAAACCGCCGCCGTGGTGACCTTCGAGCTGGTGGCAATTTGCGTTACGTCCAGGTTGTAGGTACCCGCCGCCGCCGTGTTGCTCGAGGTGGCAGTCGCCGTCGTCTCATCGGACGAAGTCGCCGCCAGGCCAGTGAACGAGTTGACATCATTCAACGCCGCCATGGCGGTGGTGAACGTTTTCAATGCGTCATTGACAGTGCTGACCGCAGAGCTCAACGCCGCCGTGGTCGACAGCTGCGCCGTGATCTGGTCCTGTTTCGGCGCCTTCTGGGCGTTGACCAGGGCCTCGACGATGGCGGCCGTATCGATACCCGAACCGACGCCGCTGACAGTGATGCCGCCCGAACTACTGACGGAGGTCGTGCTGGTCGTACTCGAAGTACTGGAAGTGGTGGTCATGTGTGAACTCCCGTTCCGGCGGCTGTCGGCTTTTTGACAAAACGCCTATCGTAAGCTGGTTTCTACAAATACAAACAAGTCTCGTGCCAACGGCTCAGACTTGCGTGTCGAACAGCGTACTATTGCCGTCCTTGAGATTTTGCGCCAATTTCAAGGCAGTTTCGGTCGGTATCTGCCGTACCACTTCGCCACTGTCGGTGGCAATGACCTTGACCACGACCTGGTGGGTCGTGTCATCAATGGAGAACTCCAGGTTGCGCTGCGTCGAGTCGACGAAGTCCTGCAAGTCCTTCACTGCTTGATTCAATTCTTCCCGTTTGGGCTGTTTGGTGCTGCTGGTGTCGCTGCTAGCCGTCGCGGTGGCGGTGCTCGCCGCGGACGAGGCTGGCGCGGCTGCGCTGGCGGCCGTCGTCGCATGCGTCGCAACCTGGGGGTAAGACGCGTTCAATTTGACGCTCATGTCCATGTCCGTCACCTCGTTAATGTGAAAAAACGAAAGGGCACCGTTAAGTACCCTTTCGTTCAACTAGCCGTTGCTATTACTGAAGCAGCTTCAGTACAGCGGATGGCAGTTGGTTGGCTTGCGACAGGATCGCGGTGGAAGCCGACTGCAGAGTTTGTTGCTTGGTCAGTTCAGCGGTTTCAGCAGCGAAGTCAGCATCCTGAATGGTCGAACGCGAAGCGGTGGCGTTCGAAACGATGTTGTTCAGGTTGGAGATGGTGCTGGAGAAACGGTTTTGCTTGGCACCCAGGTCAGCACGAGCGCTGTTGATGGTGGCCAGTGCGGCGTCGATCGCGGAGATCGAGGCGTCGACTGCGCTGTGCGCTGCGTCGTTGCTGGTACCCGAAATGGTGGTGCTCGACAGGCCCAGGCCGCTGGCCGAGAAGTTGCCGGTCAGGGACAGGGTGATGTGCTGGTCGGAACCAGTCATCGCGCCAACCTGGAATTCCAGGGTCGAAGCCGAACCGTCCAGCAGTTTCATGCCGGTGCCGAAAGTGGTCGAAGTCGAGATACGGGTCAGTTCTTCGCTCATCTGAGAGTATTCAGCGTTCAGCGAGGTACGGTCAGCGGTGCTGTTGGAGTCGTTTCGCGACTGGACGGCCAGTTCACGCATACGCTGCAGAATGTTGGTCGACTCTTGCAGAGCGCCTTCAGCGGTCTGGGCGATCGAGATACCGTCGTTGGCGTTTTTGGTCGCCATGGTCAGGCCATTGATCTGAGTGGTCAGACGGCTGGCAATTTGCAGGCCGGCGGCGTCGTCTTTGGCGCTGTTGATTTTCAGGCCGGAAGACAGACGAGTCATTGCGGTGGACAGGCTGCTGGAAGCGTTGTTCAGGTTGTTCTGAACGGTCAGCGAAGCGATGTTAGTGTTTACAGTCAAAGCCATGACGAATTCCTCGATGGGTGGGTGCAGCGGCTTCCGGCCCTGGCAACCGCCGGGTGTGGCCTAGAGAACCTTCGTAATAGTTATCGTCGTGATGGGAAGTTGCTTGAGGGCTTTTTCTGAAAAAAAACGCCATCAATACGCTACCCCTTGTAAACCGGGGCTTTCAGCCCGGTCGACGATCTTTTTGGCTGCACACTTCCACGTATCGACTGTGACACAGATCACATTTTTGCGCTGGGTGATGCTGGCGGTAAGGGTCTGAGGATAGACCAGCTCGCCGAGGCTGTTGCATCACCTTCGTGACGGCGATCACGATTCTGAGGTTGGCCTGGCGTTTGATCCAGTTTGTGACCTGCTGTTGATCTGGCTTGTGATCTGCCGTTGATCTGTTGTTGATCTGGCTTGTGATCTGCCGTTGATCTGTTGTTGATCTGGCTTGTGATCTGCCGTTGATCTGTTGTTGATCTGGCTTGTGATCTGCCGTTGATCTGTTGTTGATCTGGCTTGTGATCTGCTGTTGATCTGGCTCTTGATCTTGATTGTATGCCCCGTAAAGCGCCCGGGCCGACTGGAGGCGTCGATCAACGGGCTGCCCGAAGGGCCGAGGCCGCAGGCCGAAGAGACGGTAACCCGCAGGCTTCTATAGCGGGTGCCGTCTGCCCGTTGAGCGGCGCCGGAAGGAGGGGACCCGTAGCGCAGCGGAGGGCCCAAGCAGGGGCAAGCGTTTTTTGCTTACTTTTTTTGGCGTCTGAAAAAAAGTGAGTCGGCGTAAGGCCGAAACGGTCGGTGGTCTCACCGCGAAAATGGATATATCCAGAAATGCCAGAAGCAGGATCCGACAATCGTGACCATATCCCGAAAATGGATATATCCGAAATCGCCGAGCGGAATTCGTTACTCGTGAACACACCCACTCGCTTGGGCCCTGCGCCAGGACCGCCGCGGCGCAGCCGCTACAGCGCAACCTGTCGCATCAACTCCACCAACTCATACTCCAGATAATCCGCCAACCCCAACCAATCCTGCCCTTCCTGGCACACCAGAATCTGCCCCAACACCGCCTGCCACTGCTGTTGCAACTGCACCGAAGCACGCTCGAACAACGGCATAACCGCGCCAAACACCTCCACCATCACCAACGCCGCCTCAACATCGCGCCCCAGGCGGAACAGGTGCGCACAGTCGACCGCCGCCGCCCGGTATTGATCAAAGCCGCTCATTGGCACCACTCCGGGTCGAAACGCGTGCCGGCGATCATCGCCCCGGCACGGCTGGTATTGAAGAACGGCACTTGCGGGTGGCCGGCAATGAAGCGCTCAAGCTCCACCAGGTAACTGCGGAAGTTGAGCTGGGTGCGCACACGCTGGCCGTGACCATCGAGCACCCAGTGCTTCGCCGCCTGCAACTGCGGCCCCAGGTCGCCGTCGCCCCAGCCGGCATGGGTCTTGTCGCCCGGGAAGGCGAAGTCGGCGCCGAACAGGGTTACCCGCCCTGCCCCCATTTTCACCGCCAGGTCCACCGCCGGGTGGATGACGCTGCCGCCCACGTAGAGGCTGGCCTTCGGCAGTTGCTCACGCAGTTGCGCATAGATCGGGCTGCTGGAATAGCCGACATGGCGCGGGCCCTGCCAGCTGTCGAGCAGTGAACGCTCAAGCAATGGCAGGTACACCAGGCCTACCGCCGCCGAGCCTTCGGCCGGCAGGTGGCGGCTGCTGATGCGCTGGTCGATGCTGACCACCAGGTCCGGGACGATGCCCTGGGCCAGCAGTGGCCGGTAGGCGGTGTCGACGCAGATGAAGAACGGCCGATGGGCTTGTTCACGCACGCGCTTTAGCGCTGTGAAATGCTGCTCCAGGCTGGGGCCGGTGGCGATCACGAAAAACTCGCGGCCGGGCTGGGTGGCAAACAGCGCGGCCACGTCCGGGTCGCGCTGCAGCAGGGGCACGGCTTGCTGCAGACGCTCGGCGATTTCCGGGTCTTGCACGGTGAAGTCGCGATTATTGAACGCCAGGTGCACTTCGCTGATCAGCCGGTCGCGGATTTTCGCGTTGTAGTCGTCGGCCAGCACCAGTTCGGAGGGCAAGGCGAAGAACGGCAGGCAGATTTCACTGTGGTCGCCGGCCATGACCAGCTCGACGCGCGGGTCCTGCAGCCAGTCAGCCTGGTCGAGGATCTGCACCACCAGGGCGAAAATCGCGCTGTTGAGAATGTGCACGGTCAGCCGTTGCAGCGCCGGGCGCTGAAGCAAGGCCAGTGGCAGGTCACCCAGGCCCGTGCCGTAGACGTGCACATGCGCAGCATCGGCCGGCAAGGTGGCTGCCTGCAGCTGCGCTTCGGCCCCACGGTCATGGCGGCTGGTGAGCTGCACGCCATTGACGCTGAGGGTAGAGCCCAGCCCTTCCACCAGCTGCGCGGGGACGGTCTCGGGGTTTTCCAGTTGCAGGCGGGTGAACAGCGAGGGCCAGCGCGCTTGCAGCAGTTGCGCGTTGCGCTGGGGGATATCGGTCATGGTGGGCGGCCTTGGTGATACGTTCAGCCGTAAAGCGTATCAGAAGCCGGAAACAAACTGTGGGAGCTGGCGTGCCAGCCCCCACGGGAAATCAGCGGTAAAGAATCGCCGAACCCCAGGACAGGCCTACGCCGAAGCCGCTGATGGCCACGCGTTTCCACTTGGCGTCCATCACGTGCTTTTCCAGCAGCAACGGCACGCTGGAGGACACCGTGTTGCCGGTCTCGACCATGTCCTTGATGAACTTCTCCGGCTCTTCCTCGAAGCGCCGTGCCACGGCATCGACGATGGCCGCGCTGCCCTGGTGAATGCAGAACGCGTCGATGTCGGCAGACTTCAGGCCCGACTCATCCAGCAGTTCGTGCAGGTGCGCTGGCACTTTCAGCAGCGCGAAGTTGAACACCTGGCGGCCGTTCATGAAGAACACGCCGTCGCTGACCTTCAGGTGCGGCGCACCCGAGCCGTCGGTGCCGAACTTGGCCTTGCCCAGTTGCCACACGGCGTCTTCGCCCATCCAGGTGGCGGTGGCGGCGTCGCCGAAGAGCATGGTGGTGTTGCGGTCTTCAGGGTCGACGATCTTCGAATACGGGTCGGCGGTGATCAGCAGGCCGTTCTTCAGGCCCGCAGCTTCCATGAAGCCCTTCATCGCGTAGATGCCGTAGACATAGCCCGAGCAGCCCAGGGAAATGTCGAACGCTGCCACGTGGGTCGGCAGGCCCAGCTTGTCCTGGACGATGGCCGCAGTGTGCGGCAGGCCTTCCTCGTCACCGTTCTGGGTGACGACGATCAGCGCATCGATGGACTCGCGCGAAAGCTCAGGGTTATTCGCAAACAGAGCATTGACCGCTTCGACACACAGGTCGGAGGTCTCCTGGCCGGCGTCTTTGCGCGGCAGGAAAGCGGAGCCGATCTTGCCCAGGATGAACTCTTCGTCCTTGGCAAATTTGGCACCCTGGGCGTAGTTATCAAGGCCTTCGGAAGGCACGTAACTCGCTATGCTTTTTATGCCAATCATCATGGCTTCCCAATAATAAAGAGCTAAATATCACCGCTCGCATGATCGAGGGGCGCCAACAAAACCGGGATGTGCATCACCCGCGCGGGGGCGAAAACAGGCGACGCCGGGGCCGAAAAACACGGCCGACCAGGGTCACTGCGCCCTTGTTACCCAACAACAGGTTACAGTGGAGATGCGCGTTATGACTCATAGGTCACGTTGATTCAACATGATTTCGAGTTTTTTGGCCATGCTTAAGCTGCGGTTCAGTCGATCATCGACCAATCCAGCGCCATGCCGCGGGCCAGAGGGCGCCGTGCCACGCGGCCCAGCACGGTGTCGAGGTGCCGGGGCGCCAGGCCCAGGCCCGGACGAATGGCACGCACGTTGTCACGGGTCAGTGCTTCGCCCACCGCCACGTCACGCACCACGTACAGCGAGCGGCGGTACACCAGCGACTTCTGCTCGGCGCTGGTGGCGCCGTATTGCACCTGCCCCAGCGCCTGCCAGGCACGCTCGGTTTCGGTAACCAGGCTGGCAAGTTCGGCCGGTTCCAGCGAGAAGCTGGCATCGACGCCACCGGCGCTGCGGTCCAGGGTGAAGTGTTTTTCCACCACGCTGGCACCCAGGGCCACCGCCGCCACCGCCGCGCCCACGCCCATGGTGTGGTCGGACAAACCGACCTCGCAGCCAAACAGCTCGCGCATGTGGGCGATGGTGCGCAAGTGGGTGTTGAGCGGCGACGCCGGGTAGGTGCTGGTGCACTTGAGCAGAATCAGGTCGCGGCAGCCGGCGGCGCGGGCGGCACGTACGCTTTCGTCGAGCTCGGCCACGGTGGCCATGCCGGTGGAAATGATCAGCGGCTTGCCGGTGGCGGCGGCCTTGCGAATCAACGGCAGGTCGGTGTTCTCGAAACTGGCGATCTTGTAGGCCGGCACGTCCAGGCTTTCGAGAAAGTCGACGGCGGTTTCATCGAACGGCGAGGAAAACGCCAGCATGCCGTGACTTTTCGCCCGTTCGAAAATCGGTGCGTGCCACTCCCACGGCGTGTGCGCCTGCTGGTACAGGGCGTACAGCGAGGTGTCGGCCCACAGGCTGTCGGGGTCGCTGATGCGGAACTCGCCCTGGTCGATGTCCAGGGTCATGGTGTCGGCGGTGTAGGTCTGCAGCTTCAACGCATGGGCGCCAGCCTGAGCGGCCGCATCGACGATGGCCAGCGCGCGCTCCAGGGACTGGTTATGGTTACCGCTCATCTCGGCGATGACGAAGGGCGGCGCGTCGAGGCCGATGGCGCGGTGGCCGATGTTGAAACGAGGCATGCGGTTATCCTTGGGACGGAGCGGCGGCGAACAGGGCCCAGGCCAGGCGCAACGCGCCCATGCCATCCACCAGCGCGCGGGATTGTTCAGCCAGGGCGCGGCGGCGCTCGGCGTCATCGAGCAGGCCCAGTACGGCCTGGCGCAAGGCGTGGCTGCTGACTTCGGCGGCATCGCCCAGGTACACATGGGCCTTGGCGTGGGCCATCAGTTCGGCGTTGGCCTGCTGGTTGTGGGCCACGGCCATGCACAAGGTCGGCAGGCCCATGGCCGCGCGCTCCCAGCTGGTACCGCCGCCGGCGCCGATGAACAGGTCGGCGGTGGCCATCAGCGCGGCGAAATCCTCGACGAAACCGTGCAGCGCCCAGTTCGGCCGCGTGGCCACGTAGGCCTGCAAATGGTCCCAGTCGGGGGTGCCGTAGCCGGTGACAAAATCCACTTCCAGGTCGGTCAGGCCGTCCAGCGCGGCCATGGCCTTGAGCGTGTTGCCGTTGGGGTCGAAGCCGCCGAAGTTGACCAGCACGCGCTGCACACGTGGCCGAATCGACACCCGCAGGGCCTCGAAGGCCGGACCCAGCAGCGCGTGGCGCGGGCCGAAATAGGTGGCGCAGCCGGGCGCCAGCAGGCCCTGGTAGGCCTCGGCGCTGGCAGTAAGGTTCTGGTCCAGCAACAGGTCGGCGCTGTGCTCGCGGTTGGCCAGGTCATCAATGGCCATAACCCGCGGGGCAAACGCCCGGGCGGCGGTTTCCCAGCGCGCGTCCAGGCCATAGTGGTCGACGATGACCCAGTCGAAACGGCCGACGTTTTTCAGCGCGTCGATGTCCGCCTGCCAGGGCAGCAGGGCCTCGATGTCGTCACTGCTAGCCCCCGGTTTCATCGCATAGGTGCCCCAGCCTTGCGCCGCCAGGTTCACCAGGCGATGGCCGGGCAACGTCAGGCTGGCGAAGGTCACCTGGGCGCCCTGCTTGTGCAGGTAGTGCGCCAGGGTCAGGCAACGGGCCACGTGGCCACTGCCGATGGTCTTGGACGCATCGGCACGGATCAACACCTTCACGGGTTCAACTCCCCAGCCGCCTTGAGGGCGGCGAACATGAATTCAGCACGGCGCCAGTCTTCCGGCGTGTCGATGTCCTGCACCCGGTGGCGCGGCAGCATGATCGGCAGGCTATGCCCGGCGAACATCGGCAGGCCCTGCAACCAGGCGTCGCGGTGGCCCCAGTAGAACTGACCGGCGTCGTGCCAGGCAGGCACCAGGTCTTGCGAGCGGGTCTGGTTGAACTGCGGGTACAGCGCGGCGACGCCACCCTGCCCGTCCAGCTGCAGGGCGCGCTGCACCGGGAAAGCGTAGCTGCACACCGAAAAAGCGAAGTGTTTGTCAGGCTGGGCCTGCAAGGCTGCCAGGCCCTGCTGCAGGTCAGCGGGCTGCAGCATGGGCGCGGTGGCGTAGATACAGCAGGCCAGCCGGTGGGCCGTGCCCAGCGCCTGCAAGGCGTGCTGCACCACGGCCGTGGTACCGGTGTGGTGATCGGCAAGCTGCGCCGGCCGCCGGAACGGCACCAGGGCGCCATGGGCGCGGGCCACCTCGGCGATCTCGTCGTCATCGGTGCTCACCACCACCTCGTCGAACAGCCCGCAGGCCAGGGCCGTGCGGATCGACCAGGCAATGATGGGCTGGCCGTCGAACAACTTGAGGTTCTTGCGCGGGATACGCTGGCTACCGCCGCGCGCGGGAATGATCGCCACCGCGCTCACGGGCTGATGATCCTTTGCAGGGTGGCCACTACCTGGTCCTGCTGGGCGTCGGTCATGCTGGCGAACAGTGGCAGGCTGATTGCCTCGCCGTAATAACGCTCGGCCTCGGGAAAATCGCCGAGGGCAAAACCCTGCTCGCGATAATACGGCTGCAAGTGCACGGGAATGTAGTGCAGTTGCACGCCGATGTCGGCCGCGCGCAGCGCCTCGAACACCTCGCGGTGGCCCAGGGCGATGTGCGGCAGGTTCAGGCGCACCACGTAGAGATGCCAGGCGGAATCGGCATCAGCCTGGGCGCTAGGCAACACCAGCGGCAGGTCGCGCAGCAACTGCTGGTAGCGCGCGGCCAGTTGCCGCCGGCGGCCCACGAAGGCATCCAGCTTGTGCAGTTGCGACAACCCCAGCGCCGCCTGGATATCGGTCATGCGGTAATTGAAGCCCAACTCCACCTGCTGGTAATACCACGGGCCGTGGCTGGGCTCGTCCATGTCCACGGCATCGCGGGTCATGCCGTGGCTGCGCAGGCGCTTCAGGCGTGCGGCCAGCTCGGGGCTGTTGGTCATCACCATGCCGCCCTCGCCGGTGGTGATGATTTTCACCGGGTGGAAGCTGAACACGGTCATCTGCGCGAACTCGCCGCAGCCGGTTGGCCGCCCGGCGTAGCGCGCGCCCACGGCATGGGCGGCATCCTCGATCAGGCAGAAGCCATAGCGGCGGGACAGCTGGGCGATGGCGCGCAGGTCGCAGCTCTGGCCGGCGAAGGCCACGGCCACCACCACTTTGGGCAGGCGCCCCTGCTGCTCGGCCAGCGCCAGCTTTTCCGCCAGTTTGCCGGCGTCGAGGTTGAGGGTGTGCGGGTCGATGTCGACGAAGTCCACCTGGGCGCCGCAGTAGCGGCCGCAGTTGGCCGACGCCAGGAAGGTATTCGGCGAGGTCCACAACCAGTCGCCTTCACCCAGGCCGGCTGCCAGGCAGGCCAGGTGCAAGGCGGCGGTGGCGTTGCACACTGCCACGCCGTGGCCGGCCTGGCAGTACGCGGCCATGGCCGCTTCGAAGCGTTCAAGGGTCGGGCCCTGGGTCAGCCAGTCCGATTGCAGCACCGCCACCACCGCGGCAACGTCGGCCTCGTCGATGCTCTGGCGGCCGTACGGAATCACGGCTGCAGTTCCGCGTGCAGGCCGGCGATCTGCGCCACGTCAAGGAACTGCGGGTTGATGTCGGAGCGATACTCGAAGTCCTCGCTCACCGCCCTGCCCTGCTCGCCCAGGCCATCCACGGCGAAATCGATGTCGGTGTGGGTAAAGCGAATCGACGGCTGGATGGTGTAGTGGTCGTTGAATTCCAGGGTGGCGCGGGCGTCGTCCAGCGGCACCATCAGCTCGTGCAGCTTCTCGCCCGGGCGGATGCCCACCAGCGTTTGCGGCAGTTCGGGGGCCATGGCACTGGCCAGGTCGACAATGCGGATGGACGGGATCTTGGGCACGAAGATTTCGCCGCCGTGCATGCGCGCGAAACTGTCCAGGACGAACTGCACGCCATGGTCCAGGGTGATCCAGAAACGCGTCATGCGCGGGTCGGTGATGGGCAGCTCGCGGGCTTTTTCGCTGATCAGCTTGTTGAAGAACGGAACCACCGAGCCGCGGGAGCCGGCGACGTTGCCATAGCGCACCACGGCGAAACGGGTCTGCTGGTCGCCCGCAATGTTGTTGGCCGCCACGAACAGCTTGTCCGACAGCAGCTTGGTGGCGCCATACAGGTTGATCGGGCTGGCGGCCTTGTCGGTGGACAAGGCAACGACCTTCTTCACGCCATTGTCGATGGCGGCGGCGATCACGTTCTCGGCGCCGTTGACGTTGGTGCGGATGCATTCGGTAGGGTTGTACTCCGCCGCCGGCACCTGCTTGAGGGCTGCGGCGTGCACCACGTAGTCGATGCCGCGCATGGCCACGCGCAAGCGCTCGGCGTCGCGCACGTCGCCAATGAAGTAGCGCATGCACGGGGCATTGAAGCTCTGCTGCATTTCATACTGCTTCAGTTCATCGCGGGAAAACACCACCACGCGCTTGGGCTGGTATTGCTCCAGCAGGCGACGAATGAAATTGCGACCGAAGGAACCGGTACCGCCGGTGATGAAGATGGATTTGCCGTTGAACATGCACAGGTTCCTTAGATCAGGGCGGCCGCCAGGGACAATTTTCTGACCCGGGCCGCGGTTTCCGTGATGTTCAGCAAAATGCAGGCCATGTCGCCAGGCAACGCCATGCACCTTGTAGCAGCGGCCGCCAGGCCGCGTCACAGGCGCCGCGGGTATCAGGTATTCCGCAGCGCGGGCGGACGCAGCCTGCGGCAGCTGCTACAGGGATCTTTGGGGCTTGATGAGAGTTTGGCAGAGAAATTGCTGTTACCCCGCTGTCGACGCCTGGCGCCCGTTTATTGACGGCTGCCCCACGCGCGCAGGACCTTCCGTGGAGCGCCAGCACAATCATGTCCAAAGTCATTCCGGTCACCAGCCCACTCCTGCCTCCCCTGGAGGAGTTCATTCCGTACCTGGAAGAAATCTGGAAGACCCGCCGGCTGACCAATGCCGGCCCTTTCCACCAGCAACTGGAGCAGGCGCTGGCCGAATACCTGGGCGTGGAGCACCTGTGCCTGTTTGCCAACGGCACGCTGGCGCTGGTCACGGCGCTGCAGGCGCTGCGCATCACCGGCGAGGTGATCACCACCCCCTACTCGTTCGTGGCCACCACCCACTCGCTGCTGTGGAATGACCTGAAGCCGGTGTTCGTCGACATCGACCCGGTGACCTGCAACCTCGACCCGGCCAGCATC
Source organism: Pseudomonas sp. JC1203 (assembly GCF_056175065.1). Taxonomy (NCBI): domain Bacteria; kingdom Pseudomonadati; phylum Pseudomonadota; class Gammaproteobacteria; order Pseudomonadales; family Pseudomonadaceae; genus Pseudomonas; species Pseudomonas sp. JC1203. The sequence continues at coordinate 173,835 of NZ_JBWCAM010000014.1, forward strand.
GAGAAAGCCATTACCCCGGCCACCAGCGCCATTCTGCCGGTGCATTGCTACGGCACGCCGTGCGACGTCGACGCCATCCAGACCATCGCCGACAACTACGGCCTGAAAGTCATCTACGACGCAGCCCACAGCTTCGGCGTGCGGCAGAACGGCACCAGCGTGCTGCGCCACGGCGACCTGTCGATTCTCAGCTTCCACGCCACCAAGGTGTTCAACACCTTCGAGGGCGGCGCCATCGTCTGCCCCGACGCCAAGACCAAGAAGCGCATCGACTACCTGAAGAACTTCGGCTTTGCCGATGAAGTCACCGTGGTGGCCCCGGGCATCAACGGCAAGATGAGCGAGATCAACGCCGCTTTCGGCATGCTGCAGCTGCGCCATATCGATGACGCCCTGGGGCGTCGCAAGCTGATCGACCAGGCCTATCGTCACGGCCTGGAAGGCGTGCAGGGCATCCGGCTGATGCAGCGCAGCAGCGACCTGACCGCCAACTATTCGTACTTCCCGATTTTCATCGACGCCAGCTACCCGCTGACCCGCGACCAGGTCTACGACCTGATGCGCGAGCACGACATTCTGGCGCGCCGCTACTTCTACCCGCTGATCAGCGAGTTCCCCATGTACCGCGGCCTGCCGTCCGCCGCAGGGGATTTGCTGCCCGTCGCAGAAAAAACCTCACGCCAGGTGCTGTGCCTGCCGATATATCCTGATCTGGCACAAGAAGTGGTGAACACCATCTGCCACTTGTTGCGCCATCACGCACAGCCAACGGGAGTGCCGCGATGAACGTTCGTCGGGTTCTGGTATTTCCAGCCGGTACCGAAATCGGCCTGGAGATTTTCCACGCCTTGCAATACTGCAAGGAAATCGAGCTGCACGGTGCCGGGCAGCCCATCAGCAACCCGGCGCAGCTGGTGTACCCCGACTACCATCCGCTGCCCAGCATTCACGAACCCGACTGGCTGGCGAGCCTGGTCAAGCTGTGCAAGCAGCTGAAGATCGACTACATCTTCCCCGCCTATGACGATGCCATCCTGGCGCTGCATGAGGTGGCCGACAAATTGCCGGCGGTGATCGTCGGCGCCAGCCCCGAGGTGTGCCGCCTGACCCGGCGCAAGTCCAGCACCTACGCGCGCCTGGGCGATGCCGTGCGCGTGCCCCAGGTGTTCGCCCGCCAGGAAGATGTGTGCGCCTACCCGGTGTTCGTCAAGCCTGACCGCGGCCAGGGCAGCCAAGGTATTGCCCGCTGCGACGACGCCCAGGCCCTGCAACGCGCCTGCGCGGCCCTGCCCGACCCGCTGATTTGCCAATACCTGCCTGGCGAAGAGTTCACCGTGGACTGCTTCTCGGACCGCGAGCGCGGCCTGCTGTACGCCTCGGCGCGCCGCCGCCTGCGCATTCGCAACGGCATCGCGGTCAACAGCGTCACCCAAGAGCTGCCCCAGGCCCAGGCCATGGCCGCGCGCATCAGCGATGAACTGAACATGCGCGGCGCCTGGTTCTTCCAGGTCAAGCGCGCCGCCGATGGCGCCCTGACCCTGCTGGAAGTGGCGCCCCGCATCGCCGGCAGCATGTCCACCAACCGCGTGCGCGGGGTGAACTTCCCGTTGCTGAGCATCTACGAGCAGGAGCGCGCACCGGTGGGCATCCTGGCCTACGAAGGGTGCGTGGAAGTCGACCGCGCGCTGGGCAACCGCTACCGCCACGACGTGCAGTACTCCACCTTGTACGTGGACCTGGACGACACGCTGATTTTCCGCGAGCAGGTCAACACCCAGGTGGTCAGCCTGGTGTACCGCGCCCTGAACCTGGGCCGCGCGGTAAAGCTGATCACCCGCCACCGCTTCAACCTTGACGAAACCCTGGCACGCCATCGCCTGGCCGGGCTGTTCGACGAGGTCATCCACATCACCGACGGCCAGCCCAAATCGGCGTTCATCCGCGAGAGCGACGCCATCCTGGTGGACGACAGCTACGCCGAGCGCCTGGAAGTGTCGCGCAGCCGCGGCATCCACACGTTCGACTGCAGCATGATCGAAATGCTGCTGACCAGCCCAGACCAGTAAGGTAGGCGCAATGACCACGGTAATCACCTACGGCACCTTCGACCTGTTCCACGTCGGCCACGTGCACCTGCTGCGCCGCCTCAAGGGCCTGGGCGACCGCCTGGTGGTGGGGTGCTCCACCGACGAGTTCAACCACCAGAAGGGCAAGAAATCCATCGCCCCCTACGCCCAGCGCGTGGAGATCCTCAAGTCGGTGCGCTACGTCGACCACGTGATCCCCGAGACCCACTGGGACCAGAAGCGCAGCGACATCCTGCGCGAGGGCGCCCACATTTTCGCCATCGGCGATGACTGGGCGGGCAAGTTCGACGACCTCAGCGACATCTGCCAGGTGGTGTACCTGCCGCGCACCCGCGACATTTCCTCCACCGAAATACGCCGCCTGGCCCAGGCCCTGCACGCCGACCAGATGCTGGAACTGCAGCGCGCCGTGGACCAGTTGCAACGGGTCGTGGACCAACTGCAGTCGCGATGAACACACAAGCAATACCCGCCGATGGAGCGTTGAATGCGTAAACTGGTTGCGGACCTGGTGGTACTTCCGCTGTGGCGCCTGATTGACCGCTGTGTGAGCAAGAACCCGCAGCGCTGGGCGTTCTGCGTCCACCATTTGAAGTCCGATCAGTTCGTAGAGAACGCCCGGGCGGTGTTCGAGGCGGTGAAGACCGACCCGGCCATCGAGAAGGTCGTGTTCACCCGCGGGGTGCCGGTCAACTTCACCCTGGAAGGCGCGGTGAATACCCGCGTGCTCGACCTGCAAAGCCTGGCCGGACTGTTCGCCCTGTGGCGCTGCAAAGTGCTGCTGGTGACCCACTCGGTGTCCATGGACCTCTCCATGCGCTGGCCGCCACGGCGTTTCAGCGTGGTACGCCCAGCATTGAAGCCGCGCACCATCATCAACCTGTGGCATGGCATCCCGCTGAAGAAACTGCTGGCGCTGGCCAATGACGAGGTGCGCAAGCACACCGACCGCGTGGCCTTCCGCCGTATCGAGCGCTCGCACTACGCCGGCCTGATCACCTCGTCGGCCATCGACAGCCACGCCATGGCGACCATGTTCCACCCCATCACCTACGACCGCGTGTGGGTCACCGGCCTGCCGCGCAGCGACTTCCTGGTAATGCCCCGCCAGGCGCTGCCCGACTACCTGCGCGACGGCCTGGCGCGCATCGAACGCATCAAGGGCGACAAGACCCTGATCGTCTATGCCCCCACTTACCGCCAGGTCACCGTGGCGGGCGCCGGCTATTACCAGTTCAGCGAACAGGAAGCGCAAGCGCTGCGCGCCTTGCTGGCACGCCACAACGCCATCCTGGGCATCCGCCTGCACTACTTCAAGAACGCGGACGAGGTGTTCAACATCGAACAGCTGATCGACGGCCAGAGCATTGTCGAACTCGACCACCAGCAGTTCCCCGACATCGCCTGCGTGCTGCGCGGTGCCGACCTGGTGGTGACCGACTACTCCAGCGTGTACATCGACGCGCTGTACCTGGACAAACCGGTGTTCAGCTTCGCCTATGACCTTGAGCACTACCAGCAACAGCAGGACGGCGTGCTCTACGACCTCGACCTGGTATTCCCAGGCCCGGTGGTGGGCAGCATCGACGCCCTGGTGCAGGCCCTGGAGCAGGAGCTGGACACGCCCACGCAAGTGGACAGCGACCGCTACCGCATGGCCCGCAAAGTGTTTTTCGCCCACACCGACGCCGGCAACTGCCAGCGCGTGATCGAACGCATCAAACAACTGGCTTGATCCCAGACAACTTCTCAACAGGTGGACAACTCATGGCCGGTCGGCTTCATCGCAAACCCGGGTTCCCGTACTACATCACCGCGCCCGACTACCGCGAAACTTCCGCCGGTATCCAGGTGCTGCACTACCTGTGCCACGCCCTCAACCTGCAAGGCCACGACGCCTGGGTGACGGGCTGCAGCGTGGTCAACCCGAACCTGAAGACGCCAATACTCACCGAAGAGCTGCGCCACGAGCACACGCGCCAGGGCCGCACCGCCATTGCCGTGTACCCCGAGGTGTACCCGGGCAACATCCTCAATGCCCCGGTGTGCGTGCGCTACATGCTCAACCGCGAGGACGCCCTGGGCCAGGGTGCGGTGAACGCCGGCCCTGACGACCTGTTCTTCTACTTCCGCCCCGAGTTCCGCCCCAGCGATGAGCCGGTCAACGTGCTGACGTTGCCTTCCACCGACATGAGCCTGTTCGCTCCCGACGACAGCCGCGTGCGCACCGCGAACTACCTGTACCTGCACCGCCTGCCGGCCGAAGCGGTGAATTACGCCGAGCTGCCCGACGACATCCAGCTGCTGTCCATGGACAACCCGCTGACCCTGCAACAGCTGGCCCACGCCTTCAAGGGCGCCAAGGCGCTGTACACCTACGAGGCCGGTTCCACCTGCACCAAGGCGCTGCTCAGCGGTTGCCCGGTGGTGGCCCTGCGCGCACCCGGCCACGAGCAGTTGGCCGCCACGCAGAAAACCAGCGACGACCTGGGCGGTGGTTTCGCCTGGGACGACAGCGAGGCCAGCCTGGACCGCGCCCGCGCCGAACTGCCGGCCATGCGTGCTTTCCAGCTGAGCATCGAGGACCAGTTCTGGCAGCAGCTGGACACCTTCGTCAGCCTGACCCAGGCTTGCGCCGCCCGCGAGCAGCTGCGTGACAGCGGTTCGGTGAACGAATGGCTCGCCAGCCGTGCGCCGATCCAGAGCCACAGCGAACTGATCGACCAGCACCTGCAGCGCCACCCCGTGGATGGCCGCCTGGGCGTGGTCATCATCGACCGCGAAGGCAACCTGGAACCGGTGATCCAGACCTTGCAGAGCCTGGACAGCGACACCGCCCACTATGCCAACCTGGGCGTGCTGGTGCTGACCCCGCTGAGCCTGGACCCGCAGCACTCCAATGCCGACCTGCAGTTCGTCACCTATGCCCCGGGCCAGCTGGAACAGACCCTCAACGCGCACCTGAACGACTTCGCCTGCGCCTGGTTCATGCGCGTCGAGGCGGGCGTGCGCTTCCTGCCGGCGGGCCTGCAGATCATGGCCCTGGAACTGCTGGCCGCCCCCGGCTGCCGCGCCATTTACGGCGACGAGTTCTACCGCAGTGGCGCCGACGAAATGAACAGCGCCTACCGCCCCGGTTTCAACCTCGACTACCTGCTCAGCGCCCCTGCCCACATGGCCCGTCACTGGTTGTGGAACAAGGCCTGCATCCAGGCCATGGGCGGCTTTGCCAGCGACTGCGGCAGCGCCAGCGAATTGGCGATGATCCTGCGCCTGGTGGAGGCCGAGGGCCTGGCCGGCCTCGGCCACGTCAACGAACCGATCCTGGTGGCCGACGCCCCCGACTGTGCGGCCGACCCACAGGTGGAAGCCCAGCTGCATCGCCACCTGCAGGCCCGCGGCTACGACCTGGCGCGTGTAGCCGCCCTGGCCGAGGGGCATTACCGCATCCTCTACAACCTGCCTCACCACCCGCGCAGCACGGTAATGGTCCTCGCCGACCAGCCGCTGGCGTTGCTGCAACGCTGCGTGGCCAGCGTGCTGGACGTCACCGCCAACCCCGATTTCGAGCTGGTGCTGGTGGACGTCGCCAGCACCACCGCCAGCACCCGCACCTGGTTGCACGGCCTGGCCAGCGACGCGCGGGTACGGGTGGTGAACCAGGCGCATCTGCCTACCCAGGTAGCTGCCGTCAACGCCACCGCCGCAGGCCTTGCCCACGACTACCTGGTGTTGCTGGCCGGCAACGCCCTGATCGAGCAGCCGCAGTGGCTGGACAACCTGATCAACCATGCCGTGCGCGGCGAAGTGGCGGTGGTCGGGCCCAAACTTGTGGACGGCCAGGGCAACTGCCTCAGCGCCGGCCTGGTGCTGGGCCTGGACGACATCGCCGGCCCCGCGTTCGCCAACGCTGCCAGCGACGCCGCCGGCTACCTGGACCGCCTGCGCGTGGACCAGAACTACAGCGCCGTCAGCGGCGATTGCCTGATGATGCGCCGCGAGCTGTTCAACCAATTGGGCGGCCTGGATGGCGAAGGCCTGGGCCTGGCCGCAGCCACCCTGGACCTGTGCCTGCGCGCCACCCAGGCCGGCTGCCTGGTGGTGTGGACGCCGTTCGCCCAGGTGACCCTGCTCGACAGCGTGCAGGCGCTGCCGTGCGCCGCTGCGCAGGAAGCCGCCCGCCTGGAGCGGCGCACCCTGCAACAGCGCTGGCTGCCGCTGCTGGCCGACGACCCGGCGTACAACCAGAACCTGCGCCTGGACCGAGGCGGCTTCCGCCCCGACTACCGCTTCAGCCGCGAGTGGCGGCGCATTGGCCAGGCGCTGCTGCCGCGGGTGCTGTGCCAGACGGCCGTGACCGGTGACGAGCAGGTCACCCACCAGGTGTTCAAGACCCTGCAGGACCACCAACGCCTTGAGGGCACGGTCTGCCAGCAGATGCTCAGCGCGCTTGAGCTGCAGCGCTTCGCCCCGGACAGCATCATCTACTCCCTGTCCCTGACTGACGCCCCGCGCACCGCGCAAATCGCCGAGCAGGCGGTGGTGCCGGCCCTTCGCGTGGTGGACCTGAGCCAGAGCATCGCCCAGGCGCTGGACCAGGGCCTGGACCTGAACGGCTACCTGGCCGCAATCACTCCGCAGCTACAGGCCATCGCTGGCCTGGTCGACCGCATCGTGGTGCCGGACGCCGAGGCGGCGGAGGCGTTGCGCAAGGTGCATGGGGATGTGCGGCAGTGGCATACGCCGGATCTGGAGAACCTGGCACGGCACTGGTTGACGGCCTAACGGCGGGCTGCCAGATCAAGCGCGCCAGCGCTTGATCTGGCTTTGGCTTTGCTCTGGCTTTGCTCTGGCTTTGGCTCTGGCTTTGGCTCTGGCTCTGGCTTTGGCTGTTGATCTGCTGTTGATCTGGCTCTTGATCTTGATTGTATGCCCCGTAAAGCGCCCGGGCCGACTGGAGGCGGCGACCAGGCGGCAGCCCGCAGGGCCCTTCGGCGCAGCCGAAGGAAACGGCAACCCGCCAGCTTCTATAGCGGGGGCCGTTTGCCGCCTGGGCGACGCCGGAAGGAGGGGACCCGCAGCGCAGCGTAGGGCCCAAGCAGGGGCAAGCCCTTTTTGGTGACTTTTTGGGGCGACTGCCAAAAAGTTACTCGGCGTAAGGCCGAAACGGTCCGTGGTCGCACCGCGAAAATGGATATGTTCGAAATCGCCGAAGCAGGATTCGAAAGCCTTATGTATATCCAGCATTCAGGGTAATCACCTTTCCGCCCTTACGCTGGCATCCAAGCCTTCAACCACTGCTCCAACGCCCCACCCTGGAACATGAAATCCCTGCGCACCGCCTCCCGCAATTCATCCCCCATCCGCGCCGTGGCATCCAAGTCCGCCAAGTGCATGCGAATCGCCTCCAGCCACTCATGGGAGGTGTTGCTCAGCACACGGGTCACCGGGAAGTTGCCGCGGTAGCTGCGCGTGTCGGTACACACCACCGGGAACCCGCACGCGCCATATTCCAGCAGGCGCAGGTTGCTCTTGCAGTCGTTGAAGATGTGCTGTTCCAGCGGCGCCAGGGCCAGGTCCAGGTTGAGGCTGGCCATTTTTTGCGGGTACAGTTCCAGCGGCACCGCCGTGTGGTATTCGTGCACGTAAGGGCGCAGTTCTTCAGGGCACATGCCCAGGAACACCCATTCCACTTCGTTGGCCAGGGCCTTGACGACATCCTTGATCAACAGCAGGTCGCCCGTGTGGCTGGTGCCGCCGCCCCAACCCACGCGCGGCTTGCGGCCCACGCGGCGCTGGCTGGTCAGGTCGCGCCAGCGCTCGGGCGGCAGCATGTTCGGCACCACGACGATGTCATGGTGCATGCTGGCCATGGCGTCGGCCAGGGAGTCGGTGGACACCACCAGGCGGTCGCACAGCCCTACCCCGCGCTGCAGGGTCTCGCGGATGTCGCGGTGCAGGTAGCGGCGGTGTTCGTTCTGCTCCGGTACGTCCAGCAGGTAGTCGTCCAGCTCGAAGATGCGGAAGGCCTTGGAGAATTCCTTGACCTGGGCAATACCCTCCACCGGCCCGGCGCTGTAGCGGCCCTGGAAGACGATGGTGTCGGGGGCAATGCGCTCGATGTCGAGGATGGAGGGCGTCCCGAAGTTGATCTGGTGCGCGGCCAGGCCGGCCTTGGCCAGTTCGGCCAGCGGCTGGATCACGCGGTAGTGGCCGACCGCACCCTTGTTGATCGGCAGGCCCAGCACGAACGGCACGGTGTGCCGGGCGAAGGGCTGCCAGCCGTGGCGCAGGCCGACGTTCATGGTGAAGCTGGCGCCCATCAGGCTGAGGTTCTTGTTGTAGGCCGGGTCGCGGGCCAGTTTCGGCAGCCAGCGGTTGAAGGCGGCGCGCTGGGTCTGGCGCCAGTCCAGCAGCGCTTCGCTGTCGGGCACCTGCTCCTGGCGGCGCACCATCAACGCGGCGAACGGCGTCCACACCACCAGGTAGCCTTGCTCACCCGCACGCAGGCACAGGTCGACGTCGGCAAAGCCGTGGGCCAGGTCGCCTTCGGCCAGGCCGTCGAGTTCGACGAACAGGCGTTTTTCGATCAGCAGGCATTGCTGGCTGACGGCACTGTAGTTCTGCACCACCTGCAAGCGATGCAGGTAACCGGCGGCACTCGCCGGCTCGCCGACGAATACCGAGCCCACCGCACCGCGCAGGCCCAACACCAGGCCGGCGTGCTCGACGCTGCCATCGGGGCCCTGCAGGCGGGCGCCGACCACGCCCACTTCGTGGCGGCGGCCATGGGCAAGCATCTCGCCCAGCCAGCCGCCATCCAACACCACGCAGTCCTGGCTCAGGGTCAGCAGGTATTCACCGCGCGCCTCCACAGCGCCCAGGTTGACCAGCGCCGACAGGCTGCTGGCGGCCGGGGCTTGCAACACGCGCAGTTTGGCGCCGCCGATTTCGGCCATGGCCTGCAGCCAGTCGCGCACGTCGGCAGGTTCGTCGGCGGGGGTTACCACCACCACTTCGAACTGGGTGTAGGTGGTGCGTTCCAGCAGGCTTTCCAGGCAGTCCTGCAGGCCGCGCAGGCGGCCTTGGCTGGCCACCACCACGCTGACCAGCGGCTGGCCGGGGTGACGGTATTGAATACGGTTGATCAGGCGGATATCGGCCTGGCCAATGGTGAAATCCAGCGCCAGGCGCTTGAGGTGACGGGCCACCAACGGCGCGTTCCCGTCACGCACGCTGGGCTCGCCCAGCCAGGAGGGGAAATGCTGGCGGGCGTGCAGCAGCACCTCGCCGATGTGCTCGATGGCGTGGGGGCCACGGTTTTCCACCAGGCGGAAAATCAGGTCGTGGGGGCTGAGTTCGATCAGGCCTGCGGCAAAGCCGCCGTGCTCGATGAACGCCTGGCGGCTGAAGGCCAGGCCACGCCCCACGTAGGGGTAACTGCGCAGCAGGTCCAGGTTGAAGTCGGGGCGGAACACCGGGGCGCGGTGGCCGTCGGCCTCCAGCGCGTCTTCATCCCAGTAGCAGGCCTGCATGGCATCGCGCTCGGCGATGCGCTCGGCCAGCAACAGCAAGGCATGCGCGGTCAGTTCATCACCGGCGCGCAGCAGGCAGAACCAATCGTAGCCATCCAGCTCGCGCAGCATGCTGTTGAGCTGCAGCGGCCAGTCGCTGTCCAGCGGCATGCTCAGCACGTTGCCGTCGATGGTGGGCTCGGTGGCGCTGGCGCTCATCACCAGGATCGCTTCGGGCGACCAGCTCTGGGCCGCCAGGCTGGCCAGGGTGGCTTGCAGGCTGCCGTCGGCGCGGTGGTCGATGATCACCGGAATGATCTTCGCCTGGCGCGCCCAGCCCTCTACGCGGGCCGGCAGCAGTTGCAGTTGGGCCGGGGTAAGGTCCCGGCACTGCAACCACTGCTCGTACACCGCGTCGTAGTCGTCACAGTTGACGCCCACGTGGTCGAACATGGTGTCAGCCTGCACACCGAACATGCGCCCAAGGCCCACCTCCTCCCATTGCCCGGAGGTGGCGCCGAGGCTGCGGTGGCGCACGCCCCCGACCTTCTCTGCGCGCTCGCCGTCGCGGCCCGACAGGAACTCCACCATGGCCTGGTACTCACCCTGACGGGCAATTTCCAGGTCGGCGATGGCGGCCAGGCGCAACGGCTTGAGGCGCTCCACCACCAGGTACTTGTCGACGATGCCCAGGTCACCCTGGCACAGCAGGCAGCAGTACAGCATCAGGTCGAGCATGGCCTCGAACGGCGCTTCGCTGACAGTCAGCGCCGGCATCAGCCGGGCGACGTCGGCGCGGCGCAGCAGCACGCTGCTCAGGCCGCCGATGAAGTTCACCGGCCACACCTCGAACATGCTCAGCAGGTCGGTGCCCTTGAAGCGCGTGTCACCGACCACGAAGCCGGAGTTTTCCATGCGGTTGGGCATGATCCGGCTGCTGGAGTCGGACAGGTAATGCTGGCTGGAAGCAATGCTCACATCGGGGTGGCGCACCAGCACGTCGGCCAGCAGCGCGGTGTGCTCGGGCATCAGCCAGTCTTCGTCGAACAGCACCTTGATGAATTCGCCCTGGGCCAGGCCCACGCAGGCGTTGAGCGTGGCGTTGAGGCCCAGCGCCTCGGCGTTGGCCACGTAGCGCAGGGTGACATGCGCCGGCAAGCGGCCGCGCACGCCGTCCACTATCTGGCGGATCTCCTCGCCCTGGCTGTCATCGCACACCACCAGGTCCAGGCGCGGATAGTTCTGGCCCACGGCGCTGTTCAAGGCCCGCGAAAAGCTGCGTGGGTCCATGGCGGGAATGACGATGCTGACAAGCGGGGTGGTGTTCATGCCTCAGGACTCAACATTCGGCGGCCGCTGGGCGGCCAGGCGTGGAAAAAAAGATGCAGGAAAAAATGCGGCGCCAGACTCGTCCCCCGAAAGGGCCATGAATGGCGCCGCGAAAAACTGGCTCAAGGCTCAGATCTTGTTGAACAGGCTCAACTGGGAGATCTTCGCGAAAGCCGCCTGGGACGCCTCCAGCATGGTCTGCTGCAGGGTCAGGTTGATCGAGGCGGTGGCCATGTCGGTGTCGCCGATGTCCGACTGGGTGGTCTTGTTCGCCAGGCTGATCGAGGTGTTCTCGGTGGTCTGGATGGTGATGGCGTTTTCCGTCGCGCCGATCACGCCCCGCGCCGTGCCCACTTGTTCGCTGGCCTCGGAGAGGTTGGCGATGGACGAGGTGATGGAATTCTGCAGCGCCAGCAACTTGGTGTTGTCACCGTCGATGGGGGTATTCAGCGCCGTGGCCAGCTTGGACAAGGTGGTCAGCACGTTCTGGGTCTTGTGCGCATCCACCGACACCTGGAAGGTGTCGCCCGAGGCCGGGGTGCCGCTGATGTCGAAGGTGGCGCCGGCGGCGGAAATGCTGGTGTCGCCCGCCGCCATGGTGCCGCTGGCAATGGCCTTGCTGTCGCTGGTGTAGGGCTGCGCATACACCGAGTAGTCGTTGGCGCTGGTGAACTTGATCACCGCCCCCGAGCTTGGGAAAGCGCTGGTGTACGCCGCCGAATCGGTGATGGTGCCGCTGGTGAGCTGGGCAGTGGAGGTGTTGCCCGGGCTGCGCGACGGAGTCAGGGTGTCCGGGGTGCTGGCCAGGGTGATGCTGTGGCCGGCAGTGGTGCCGCTGTTGGCCGTGTCCACCTTCAGGGTGAAGTCCACGCCACGCAGGCTCAAGGTGGTGCCGCCCTCGGTGGAGGGGTCGAAGGTACCGTTGCCCGACACTTCCGAGGTGATGTCGTTACCCGAGGCATCGGTGATGCTGTAGGTGGTGTCACTGGTGAAGTTGACGGTGTACGGCTCACCGGTGGTGAACGACTTGTTATAGGTGGCTTCCGAGTCCATCTGGCCCGGGGAGATCGACACCTTGTTGTCGTTCACGGCCGGCGAAGTCACGGTGGACGACGTGCGGCTGGTGTTGGTGGCCTGCTCGAACGCGGTGTAGCCGGTGACGCCGGTAGGCAGGTTCAGGGTGTCGGACACCTGCAGGCTCAGGGCGGTCTGGTCGCCCTGGTAGGTGTAGGTGCCATCGCTGTTCTTCACGTACGGCGGCGTGGTGCTCTTGGAGCCGGAGAACATGTAGTAGCCCGACGAATCCTTGGTGTTGAGCAGGCCCAGCACCTGGTCTTGCAACTGGCTGATCTCGGCACCGATGGACTGGCGGTCGGCATCGGTCAGCGAGCCGTCACCGGCGTTCACCGCCAGTTCCTGGGCGCGCACCAGGGCGTTGTTGATCGAGCTCAGCACGCTTTCCTGGTTGTTCAGCGAGTTGGTGGCCGTGGTCATGTTGCTGCTGTACTGGGTCAGCATCGAGCTCTGCTGTTGCAGTTGCAGCAGCTTGGCGGCGCCGACCGGGTCATCGCCGGCAGTCTTGATACGCACGCCCGAGCTGATCTGCTCCTGGGTCTTGGCGGTTGCCGAGAAGGCCGAGGAGTAGTTGGCCGCGCTGGTCTCGAAGTATTGAGAGGTGGAAATACGCATGGTCGACTAGCCCTCAGAGTGCGTTGAGCAGAGTGGTAAAGGTGTCTTGCGCCGTCTTGATGATTTGCGAGGCGGCGGTGTAGTACTGCTGGTATTTCACCAGGGCGGCCGCTTCGTCATCGAGGTTGACGCCCGACACCGAGTCGCGGTTCGACTTGGCGGTGGCCAGCACCGTGGAGGTGGCACTGGCATCGGTGGTGGCCTGGGACGACTGCGCGCCAACCCCGGACACCAGGGCCGCGTAGGCTGCGGTGAAGCTGATGCCGCCGGTGGCAGCGCCGGTGCCGACGGTGGCCGAGGTTTGCAGGCCCAGCAGCGCGGTGGCGTTGCGGTTGTCGGAGGTGCCCGAGGTGTTGAACGCCACGCTATAGCTGTCGTTCGCTGCCGGGGTGCCGCTGACGGTGGTCGAGAACGTGAAGCTGGTGGGGTTGCCATCGGCGTCGTTGACGGCGTTGCCGCTGCTGTCGACGATCGGCACGCTGATGCTCAGGTTGTTGTCCGAGCCGGGCACGATGGTGCCGGTGCCAATGTTGTTGCCCTGGGCGTCGTAGACGGTGTAGCCCTGGGTGCCGCCCGAAGCGCTGCCGAACACCAGTTTCACCGGCGTGGAGTTTTCCATGCCGCTTTGCAGCGCCGCTTTCGAGGTGCTGTCGTAGATGTCGACGCTGCTGGTCAGCGCCGGCGCGGTGAAGGTCCCGGTGCCCGAGTTGCTGGAGCTGGCGGTGCCGGTCAGCGGGCCAGAGAGCGCCAGGGTGCTGGAGTCCGTCATGGTGGTGCTGATCTGGCTGGCCGCGTTGCGGGTCGGGGTGATCTTGAACGTGTCGCCAGCGGCCACGGCGTTGCCGTTCAGGGCCAGGGTGAAGCCGTCGATCTCTGGCGCAGGGTCGGTGCTCAGGTCGTAGCTGCCCATGTTGGTACCGTCCGAGCGCGTGACGCTGTAGGCGGTGGCGCTGGTGAAGGTGACCTGGTAGTCGCTGGTGGTCAGGGCGCCGGTGTCGGCGATGGTCACGTCGAGGTTGCCCGAGCCGGCGCTGTTGTTCGACGACGCCTGGCTGCGCTGGCTGACGGCCGTTGCGCTGTTGATGCTGGAGAACAGGTTGGAACCCAGGTCGCCGTTGTTGTCGACGCCTTGGGCCAGCTGGCTGTTGATGCTGTCGGACACGGTGAGGGCGATCTGGCCCAGGCTGTTCTGCGCCGGGTTCAGCACGTCGCTGCGGTAGCGCAGCAGGCCGCCGATGGAGCCACCGCTGACCACCGAGGTCACGTCAGTGCTGTAGTTGCCGTAGTTCACGGTCAGCGCGTACTGCGTCTTGTCCGTGGCGCTTGGCGCCGCTGTCAGGGTGTTGGCGGTGTTGCCGCTCACCAGTGCCTGGCCGGTGCCCAGGTAGACGTCGTAGGCACCGCTGCTGTTGGTTTGAACGGTCACGCCGACCAGTTCGTTGAGCGAACGCACGGCTTCGTTGCGCGCATCGAGCAGGCTGTTGGGGGTGTTGCCCGAAGCTGACGCCGTGGTGATCTGCTGGTTCAGCGAGGCGATCTGCTTGGTGATGTCGTTGACCTGGCCGCTCAGGGTGGTGAGCTGCGAGTTGATACCTTCGTTCTGCGAGGTGATCTGCGACGAAATCGAGTTGAAGCGGTTGCTCAGGGTCTGGGCAGCGGTCAGCAGCAACTGGCGCGACGAGGTGTCGGTCGGGTTGGAGGACGCGGTCTGCAAGGCCGAGAAGAAGCTGGTCAGGGTCGCGCTGACGCCCGTGGCACTGTCCGACAGCAGGCTGTCGAGGGTGCTGACGTTATCGCTGTAGGTGGCCGCGTCGGCGCTCAGCGCCGTGGTGGTCTGCAGCTGCGAGTCCATGTAGCTGTTGTAGATACGGCGCACGTCGGAAATCGTGGTGCCAGTGCCGACAAAGCCTACGCCCACGTTCTGCATGGCAGCCGCGACGGACGTGGTCGACTCACGCGAATAGCCCGCGGTGGACACGTTGGTGATGTTGTTACTGGTGACCGTCAAAGCCGTCTGGCTGGCGTTAAGCCCGGAAAGCCCGATTGAAATCAGTGACATGGTTCAAAACCTTATAAATGGGTGGAGGCACTGCCCAGCGCGTAGTTCTGGTAGCCCTTCATCTGCCTGGCTATCTGCGAAATCTTGCTGGAGTAGTCCGGGTCCGTGGCGTAACCGGCCTTCTGCAACTCTTTAACAAACTGTTCCGGGTTATCGGCCGACTTCACCACACCTTGATAGCGATCATTGCTTTGCAGCAACGTCACCAGGTCGTGGAAGCTGTCGGCATAGGAATCGTAGGAACGGAACTGCGCCGTCTCCTTGACCATCTTGCCGTTGCGGAACTCGCTGGTGATGGCGCGCGCCTGGTCACCCTGCCAACTGCCGCTGGCCTTGATGCCGAACAGGTTGTGGCTGCTCTTGCCGCTTTCGTCACGCATGACCGAGCGGCCCCAGCCGGTTTCCAGCGCCGCCTGGGCCACCAGCACGCTGGGGTCGACGCCAATGCGCGCAGCAGCGTCCTTGGCCAGGGGCAGCATGGTGGCGACGAATTCGTCGGCCGTGCTGAAGGCTTTCTTCGCCGGCGCCAGCGGTGGCTGGGCCACGCTGCGGCCGATGATGCGAATGTCCCCGCTGGCAATGGCCGCCTGGGCCGATTGCCATTCACCGGCATCGCTGCTGCCATCGGCGTCGGTGCTGGTGGCAGCGGTCTGCGCCATGCTGGCGGCGGTGTTGACCTTGATGCCGTTGCGCGCCAGCGCCTGGGTGGCGGCGGCAGTGGCGTCGGTAGCCGGCGCGGTAGCCGGCGCGGTGGACGGCACGATGCCGGCCATGATGCGGTCGGCCAGCTTGCTGGGCAGCGACAGGCGGCGCTGGTTGAGCATGGCCACGTCATTGCTGTGGGCCGTGCTGGCCGTGCCGTTGAGCGCGTGCTTGAGATCGGCCGCGGTGTTGCGCCCGCCATTGAGCGTCGACAACGCCGGGGCGTTGTGCTCGAACGGGTTGGCGCCGGTATGCTCCACGCCCTTGTTCTTCGACAGCTGGCGCATCAGTACGTCCTGCAGGCCGATGCCGTTGCCCTGCTTGGACAGGGTCACGGCCAACTGCTGGTCGTACATCGACTGGTACTGCTTGGTGGTCTCGGTGTTCATCGGGTTGTCCTTGCCCAACACGTCGTTGGCAGAACGCATCGACTTGAGCATCTCACCGACGAACAGCGACTCGAACTCCTGCGCCACCTTCTTCAGGTTGGCGTCGCTGTCCTTGTCACCGGTCTTCAGCGCGTTCAGGCGATTGAGGTCCGTGTAGGCCCCGGAATCGGCGGGGGCGCTGACGCCACCTTTTGGCATGTCCATGGCCTGCTACCTCAAATCACGATCAGGTCGGCTTGCAGGGCGCCGGCCTGTTTCAGTGCTTCAAGGATGGCCATCAGGTCGCTGGGCGCTGCGCCCACCTGGTTGACGGCACGAACGATCTCGTCAAGCGTGGTGCCCGGGCCGAACTTGAACATCGGCTTGGCTTCCTGCTGCGCGTTGATCTTGGAGCGCGGTACCACGGCGGTCTGGCCGTTGGACAGCGGGCCCGGCTGGCTGACGATCGGGTCTTCGGTGATGGTCACGGTGAGGCTGCCGTGGGTCACGGCGGCTGGCGAAACCTTCACGTTCTGGCCAATGACGATGGTGCCGGTACGCGAGTTGATGATGACCTTGGCCGGTGCCGCGCCCGGGTCCACTTCCAGGTTTTCCAGTACCGAGAGGTAGTCCACGCGCTGGCTTGGGTCGATAGGCGCGGTGACGCGCACCGAACCGCCGTCGATGGCCTGGGCCACGCCTGGGCCGAGCATGTTGTTGATCTTGTCGACAATGTGCTTGGCAGTGGTGAAGTCCGAACGGTTGAGGTTCAGGGTCAGGCTGTTGCCCTGGTTGAAGCCGCTCGGTACCGAACGCTCTACCGAGGCACCGCCGGGAATGCGGCCGGCCGACGGCACGTTGACGGTGATCTTGGAACCGTCCTTGCCTTCAGCGTCGAAGCCGCCTACCACCAGGTTGCCCTGGGCAATGGCGTAGACGTTGCCGTCGATACCCTTCAACGGGGTCATCAGCAGGCTGCCGCCGCGCAGGCTCTTGGAGTTACCGATGGACGACACGGTGACGTCGATGGTCTGCCCGGGCTTGGAGAACGGAGGCAGGTCGGCATGGATGGACACCGCCGCGACGTTTTTCAGCTGCGTGGTACCCGTGCCGGTAGGCACCTTGATGCCGAATTGCGCCAGCATGTTGTTGAAGGTCTGCAGGGTGAACGGGGTCTGGGTGGTCTGGTCACCCGTGCCGTCCAGGCCCACCACCAGGCCGTAGCCGATCAACTGGTTGGAACGCACGCCGGAAATGCTCGCGATGTCCTTCAGGCGCTCGGCCTGGGCGGCGCTGGCCGCCCCCAGTGCCGCGGCAGCCAGCAGGGTCACGGCCATCAGGTGCTTGAATTTACGCATGGTCGTGGACACCTAGAAAGGCCAGTAAGGGCTCATGAAGAAACGGTCAAGCCAACCGGTCTGGTTGGACTCGGCGAACGCGCCGGTGCCCGAATAGGTAATGCGCGCATCGGCGACACGGGTCGACGACACGGTGTTGTCGGTAGCAATGTCGTCGGCACGGATCAGGCCGGCGATGCGCACCAGCTCTTCACCGGTGTTGAGCGTCAGCCATTTCTCGCCACGCACCGACAGGATGCCGTTGGGCAGCACGTCGGCCACAGTCACCGTGATAGAACCGGTCAGGCTGTTGGCCTGGTCAGCCTTGGCGGTGCCGTCGGTGGCGCGGGTGCCGGTGTAGCCGGCGTCCAGGCTCAGCTTGCCGCCGGTGACCGGGTTGGTGGTGGACACGCCACCGCCAAACAGCGAGGTCAGGCCCAGCGAGGTGCTGGAGTCCTTGGTCAGCTTGGAGTCGGCGCTCTTGCTGGCCGCGGTCTTCTCGGCCAGGGTCACGGTAATGATGTCCCCTACCCGGAACGCCTTGCGGTCGGTGTACAGGTTCTGGTCGAAGCCGGACTGATAAATCGAGCCGTTGTTCGACGCCGCAGGCAGCGGGGTGCGTGGCAGCACCGGCGCGTAGTACGGGTCATTGGGCTTGGGCGGCGGCGACATGCAACCCGACAACAAAGCGATCCCACTCAAGGCAAGAACACTGGACAAACGACTCATGACACTGACCTCACGATGAAGCTGGCGCCGGCGGCGCCGTGTGGCTGAATTACAGATTCTGCGTTACGTACTGGAGCATCTGGTCGGCAGTCGAGATCACTTTGGAGTTCATCTCGTAGGCACGTTGGGTGGTGATCATGTTCACCAGCTCTTCAACGGTACTGACGTTGGAGTTTTCCAGGGTGTTCTGCAGGGTGGTGCCGAAACCGTTGAGGCCCGGGGTACCCACTTGCGGCGCGCCGCTGGAAGCGGTTTCCAGGTACAGGTTGCTGCCGATGGCCTGCAGGCCTGCCGGGTTGATGAAGTCGGCGGTCTGCAGGTTGCCGATCACGGTCGAGGTGGCGCTGGTGGCGGTGGTGATCGACACGGTGCCGTCGGTGCCCACGGTGAACGTCTGGGCGTTGGTCGGTACCACGATGGCCGGGTTCAGGGCGTTGCCGCTGGCGGTCACGATCTGGCCGTTGGAGTCCAGGTGGAAGGTGCCGTCGCGGGTGTACGCGGTGGTGCCGTCCGGCTGGGTGATCTGGAAGAAGCCACGGCCGTTGATGGCCATGTCCAGCGGCTGGTCAGTGGTGGCCAGGCTGCCGGCGGTGAAGTTCTTCTGGGTGCCGACGATGCGCACACCGGTACCCAGCTGCAAGCCGGACGGCAGCTCGGTGTCGGTGGTGGAGTTGGCACCAGGCTGGCGTTTGGTCTGGTACAGCAGGTCCTGGAACTCGGCGCGGTCGGCCTTGAAGCCGGTGGTCGAGACGTTGGCCAGGTTGTTGGAAATGGTCGTCAGGTTCATGTCCTGAGCGGCCAGACCGGTCTTGCTGACGTAAAGTGCCGGAAGCATTCTGTTCTCCTATGTGCGCGCCTGTTTTTCGCCGCGCCCAGTCATTTATCAGGTGTTCTGCAAGACCCGCGCCATGGACTCGTCGTCCTCTTTGGCGGTGGTCATCATCTTGATGTGCAGTTCAAATTGCTTGGACAGGGCCAGCACCGAGGTCATCTCTTCCACGGCGTTGACGTTGCTGGCCTGCAGGAAGCCGGAGGTCACGCTGGAGGTGGCATCGGCGGCGGCTGGCTGGCCGTCCTTGGTGTGCAGCAGGCCGTCGGTGCCCTTGACCAGGTTGCGCGGGTCGGGCTTGACCAGCTTGATGCGGTCCACCTGGGCCATCACTTCCGGGCCCTGGCCCATGGAGCGAACGCTGATGGTGCCGTCGGCACCCACCTCGATCTGCTGCTCGGGCGGCACGGCAATCGGACCACCGTTGCCCATGACCGGCAAACCATTGCCGTCGCGCAACACGCCCAGGGCGTCGACGTTCATGCTGGCCATGCGCACATAGCCCTCGCTGCCGTCGGGCGATTGCACGGCGATGTAGCTGTCGCCATCGGCGGCCACGTCCAGGTCACGACCGGTTGCCACCATGGCACCGGGGGTGAAATCGGTGCCCGGGTTTTCGGTCATGGCGTAGGCGCGCGAGGCGTATACGTCGCCAAACACCGGCATGGAGCGTGCCTGTTCAAGGTCGCGCTGGAAGCCGTTGGTGGAAACGTTGGCCAGGTTGTTGGCGTGAGCCTTCATCGCCAGCGAGTTCTGATTGGCCCCGCTCGTTGCCACGTAAAGCATTTTGTCCAAGGTATGTCTCCCATGACGGGCGAATGCCGCCGACCACTGTTCTGACAGGGATATAGCAACAAGCGGGCCAAGGTTGAAAAAGCCTTTGTGTGCCCGGTGTTACAGGGTGCTGGCGGGGGTTGGCGCCCTGCCCCGCCATTGGCCGAGACGGAAAAACGGCGCGTGGCTGCCGGTTGGCGGCAATGGGCGCCAGAAAACCGGAGCCCTGACGCAGCTGCCGCCCGTGGGAGCGGGCTCTGCCCGCGAAAAACACACCGCGCAGAATCAGCCAGACCGCAATATCCCTTTCGCGGGCAGAGCCCGCTCCCACACAAACAGTTTCGGCCACACATAAAAAACCCGGGCGCGGGGCCCGGGTTGTTTTGTAGCTACCGCGACAACTATCAAGTCATCTGGATAGTGGTCTGCATGATGGTGCTTTCGGTGGAGATGGTCTTGGCGTTGGCCTGGTAGTTGGACTGCGCCTTGATCAGGTTCACCAGCTCAGCGGTCAGGTCGACGTTGGAGTCTTCCAGCGACGAGGCGGTCAGCGAGCCCATGGTGCCGGTGTCGGGGGTGCCGATGACCGGTACGCCCGAGGCGTAGGTTTCGCGCCAGTCAGTACCACCGGCCGGGCTCAGGCCCTGCACGTTGGCGAAGTTGGCCAGGGCCACCTGGCCAATGATGTTGGTCTTGCCGTTGGTGAAGGTGGCGGTCAGCTGGCCGGTGTCGCTGACCGACAGGGCCGACAGTTCGCCGGTGGCGTAGCCGTCCTGGTCCTTGGCGGTGGTGGCCGAGGTGGCGTTGTACTGAGTCAGGTTGGTCATGTCCAGGGTGATGTCCGCAGTAGCGGAGGCACCGTTGGAGGCATAGGTACCATCGCTCTGTTCGGCGGCAGGCACCCAGCCGGCCAGGCTGAAGGTACCGTCGTCGTTCACGGTCAGGCCACCGGTCACGGCACCGGCGGTGTAGCTGTACGAGCCGTCGGAGTTGAAGGTGATCGGGTTGGCTTCCGGCGTGGTCGACGTCGGGTCGGTAGGGTTCACACCGTCGATGGTGGTGTACATGGTCCAGCTGTTGGAGGTGTCATCCTTCACGAAGTACTGGTTCAGCTGGTGGGCGTTGCCCTGGCTGTCGTACACGTCGGTGTTGAAGGTGTAGTTGTAGCTGCTGGTGTTCGAGGCGCTGAACGGGCTGACGGTCGGGGCGGTCGCGCTGGAGTTCAGGTTGACGGTTTCCGATACCGACGTGGTCGCCTTCGGCGCCAGGTTCGAGGTGTCGATGGCCAGGTTCGACAGCACGCCGGAAGTCAGCTTGCCGGTGGAGTCGGTGGTGTAGCCCTGCAGGTTGTTGCCGCTGGAGTCGACGATGTTGCCCGACTTGTCGCTGTAGAAAGCACCGGCACGGGTGTACAGCTTCGAGCCGTTGTCGCTCAGCACGAAGAAACCGTTACCGTTGATGGCCATGTCCAGGCTGTTGCCGGTGGACTCGATGTTGCCCTGGGTGAACTGCTGCGACACGGCCGCAGTGGTCACGCCGCTACCGACGGTGGTCTTGCCCGAGGTGCCGCGGATGGACGCTGCGTATTGGTCGGCGAATTCTGCGCGCGACGATTTGAAACCAGTGGTGGCGACGTTGGCAATGTTGTTGCCGGTGACGTCCAGGGCTTTGTTGGCAGCTGCCAGGCCACTGAGGCCGACGTTGAAAGACATAAGTTCACTCCTGCGCCGTAGCCGGCATTAAATTCCGATGGTTTGGACAGAAGACAGGCCAACACTGGTGCCCGTCGCAAGGTTCAGCGTCATTTCACCGCCGCTGGTGGTGGCCATGGTCACGCTGTTCACGGTGTTCGGCAGGTTGGTGGTCATCACGGTCGAGGTGTCGTCCACGGTGGCGACTGCCTTGAAGGTGTAGGTGCCCGAATCAACGGTATTGCCGTCGCCGTCCTTGCCATCCCAGGTGAAGCTGTAGGTGCCGGCCGACTGGGTGCCCATGTCCAGGGTACGAACCAGGGTGCCGTCACTGCTGTAGACGCCAATGGTGTTGCTGGTGCTGGAGTCGGTCAGGTTCACCGAGCCGGTCAGGCCCTTGCTGGTGTCGACGTCGGCGGTGGTGCCGGTGACGGTCACCGAGTGGCCGACCAGCGAAGAAGCCTGCAGGGCCTGGGACGACTGGTACGAGGTGAGGATGGTGCTCACCGAGTCGTTGAGGCTCTGCATGCTTTCCAGGCTGCTGAACTGGGCCAGCTGCGAAACGAATTCGCTGTTGTCCTGTGGGTCCAGGGGGTTCTGGTTCTGCATCTGGGTAACCAGCAGTTGCAGGAACGCGTCCTTGCCCAGCGCACTGCCCGCGGTACCGGTGGAGCTGTCGGTGGTACTGGTGGTTTTCTGCAGTGACGTCAGGACGGACGAAGCCGAGGTGCTGTCAGTTGTTGTGGTCATGTTCTTGCGCCCCTATCACTGACCCAGGGTCAGGACTTTCTGCATCATGGTTTTCGCGGTATTCATGATGTCCGCGTTGGTCTGGAACGAACGGCTGGCAGAGATCATGTCAGCCATCTCCTCCACCACGTTGACGTTCGGGTAGTACACGTAACCGTCTTTGTTGGCGGCCGGGTTCTTGGGCTCGTAACGGGCTTCCAGGTTGCTCTGGTCCTCGATCACGCCCGACACTTGCACGCCGCTGCCGGCGGCGTCCTGGTCCTGGAACAGCGAACCGCTGTCACCGGTGGACTGGGTCTGGTCGAACACGGTGGCGAACACCGGGTGGCGCGCGCGGTAGGTCTGGTCGATGCTCGACGAGACGGTCTCGGCGTTGGCGATGTTACTGGCGACGGTGTTCAGGCGAGTGGTCTGGGCACTCATGCCGGTACCGGCAATGTTGAAAACGCTGGCTAGAGACATGAATCACTCCCCACGGATGGCTGACACCAGCCCTTTGAATTTGGCGTTGAGCAGGGTGAAGCTGGCCTGGAAGTTCACCGAGTTCTCTGCGTAGTTGGCTTGTTCAACCTGCGCGTCCACGGTGTTCTGGTCCAGCGACGGCGAGCTGGGGGTGCGGTACAGCAATTGCTGGTCACCCATGCTCAGGCCTTCGGCCTCGATATGCTTGTTGTTGGTCCGCTCCAGCTCGAACGTGCCGTTCTGGCGCTTGTCGCCTTCGGCCTGCAGCACGGCGGCAAAGTCCAGGTCACGCGCCTTGTAGTTGGGCGTGTCGGCGTTGGCCAGGTTGTTGGCCAGCACTTCGGCACGCTGGGCGCGGAAAGCCAGTGCCTGTTCGTGAATACCCAGCGCTTTGTCGAAACTGATGCTCATGGTGGAAACCTTTAAACGGCGGACCGGATGTTGGTGACAGAGAGATAGCAAGGCCCGTGCCAAATTGCGCGAGGCCCGGTTTTGCTGGGGTTTGGGGAAAGTGGCAAGCGGCAATGCCAGAAAAGCGGCAAGCGGGTTCCGCTGGGTGCCAACAAAGCGGCAACGGTGGATTGCCGCTTTTGGCAGGGCCAAAAACAACGAAGGCCCCGAAGGGCCTTTGCTTTATTTCGCCTGGTAGATGATGCCCGGGCTGCACTGGACCATCTGGTAATGGTCCGGCAAACCGTTCAACGCCTCGGAGGCGCCAAGGAACAGGTAGCCACCCGGCTTGAGGGTGCCGTGGATGCGCATCAGGATGTCTTTCTTCACCTGGGCGGAGAAGTAGATCAGCACGTTGCGGCAGAACACCACGTCGAACTTGCCCAGCGCCGCGTAGCTGTCCAGCAGGTTGAACGAGCGGAACTCCACACGGCTGCGAATAGGTGCCTTCACGGCCCAGCGGCCCGGCGCCTTGGTGTCGAAGTAGCGCTGCAGGCGGTCTGCCGACAGGCCACGGCCGATGGCCAGGCTGTCGTACTCGCCGCTCTTGCAGTTGGTCAACATGGAACCGGACAGGTCGGTGGCGACGATTTGCGCGCCCGACTTCAGCTGGCCCAGGTTGGTCCGCTCGAACTCGTCGATGGTCATCGACAGCGAATAGGGCTCCTGCCCCGATGAACAGGCGGCCGACCAGATACGCAGGCGCTGGCCCGGCGAATTCTTGACGAACTCGGGGATGACCTTGTTCTTCATCACTTCAAAGGGGTAGGTATCGCGAAACCACAGGGTCTCGTTGGTGGTCATGGCGTCCACCACCTGCTCGCGCAAGCCACTGCGCGGCTGGGTCTGGATGCGCTGCACCAGCTCGCCCAGGGACTTGATGCCCTGCTGTTCCATCAGCTTGTTGAGACGGCTGGAAACAAGATATTGCTTATTCTCGCCCAACAGAATGCCACAGGCTTTTTCCAGGAAGACCCGGAACTGTTCGAAATCCAAATTACCCGTAGACAATGGTGCCGCCTCTCAAATCGTCGTTCGTGCCAGGGGCAGTATGCCCCGGGCGTTAGCCTGCTGCCTTGATCCGATCTACCACGCGCTGGGCCAGGTCGTCCGGCCGGAACTTGGCCAGGAAGTCGTCGGCCCCCACCTTCTTCACCATCGCCTGGTTGAATACGCCCGACAAGGACGTGTGCAGGGTGATGTGCAGGTTTTTCATGCGTGGGTCGCTGCGAATCTCCGCAGTCAAGGTATAGCCGTCCATCTCGGGCATTTCGATGTCGGAGATCATCATGAGGAATTCTTCCTCGGGACGCTTGCCTTCATCCACCAGCTTGCGCAGGTAATCCAGCGCCTGCCGCCCGTCGTTCAATGCCACCACTTCCACGCCCACGGTCTGCAGGCAACGGGTCACCTGCTTGCGCGCCACCGAGGAGTCGTCCACGGTCAGCACCCGCAGGGAAACCGCCTTGTGCTGGGTTTCCTCGTCCACCACGCCGTGGGAAATCGACTCGGAGGTGGGAGCCACTTCCGCGAGGATTTTTTCCACGTCGATGATTTCGACGAGCTTGTTGTCCACCCGAGTCACGGCCGTGAGGTAATGATCGCGGCCAGTGCCCTTGGGTGGTGGATGAATCTCTTCCCAGTTCATGTTGACGATGCGCTCTACCGAGTGCACCAGGAAGCCCTGAATCTTGGTGTTGTACTCCGTGATGATCACGAAGGTGTTCTTGATGTCCTGCAGACCGGGCGCACCGGTTGCCATTGCCAGATCGAGGATCGGGATGGTCGCCCCACGAATATTCGCGACACCGCGCACTACCGGGCTGGACTTGGGCATCACGGTCAGGTTGGGGCACTGCAGCACCTCCCGCACCTTGAACACGTTAATGCCATACAGCTGCGAACCGTTGAGCCGGAACAACAGCAGTTCCAGGCGGTTCTGCCCTACCAGTTGAGTGCGCTGGTTCACCGAATCCATTACACCAGCCATGCCCGTGACTCCTTAAACCTTCGCGTGGATCGTACCTGTTGAGTGAATCGGCACGGCCCTTGCTTTTTGTAATGTATGAACGCAAAAACGACATTTTCCCGACGCATGGCACAGAGACTACTCTGCGGACTCGCCGTGGTCTGCATTTTTGGATTCGGCAGTGCCTCCCAGGCCGAGGAATTCACAACTCCTGAGCAGCTTATCGGTACTACCCAAGGTTTTCTTGAGTTCACCGTAGAAGATTATCTGGCAACCAGCCAGACCGAGGGTCGCTACGAGATTCAAGTCAACCCGCTGGACCCGCGCCTGCGCATGGGCCTGTGCGACAAGGAATTGACAGCCGCGCTGCAAAGCCCCGCCACCCCCATTGGCCGGGTGTCGGTGCGCGTTCGCTGTGACGGCAGCTCGCCGTGGACGGTGTTCGTACCGGCCCAGGTCAAGCTGTTCCGCGAGGTGGTGATGACCACGCGCCCGCTCAAGCGCGACAGTGTCATAGAAGAGGGCGACGTGGCCCTGCGCGAGCGGGACGTGGGCCTGCTGTCCCAGGGTTACCTGACGGCGCTGGACCAGGCGGTGGGCCAGAAGCTTCTCCGACCAACGGTAAATGACCAGGTATTGAGCCCCGCCCACGTGGAAGCGCCCGACACCATCAAGAAAGGCGACAACGTGGTGATCACCGCCACCACCGGCGGCCTGGCGGTGAAAATGCCCGGCGAGGCGCTGACCAAGGGCGCCATGAGCGAGCAGATTCGGGTGCGCAACCTGAACTCCAATCGCGTGATCAAGGCCCGCGTCACTGGGCCAGGCCAGGTGGAAGTGGCCATGTAAACGCTGGCGGTTCGCGGCGTATTTTCCTAGACTGGGAGCATCGCAGCCCCCAGTCCTGGCGCATCGGCGCTTTGTATCAAAGTGCCTAAAGTTATTCGGGGTTTGGCCGAAAACAAGGCAAGCGTCCAAATACCCAGAGGTTTTTCATTATGGTTATCGACTTCAGTCGTTTGAACAATTCCTCGCAGGTGTCGACTTCGACACGTACGAGCGGCACCAAAGACACCGCTACCGATACCTCGGTGAGCACTGACACGTCCGCGGCCACCACTACGTCCACTGGCAATGCCAGCGGCGGGGAATCCGTACACCTGAGTTCCGAGGCTCAGCAGTTGCAGAAAGTCACTGACAAGCTGCGCGACCAGCCGACTGTCGACAGCGCCCGCGTGGCGCAGTTGAAAGCGGCCGTTGCCGATGGCAGCTATAAAGTGGATAGCAGCCGCGTAGCCAGCAAACTGCTAAATTTCGAAGCCCAGCGCTAGGGCTCCCGCCCTGCGCCGAGGCTTCTGGACGCTTGAATACCAGAGCCAGCCATGCACGACAGAAACCTACTGCTGTTGATTGAAGAAGATATCGCTCCGGCGCAGCAACTGCTCGCCCTGCTGCAGCACGAGTCGCTGGCCTTGCATGGCCGCGACATGCCGCTGCTGGAAAATATCCTGGCGCAAAAACAGTCGTTGATCGTTCTGCTCGAGCAGCATGGCCGTAAACGCACCGAGATCCTGCTCAGTCTCAAGTTGACCGCTGACCGTAATGGCCTGGCAACCCTGGCCCAACACACGCACCTTGGCGCCGATCTCCTGGCCCGGGGCGATCTGCTCACGGGGCTGCTGGCCGATTGCCAGGCAGTGAATGAGCAGAATGGCAAGCTGATACGCCTGCAACAACTCACCACCGCCAACCAGATGCGCATTCTCATGGGCGGTGAAACCCCCTCGCTTTATGATGCCCGAGGCTCCACGTCGAAATTGGCAAAGCCTCGTCCGCTTAGTCAGGCTTGACCTTCCTTACCAAGGCGTGGAACATGCTGCCATAAAGCCAGCACCTGCGTGTGTCGTTTTTTGCCTGGAGATTGATAAACCGTGTTCAATGCCACAAACGCGGAAGACGCTCCGCAGCCCCCCAAGGTGCTGACAACGCCCCTGGAAATCGCCGCCAACCTGCGTGCGCTGCTGCAGAGCCATGATCCTTTGATCATCACATTCCATGAGCGCAGCCAGCGCTTCCAGACCTACCTGGTCGAACTGGACAAGGACAGCAATGTCCTGGCCTTCGACGAGATGATCCCGCGCGACGGCGAGAAATTCCTCGCGGCCGGCGAGCCTTTCAAGGTGGAAGGCTTCCATGATGGCGTGCGTATCGCCTGGGACGTCAACGACGTGCTGACCATCGACGAGAACGAAGGCGGCCGCGTGTACCACGGCCCCCTGCCGACCGAGGTGGTCTACCACCAGCGTCGCAACGCGTTCCGCGCCGCACTCAAGCTGGCGCACCTGGTGGACGTCGAGATTGCAGGCGAAAAGCTCAAGGGCGAGTTCGTCGGCAAGCTGCTGGACATCTCCGCCACCGGCTGCAAGCTGCGCTTCGAGGGCGACATTTCCGAACGCCTGCAACTGGGCCAGGTGTATGACCGCTTCGTGGCCAACCTGCCGTTCGGCAAGATGACCGCGCCGGTCGAGCTGCGCCATCTGCATTTCGAAGAACGCATCAACACCACCTTCGCCGGCATGCGCTTCCACAACATGACCGGGCTGGTGCAGCGCCAGGTGGAACGTTTCGTGTTCGACCTGCAGCGCGAGGCGCGCCGCTTCGACAAGGACGATTACTGAGTTGATCGCCCCATGAAAAAAGGCCCGGTAGTGAATACCGGGCCTTTTTTGTGTCTCGCTGCCTTACTGCTCTTCTTCGCTGAGGCTGCGCCCCACCTTCTTGCCGTCGCCCATCTCGGCGGCTTCGTCCAGTTCATCGGCAATGGGCTCTACCTGCACGTCCACCACCGGCTCGGGCGTGTGCTCGTTGCTGACGTGCATCTGGTCGTGCACCGACTGCTCGTCCACGCGCGGGTCCAGGGCGGCCACCAGCGGCGAGCTGGTCATGCTGTCCGGCATGGCCACGTGGTGCAGTGGCGCGTCGTCCACCTGGTGCAGGTTGGTGACGGCCTTGGGCCGAATACGCCACACCAGCACGAAGGCAAAGAAGCTGAAGAACGCGTAGAGCATGTGGCTGCCGAACGACTTCATCAGCACACCCGCCGCCAGCGGCCCGACACTGGCGCCCACGCCGTAGGTCACCAGCAGCATGGCCGTCAGTGAAACCCTGCGCTCGGGCTCGACATGGTCGTTGGAGAAGGCGTTGGCCAGCGGGTACAGGCAGAACTGCAGCAGCGACACCAGGAAGCCGGCGCCGAACAGCACTTCCAGCGGCACACTGGGCAGCACCGCCAGCGGCAAGGCGGCAATGGCCAGGCAGAAGGCGAAGGTGCGGATCAGCACCGCGCGGTCGTAGCGGTCGGACAGCCAGCCCAGCGGCCATTGCACCACCAACCCGGCGAAGATGCAGCAGCCCATGAACAGGCCGACCTGTTCGGTGCTCAGGCCCTGCTGGGAGGCGTACAGCGGCGCCAAACCATAGAACGAACCCACGATCAGCCCCGAGCCCAACACGGTACTCAGGGACTGCGGTACGCGCTTGAGGAAGAACCGCGGCTCCATGGGTGCCGGCTTCAGCGGTGCCGGGTGGATACGTTGGGTCATGGCCACGGGCACCAGGCACAGGGCGAAGCACAGCGCCACCAGCATCAGCAGCTCAAGGCCCAGCTGCGGGTGCACCACCAGAATCAATTGGCCCAGCACCAGGCCCAGGTAGGACGCGATCATGTAGCCGCTGAACACGGCGCCGCGCTGCTTGGCGTCTGCCTGCTCGTTGAGCCAGCTTTCGATCACCATGTACTGGCACATCATGCCCAGGCCCACGATCATCCGCAGGAACAGCCAGGCGGGCAGGTAATCCACCAGGCCATGGCCCAGCACTGCGGCACAGACAATGCCGGCGCAGGTGGTATAGGCACGAATGTGCCCTACCCTGCCGATCAGCCTGTGGCCGATCTTGCCACCCAACACCAGGCCGAAATAGTTGGCGGCCATCAAGGCCCCCACCCATAGGCCATCCACATGCTCGGCAGCCAGGCGCAGGGCCAGGTAGGTGCTTAGCAGGCCCGAGCCGATCAACATCATCAACGCGGCGAAATACAACGCTCGAAAAGGTTTCCAGATCTGGCGCATCGGCGTTCCGAGCGGCTCCTTGAGGTCGGGTGGCAAATTACGCTACAGGGTAGGTTGCCTGACGCGGATTTGCATGCGATTTCGAACCTCGCCGCAACAATGTCCGTAGCAGCGGCCGAAGGCCGCGTCCGAGGTTGCCGGAAATATTGTTGAACGCCACAAAGACAAAACCCCCACCTGCGTTCGCAGATGGGGGTTTCGGAATTTAATCTTGACGATGACCTACTCTCACATGGGGAAACCCCACACTACCATCGGCGATGCATCGTTTCACTACTGAGTTCGGGATGGGATCAGGTGGTTCCAATGCTCTATGGTCGTCAAGAAATTCTGTAGCCAGGATGCCCTTTTGGGTGGCATTCCAGCGAATCGGGTATGTGATGGTATTTGTGAATCGCAAACTTTCGGTTCGTATCATCTTCACAACACCGCAATCTGGTCTGTTCGACGCAAATTGCTTGGGTGTTATATGGTCAAGCCTCACGGGCAATTAGTATTGGTTAGCTCAACGCCTCACAGCGCT
>NZ_JBWCAM010000015.1:0-54371 GCF_056175065.1 Pseudomonas sp. JC1203
ATGTTCGAGGTCGGCTCGTTCAACTGTTCGGGCTTGTAGCCAGAGCGGAGAGGTGAATGGCGGTTCTGCTGCTACACGTGCTTATCAACACTGCTGCCGAACAACCTGCCATTCACCGCTCTCACCTCAGATTCTATTCCCTTCTCTAGACACAAGCTGCCGCCAGGCTGCGTCAGGCCACGCCGCGGTATGCCTGGAGATGCGCGGTGCGTTCGGACGCGGCCTGCGGCCGCTGCTACGGGGCGGGGATTTCGCTGAACTCTTCGCGCCGCGCGCCAGTCGACTGTGCACGCCCATTGCCCGGAGAGCGGCATGCACATTTCCCTGCAACATCAGGTCGCGCTGGTGACCGGCGCCAGCTCTGGCCTGGGTGCCGGCGCCGCGCTAGCCCTGGCCGAGGCTGGCGCCGCGGTGGTCATCAACTACAACCGCCACGGTGAGCCCGCCGAGCAGCTGGCCGAGCGTATTCGCGAACAGGGCGGCAAGGCCATCACCGTGCAGGCCGACGTGTCAAAAGAGGACCAGGTGCAGGCATTGTTCGCCCGCACCGTGGAAACTTTCGGCGCGCTGGACATTCTGCTGGCCAACTCGGGCCTGCAGCGCGACGCCGCCACCGTCGACATGAGCCTGGCCGACTGGAACCAGGTGCTGGAGGTGAACGTCACCGGCCAGTTCCTCTGCGCCCGCGAAGCCTTGCGCCAGTTCACCCGCCAGGGCCCCAGGCCGTGGGTGTCACGGGCGCTGGGCAAAATCATCCACATGAGTTCCGTGCACCAGCTGATCCCTTGGGCCGGCCACGCCAACTATGCCGCCTCCAAGGGCGCCGTCGACCTGCTGATGCGTAGCATCGCCCAGGAAGTAGGTAGCCAGCGCATTCGCGTGAATGCCATTGCCCCCGGCGCGGTGCGCACGGCCATCAACCAGGACACCACCGAGGGCGACAACGCCCGGCGCCTGCTGGAGCTGATCCCCTATGGCCGCCTGGGCGAGGTCGAGGACGTGGCCAACGCCGTGGTCTGGCTGGCCTCCGATGCCTCGGACTACGTGCACGGCACCACCCTGTTCATCGATGGCGGCATGAGCCTTTACCCAGGATTCAAAGACAATGGCTGAACACGACACGCAACGCCCCATCCAGGCCCACGGCATCATCGGCGACATGCGCAGCGCCGCACTGATCGCCGACACCGGCGCGGTGGACTTCTTCTGCTGGCCGGACTTCGACAGCCCGTCCATTTTCACCGCCCTGCTGGACACGCCCGAGGCCGGGGTATTCGAACTTGCCCCACTGCTGCCGGGCGCGCGACGCCAACAGATCTACCTGCCCGACAGCAACATTTTGCAGACACGCTGGATCGACCATGAGGCCGTGGTGGAGATCACCGACCTGATGCCAATCGGCGAAACCGCCGATGACCTGCCGCGCCTGGTGCGGCGCATCCGCGCGGTGAACGGCACTGCGCAGGTACGCATGCGCTGCCGGGTGCGCCATGACTACAGCCGTGCGGCCAGCACCGCCCGGCAGGACGGCGACAGCGTGCGCTTCACCGCTGAAGGCCAGCCTGGCCTGCGCCTGGCGTCCTGCCAGGCACTGAGCGCCACGAGTGACGGTTGGGCGCTGGCCGAGTTCGAGCTGCGCGAAGGCCAATGTGCCGAGTTCATTCTGGGCGGCGACGACGACCCGCTGGTGCGTGCCGGCCAGGGCCTGAGCTGCTTCGAACACACGCTGAAGTTCTGGCGCGACTGGTTGCGCCAGTCCAGCTACCAGGGGCGCTGGCGCGAGATGGTCCACCGCTCGGCCCTGGCGCTGAAGCTGCTGACCTCGCGCAAGCACGGCGGCATCATCGCCGCGCCCACCTTCGGCCTGCCCGAGCAGGCCGGCGGCGCGCGCAATTGGGACTACCGCTACACCTGGATCCGCGACGCCTCGTTTACCGTGTATGCGTTCATGCGCCTTGGCTTCAGCGAAGAGGCCAACGACTACGTGCGCTGGGTGCGCGCGCGGGTCAGCGACTGCTGCCAGGAGAAGGTCGACCTGCGCCTGATGTACGCCCTGGACGGCCGCCAGGAGCTGCCGGAAAGCGAACTGCCGCACTTGGCCGGCCACGGTGGCGCGCAACCCGTGCGTATCGGCAATGGCGCCTACACGCAGACGCAGCTGGACATCTACGGCGAGCTGCTGGACGCGGTGTACCTGGCGAACAAATACGGCGAGGCCATTTCCCATGAGGGCTGGGCCAACGTGCAGACCCTGGTGGACAAGGTGTGCGAACGCTGGCAAACCAAGGACGTGGGCATCTGGGAGATGCGCGACAACCCGCAGCACTTCCTGCACTCGCGGCTGATGTGCTGGGTAGCCCTGGACCGCGCCCTGCGCCTGGCGAACAAACGCTCGCTGCCGGCCCCCTTCGCCCGTTGGGACGAGGTGCGCCAGGCCATTCATGCCGACATCTGGGACAACTTCTGGGACGCCGACGCCGGGCACTTCGTGCAGCACCTGGGCAGCCGCGAAGTGGACGCCGCCTTGCTGCTGATGCCGCTGGTGCGTTTCGTCGGCGCCAGCGACCCGCGCTGGCTGGCGACGCTGGCCGTGATCGAACGCAAGCTGGTGCGCGACGGCATGGTATACCGCTACCGCAGCGGCGACGGCCTGGACGGCGAGGAAGGCGCGTTCACGGCGTGCAGCTTCTGGTACGTGGAGTGCCTGGCGCGGGCGGGCCGGGTGGAGCAGGCGCACCTGGAGTTCGAGCAGCTGTTGCGCTACGCCAGCCCGCTGGGCCTGTACGCCGAGGAGTTTGACCGCCAGGGCTGCCACCTGGGCAACACGCCGCAGGCGCTGTCGCACTTGGCGCTGATCAGCGCCGCCAGCTTCCTCGACCGCAAGCTGGGCGGCCAGCGCACCCATTGGCAGCCATGACGCGGTGCTTGTGGGAGCCGGCTTGCCGGCGAGTTTTGGGCGGATCCGAAAAACTCGCTGGCAAGCCAGCTCCCACAAAGGGCATGACGAATTGTGCATGTGCAATGAAGTTTTTCATTCAGGCAGGCGCAAACGCGTGGAAACAGCCATAATGGCATGCATCACATCCTGATACTTATTTGTTTCCTATTCTGAAAAGACCGGATCAAGGCAAGTTCGGGGAATTTAATCCGGTCTTGTGCGTCTCAATCCCGACCCGAAAGTCAAAAGTGGACTCACTGACCCAGCAAGGAGCAGCACATGCTGATACTCACTCGTAAAGTAGGCGAGACAATCGTCATCAACGACGACATCAAAATTACCATCCTGGGCGTCAAGGGGATGCAGGTTCGCATCGGCATCGACGCGCCGAAGGAAGTCCAGGTTCACCGCGAAGAAATCTACAAACGCATTCAGGCCGGCAGCCCTGCCCCCGAAAAAGAAGACCACAACCACTAAGGTCTCCTGCGTTCCCGCCTTGCCGCCTGGGCCTTAGGCCCAGTCGCACGTTCTCGAAGCCACCACGGTGCTGAAGGTGCCCCTGTTCATTCAGGGCAGCGGTTGCGTGCCCGCAAGGTTGTGCTCGGCCACCAGTGCCTGCTCCAGCTTCTCGGCCAGTTCATCGTCACGGAACGGCTTCTGCACCACCAGGGGTTCATTGCCCACCAGGCCGCCCATTTCCGCATACCCGGTGATAAACACCACGGGCAACTGCGGGAACAGGCCACGCGCCACCTGGGCCAACTGCGCACCGTTCATGCCCGGCATGGCGTAGTCGGTCACCAGCACGTCCACCTGCTCGCTCAACACATCCAGCGCCACCTGGCCGCTGGCGGCTTCCAGCACGCGGTAGCCCAGGCGTTCGAGCAACTGCGCGGTCACCTCGCGCACCTGATGGTCATCGTCCACCAGCAGCACCGTGCGGTCGCCACCGTTGACCGGGCGCTCAGTGCGCGGCGCCGCAGCGGCAGGCCGCTCGACATGGGCGGCCAGCGCCGGCAGGTAAACGTCCACCGTGGTGCCCTGCCCCGGCGCCGTGACAATGCCCACGCCGCCGCCCGATTGCTTGGCGAAGCCGAACACCTGGGCCAGGCCCAGGCCTGAACCCTTGCCGATGTCCTTGGTGGTGAAGAACGGCTCGAACGCCTTTGCCAGCACCTGGGCGCTCATGCCGCTGCCGGTGTCGCCGATGGACAGCACCACGTAGGCACCCGGCTCCGGGTCTTGGGGACTCTGTGCCGGGCGCTCGACGGTTTCGTTGCGGGTACCCAGGCGCAACGTGCCGCCGCCAGGCATGGCGTCGCGGGCGTTGATGGCCAGGTTAAGGATGATCATCTCGGTTTGCGTGGGGTCGACCAGCGCGCTCCACAGGCAATCGTCGGTGTGGGTCTGGATCCAGATGCTGCCACCCAGGGTGCGCTGCAGCAGCTCGAACATGCCGAACACGGTGTCGTTGAGGTTCACCGGAATCGGCTCCAGCCGCTGGCGCCGGGAGAACGCCAGCAACTGCGCGGTCAGCTTGGCACCGCGCTCGCCGGCTTCCTGGATGTTGTGCAGGCGGCTCTGCACCTTCTCCATCACCCCGCGCGACAGGTCGCGGGACAGGAAGGTGGCGCTGGTGAGAATCACCGTCAGCAGGTTGTTGAAGTCGTGCGCCACGCCGGCAGTCAGTTGCCCCACCGCTTCCAGGCGCTGCATCTGCTGCAGCGTGGCCTCGATACGTTCGCGCTCATTGATCTGCTGGCGCAATTGTTCGTTGGCCGCGGCCAGCTCGTCGAGCACCGCGCGTTCGCTGGTGATGTCGCGCACGGCGGCGTACATCAGGTCCTCGTCGGGGACGATGGTCCAGGACAGCCAACGGTAGTCGCCGTTGGCGTGGCGCATGCGGTTGACGAAACGGGTGGAAACGTTGCCGCTGGCAATGTTCTCGGTCTCGCGCACCGTGGCGCCGATGTCGTTGGGGTGCACCAACTCCCACAACTGCATCTGCCCCAGGGTTTGCCGCGACCAGCCCAGGGCGTCTTCCCAGGCGGGGTTGAGGGCGATGGGCGACATGTCGAAGCGCATCACCGCCAACAGCTCGCGGGACAACTCCCAGGTGCGGTCACGCTCGCGGGTGCGTTTTTCCACGCGGTCGCCAAGCAGTTCGTTCAAGCGTTGCAAGGCTTCGGTGGCTTGCTTCTGTTCGGTGATGTCCTGGATGACGCCGGTGAAGCGCACGCACACCAGGCCTTCGAAGAACGCCCGGCCACTGGTGGACAACCAGCGTTCGCCACCGTCGGGCAACAGCGCACGGTACTCCACCTGATAGCCGACACTGCCTTGGGGGGACATGGCCTGGGCCATCCTGGCCTGCACCAGCGAACGGTCCTCGGGGTGGCAGTGCTCAACAAAATAGGCCATGTCGATGGGCGTGGATTCGGGGATGCCGTACAGCGCGCGGCAGCGCTCGTCCCACAGCAGCAGGCCGGTGACCGGGGAAAAATCCCACACGCCCATCTGCGCGGCATCGATGGCCAGGCGCGCACGCACTTCCACCTGCTGCAGGTTTTCCTCGGCGCGCACGCGCTGGCGGCGCTCGTCCACCTCGGCCAGGGCGCGCTTCACGGCCTTGGGCAGCAGGCTGAGGTTTTGCTTGAGCACGTAGTCGATGGCGCCCAGGCGCATCATCTCCACGGCGTTTTCTTCGCCGAACACGCCGGAGAGGAAAATGAACGGGGTCTGCGGGGCGATCTCGCGCGCGCGCTGCAACACTTGCGCGCCGGACGAACCGGGCAGCAGGAAGTCGCACAGAATCAGGTCAAACACTTTGGTGCGCAGGGCTTGCTCGGCACCCTGGTGGTTGTACACCAGTGTCGATTCAATCACCAGGCCGGCCCGCTCCAACGTGAGCAAGCTCAGTTCGGCGTCGCGCGGGCTGTCTTCAATCATCAGCAGTTGCAGGGGCTTGGACAGCATACGCAGGTGTCGATCTCGCTTGGGGTATACCGCTAAAGGGTCAGGTGGGGCGGCGCTGCAGGCGCAACGAGCCCGGCGGCGGCTCGTTGAGCACAGCCCAGAACACGCCGAGGTCGGAGATCGCCGCGACGAACTCCTTGAATTCCACCGGCTTGACCACGTAGGCGTTCACGCCCAGTTCGTAGGCGCGCATCAGGTCCGGCTCTTCGCGTGACGAGGTCAGCATCACCGTGGGAATGCTGCGCAGCTCCGGGGTACCGCGCACGGCCTCCAGCACCTCAAGGCCATCGACCTTGGGCAGCTTGAGGTCCAGCAACAATACCGCCGGGTTGCCTTCGAGGCGCTCGGCATGGGCATTGCGACGGAACAGGTAATCCAGGGCCTCGGCGCCGTCACGCATGACGATCACTTCGTTGGCCAGCTGGCTGCGCTCAAGCGCAACCAGGGTCAGCTCCAGGTCTCGTGGATTGTCTTCCACCAGCAGGATGGGTTTGAGCATGTATGGCCTCAGTACAATTAATCTTGGGAATGGGCCGCGGGCCGGGGCAAGGCGAAGCTGAACGTCGCCCCTTCACCCAGGCTGCCCTGGGCCCACACACGGCCATCATGGCGTTCGATGATACGGCGCACGCTGGCCAGGCCAATGCCGGTACCTTCGAATTCTTCCATGCGGTGCAGGCGCTGGAACACGCCGAACAGCTTGTCGACGTACTCCATGTCGAAACCCACACCGTTATCACGAACATAGACAACCGTTTCGCCGATTTGCTCAGTGGCGCCGATTTCGATGATGGCCGGGTCGCTGCCGCGGCTGTATTTGATCGCGTTGCTGATCAGGTTGCGCAGCGCCAGGTGCAGGAAGGCGGCGTCGGCGGTAACCCGAGGCAGCGGCTGAATGTGCCACTGCACCTCGCGCCCTTCATAGTCGGGCGCCATCTCCAGGCGGATGGCTTCCACCAGCGCCCCCAGGTCGACGTCGGACAGGCGCAGGGCCGCACGGCCCATCTGCGAGAAGCTCAACAGGTTGTCCACCAGGCTGCCGGCGAAACGCGCCGACTCGCCAATGTGGTCGAGGAAGCGCTGGCCGCGCTCGGAGAGTTTTTCGCCCTCGAAGTCGCCCAGAAGCTCGGCGTAACCGGCGATGTGCCGCAGCGGCGCACGCAGGTCATGGGAGACGCTGTAGGAGAAGGCTTCCAGCTCTTTGTTCGAACGTTTCAGCTCGCCCGCCAGCTGTGCCAGCTCCTCGGCCTTGCGCAGCACGATGCCCAGCACTGCGGTACGCAGCTCGGCCACGCCCTCCACTTCCAGCGGGTCCCAGGCGGTGGAGAAGCCTTTGACGGTCTGTTGCCAGCTGTCGAAGCTGTTGCGCGGGGTGAGCGTGCCTGTGGCACTGACGGCTTTTTCCGGCTGCCCGGCCCAGGTCACGGTGCGCGCCTGCTCGGGCTTGAACCAGATGAGGTAGTGCGAGTGAATTTCCGAGATGGCCACCGCCAGCACGCCGCCGATGTGCGCCGCCAGCCCGGGCAGGCTGGGGATGTCCCGGCCGACGTTGTCACTGTGGAACACGGCGTTGCCGCCGCGCTCGGCCAGCCATTCGGTCAGTGCCAGCACCAATTCCTGGGGCGGGGTGTCGCCCACCAGGTCGCAGCTGGACGAGGTGATGATGGCGGCGCCGCCAGCCCGGGCAAAGCCCAGCAGCGTGTCGCTCAAGGCCAGGGCGCCGTCGCGCACGCTGTCGCGGTCGGCCATGGCCGACAACAGTTGCACGATCTGCTGGCGCACCCCCAGCAGGCGCTGGTTGCGCACGTGCAGCTCCATGGATTCGATCTGCAGCGACAGCACGCTGCCCAGCAGTTCGCAGGCCGTGCGGCTCTGGAACCGCACGGGCCGCGGGTCGGCATGGTGGCAGGAAATCAGGCCCCAGAGCTTGCCGCCCACCACGATGGAAATCGACATGGACGCCAGGGTGCGCATGTTGCGCATGTACTGCAGGTGCACCGGCGAGACGCTGCGCAGCGCCGCGTGGCTGAGGTCCAGCGGCTTGCCCGTGACCGGGTTGAGTGCCGGCACCAGCGCCGCCGGCACGTAGTTGGCGTCCTCGATGACGCGGATGCGGTTGGCGCAGTACAGCGCGCGCGCCTGGGGCGGGATGTCCGACGCCGGGAAGCACAGGCCCAGGTAGCTGGGGTAGCCGGCGTCGGCCTCCTCGGCCAGCACCAGGCCGTTGCCCGCCGCGTCGAAACTGTAGGCCTTGACCCGGCCGAAACCGGTGATGCGCTTGACCTCGGCCACCGCCTGGGCGCACACCTGCTGGATGCTGTCGGCACCCTGCAACTGGCCAATGAAAGTACGCACCAGCGGATAGAGGCTGGCGTAGGCCGCCAGCACGTCGCTGGCAGGCTCGAATTCGGCGATCAGCACACCGTCGTAGCGGTGCACCATCAAGGCTATCGGCGGCCCGTCGTAAGTGCCCACGGCGAAACGCACGTCGGCCACATGCACCGGCTTGTGCTCTTCGCTGGCCCGCTCGGCCAGCAGCCGCACCACCTGGGCGCCGTTGTGCAGTACATCCGGCAAAGCCTGCCCCAACCACCAGGGCGCGGGCTCACCCAGCCAACGCTGGATGTTCTCACTGACCTGCAGCACCACCAGGCTGTGCGGGTCGAGCACCAGCATGAAACCATGGGGCTGGATGCTGCCTGGTAGATGAATAAGTTCTTTCGCACAGTTGTCGGTGGCCTGAGCCAGGGCAGCTGAATTGTCGCCGGATGTCAAAGAAGATCTCCTTATACGCACCGATCGCTCCAGGACGGGAACGGCACGAATCATGGTCATCCGCTCGTAAATCAAACAGACAGTCAGGACTCAGACAGCACATTAGCAAATTCTATCGCTTTACCTCGGAAAAAACCTCTACAGCCGTTGTACAACCCTCCACCCCGTAGCAGCTGCCGAAGGCTGCGTCAGGGTACGTGACGCAGCCTTCGGCAGCTGCTACGGGGGTCACATGCCTTTGGCCACCAATTCCTTGCCGTAGTTCACCAGCCAGCTGCGTACCTGCGGTGTGGTGCCGGCCTTGTCGGCCAGGTGGTGGGTGTTGTTCGACACCCAGGTGAGCCGGGTGTAACTGTTGCCATCGGCATCGCGCACCCCGTACATCATGCCGCGGTGCCCGGCCAGGTCGACGTTGGCCAGTTCCTTGATGGTAGTCACCGACACGCCCTTGAGCACCATGTCCTGCAACAGCAGGTCACCGTCCGGGCAGTGCAGATAACGGCGCAGGCCGTTAAGCCCATCATCGGTGGCGACGCCCATCTTGTAGGACGCCTGCACCTCACACTGCCGCGTCAGGCCCAGGCGCGGCGGCTCGTACAGCCCTGGCGCATTGGCCCGCTTGCGCGCGGGGCGCTGGGCCTGCATCTGCGCCAGCCGCGCGGCCATGCTGGCGTTGTCCACGGTTTCCACGTAGCTGGCAGGCTTGCGGCGCTGACGCAGCTTTTCGGCGATCAACGCCCGCTCTTCGGCGCTGGGCCCCATGGGCATGCCGGTACTGGCCCGCAACAGGTGCGCGCTGGTCATGGCCGCTTCCAGGTTGTCCTGCTGGCGCAGGGGAATGTCGTAAATCGAGATCTCGCGGTTGCCTTCCGCTACCGGCGGCCGCTCAAGCGGCGCGGCGTGGGCAGACAGCGCTACCACGACGGGGGAAAACAACAGGCCGCAGGCCAGGGTCTTGGTGGGGGTCATGGTTTCAGTCCTTGAAACACGAAGGGCAACGTATTGGATCAACACGGCCGTTGAATCGTTTTACTACAAACAGAATAAATGGGGAATGCGGGGCGTGGGGTGATTTGGGTCAAGGGGCGGGGCGCATAGCCCAAAAACAACAAGGGCCTGCCAGCACAATGTGCGGCAAGCCCTTGATTTTGTGTGGTGCCCGAAGCCGGGGTCGAACCGGCACGTCCTTACGAACGGGGGATTTTAAGTCCCATGCGTCTACCAATTTCGCCATTCGGGCGGTAGCGCGGTGCAGCTTTCAACACGGGATTTCAAGTCCCTTGCGCTCGCTTTCTTAATGCGCGCCAATGACTTGAAGTCACCAGGCCATACAGCTGCGAGCCGTCGAATATATACATCCCCCCCTGCTGACGCAATAACCATCAGGGGCTTTCCAAGACAAAATATTACATCGTCATGGAAATAAAAAAGCTCTGTAGATCAAGGATCTACAGAGCTCGTTTATAATGGAGGCCGAGGTCGGAATCGAACCGGCGTAGACGGATTTGCAATCCGGAGCATAACCACTTTGCTACTCGGCCTCAAATGTGAAGCAACTTTACAACCGCTGCTCCACATGTAAAGTGGAGCGGGAAACGAGACTCGAACTCGCGACCCCGACCTTGGCAAGGTCGTGCTCTACCAACTGAGCTATTCCCGCGTCGTGTTGATGGGCGCCATTCTAACGATTTAAAAATCGCCGTCAACCCTTTGATTCAAAAAAGTTTTATTTATTTTCAGAATGGCTGTTCAGGTGCGGCCACGCAGCGCGCAGGTAGTGCGCCATGGACCACAGGGTCAGCGCCGCCGACACCACCAGCAGGCCATAACCCAGCAGCACCCAGAACGTAATGGCGGGCGGGTTGGCCAGCAGGATCACCAGCGCCAGCATCTGCGCGGCGGTTTTCCATTTGCCCAGGTTGGACACGGCCACATGGGCACGCGCACCAATTTCAGCCATCCATTCACGCAGCGCCGACACCACGATCTCGCGACCGATGATTACCGCCGCAGGCAACGTCAGCCACACGTTGTGATGGGCCTGCACCAGCAGCACCAGGGCCACCGCCACCATCAGCTTGTCGGCCACGGGGTCGAGGAAGGCGCCAAAGGGCGTGCTCTGCTCCAGGCGACGCGCAAGGTAGCCGTCCAGCCAGTCGGTGGCCGCAGCAATGGCGAAGACAGTACTGGCCGCCGCGTAACTCCACTCGTAAGGGAGGTAGAACAGCAGGATGAAGAACGGAATGAGCAGGACGCGCAGAACGGTAAGCAGGTTCGGGATATTCATCGGCACAACTGGCGGCTGGGTGAGTGGGGAATTCTACTCGCTGTGCAGGTTCGCATAAATCGACTCCGCCAGCTTTTTGCTGATGCCAGGGGCTTTGGCAATTTCTTCGATGCTTGCACGAGACAGCTCCTGCAAGCCACCAAAATGTTTCAACAAATCGCGTCGGCGCTTCGGCCCCACGCCCGCCACCCCTTCAAGGGTCGAGGTGCGCCGGGTCTTGCCGCGCCGGGCGCGGTGGCCGGTAATGGCAAAACGGTGGGCTTCATCGCGGATCTGCTGTATCAGGTGCAGCGCCGGCGAATCGCCCTTCAGGGTGAATTCGTGGGCCACGTCGTTCAGGTACAGGGTTTCGAAACCGGCCTTGCGGGTGGTGCCTTTCGCCACGCCCAGCAAAATCAGGTCCGGCACCGCCAACTCGTCCAGCACCTCGCGGGCCATGTTCAACTGGCCCTTGCCGCCGTCCACGAGCAGCACGTCGGGCAGCTTGCCCTCGCCGTCCTTGAGCCGGCTGAAGCGCCGGGTCAGGGCCTGGTGCATGGCGGCGTAGTCGTCGCCGGCGGTCACGCCTTCAATATTGTAACGGCGGTAGTCCGACTTGATCGGCCCTTCCGGGCCGAACACCACGCAGGAAGCCACCGTGGCCTCGCCGCTGGAGTGGCTGATGTCATAGCATTCAAGGCGCTGCGGCGGCTCGTCGAGGTTGAGCACTTCGGCCAGGGCGTCGAACCGCGCGGCCACGTGCTGACGGTTGGCCAGGCGTGCGCTCAGGGCCTGCTCGGCGTTGGTCACCGCCAGTTGCTGCCAGCGCGCACGCGTGCCGCGCACCCGGTGGCTGACACTGAGCTCGCGCCCGCGCAGGCTGTCGATGGCGGCCACCAGGGCCTCGACGTCCTCGGGCACCACGTTGACGATCAGCTCGCTGGGCAGGTCGCGTTCGGAGCTGGTGAGATAGTACTGGGCAAGGAATGCCGACATGACCTCGGCCACCTCCTCCTCGATGCCCACCTGCGGGAAGAAATTCTTGCTGCCCAGCACCCGCCCACCGCGCACGCTGATCAGGTGCACGCAGGCGCCGCCGGGGTTGACGAAGGCCGCCACCACATCGACATCGCCGCTGCCGCCTTCCATGCTCTGCTGGTCCTGCACCCTGCGCAGCAAGGCGATCTGGTCGCGCAGCAGGGCCGCGTTTTCGAAATCCAGGGCCATGGCAGCCTTTTCCATGCTGGCCGACAGCTCATTGGTGAGCTGGTGGCTGCGCCCTTCGAGGAACATGATCGAGTGGCGCACGTCCTCGGCGTATTCCTCTGGTTCCACCAGGCCCACGCACGGCGCCTTGCAGCGCTTGATCTGGTACTGCAGGCACGGCCGGGTGCGGTTCTTGTAGTAGCTGTCCTCGCACTGGCGCACGAAGAAGGTCTTCTGCAACAGCCCCAGGCTTTCGCGAATGGCGCCGGCACTGGGGTAAGGCCCGAAATATTTGCCCTTGGCCTTCTTGGCCCCACGGTGGATGCTCAGGCGCGGGAACTGGCCGTCGGACAGGAACACATAAGGATACGATTTATCGTCGCGCAGCAGGATGTTGTACGGCGGCCGCCATTCCTTGATCAGCGTCTGCTCCAGCAGCAGCGCCTCGGTCTCGTTGGCGGTGATGGTGGTTTCCACCTGGGCGATACGCCCCACCAGCGCGGCGGTCTTGGGCGCCAGGCCCGTCTTGCGGAAATAGCTGGCCAGGCGTTTCTTGAGGTTCTTGGCCTTGCCCACGTACAGCAGGCGCGCCTCGCTGTCGAACATGCGGTACACACCAGGGCGACCGCTACAGGTGGACAGGAAGGCAGAAGGATCGAAAGGGGTGTCCATGGTCAAAGTGCAGCGTCAACCATGCCGTGCCGTACTGCCAACAGCGTCAGCTCCACGTCGCTGGCGATCGACAGTTTCTCGAAGATGCGGTAGCGGTAGGTGTTCACGGTCTTGGGCGACAGGCACAGCTTGTCGGAGATGATCTGCACCTTCTGGCAGTTGACGATCATCAACGCGATCTGGATCTCGCGCTCGGACAGCAAGTCGAAAGGCGAGTTGGTGGTCTGTGGCTGGAACGACTTGAGCGCCAGTTGCTGGGCGATCTGCGGGCTGATGTAGCGCTGCCCGGCAAACACCAGGCGAATGGCCTGGATCATTTCATCCAGGCCCGCGCCCTTGGTCAGGTAGCCGGCGGCGCCGGCCTGCAGCAGCCGCGTGGGGAACGGGTCTTCTTCACAAACCGTCACCGCCACCACCTTGATGTCGGGGTAACTGCGCAGCAGCTTGCGCGTGGCTTCCAGGCCGCCGATGCCAGGCATCTTGACGTCCATCAGGACCACGTCGGGCTTGAGCTCACGGGTCAGCCTCAAGGCTTCTTCACCCGACTCGGCCTGGCCGATTACCTGCAGCCCATCGATGTCCGCCAGCATACGCGTAATGCCCGTACGTACCAGGTCATGATCATCGACAACTAGGACCCTAATCAAGCAGACACCTCGTTCTTGTGGGCTTTACAGAATGTTAGCCACCTTAT
Organism: Pseudomonas sp. JC1203; assembly: GCF_056175065.1. Classification (NCBI taxonomy): domain Bacteria; kingdom Pseudomonadati; phylum Pseudomonadota; class Gammaproteobacteria; order Pseudomonadales; family Pseudomonadaceae; genus Pseudomonas; species Pseudomonas sp. JC1203. The sequence continues at coordinate 13,528 of NZ_JBWCAM010000015.1, forward strand.
CAAAAAATCGGATCCGTAACCTAGCGCAAAGCGTCATCTACATGACGCCATGCGTCTGCCTGGTGGCTGTCATCGTGGCTTTGGCGCCCCGCGACGCGTGCGCGTGGTGTAGCTGGCGGCCATTTCTGCGAGGCTGATAGCCATGTGCCGAATAGCGTCCTGCCCCTCCCTTGGCAGCACTCGATAATGCCCCAGAACATGCTCCTCGGCCTGGCTTAGCCGATCAGCGGGGATGGGCGCGCGAACCCCCGTGAGCACGTAGAGCACATCGACACCGTGGGTGGCGACGCTGGCGAGGTACGTCGCCTTGGGCGTGCGCTCACCGCTTTCGTATTTTCCCTGGGCGTTGGGCTCGACACCACCGATGTCGCCAAACTCCTTTTGGGTCAGGCCAAGCCTGTCCCGCTCTTCCCGCAAACGCGAACCGATTCCAGTCATTTGAATGTATAATCCCTTATTAATCACCCATTCGGGTGATGTCTATAACCACAATTACACCAAATAAAACGGACTTGAACTATGCACGGTATACGGACTGCCGCACAAGCCAGGGCCTGGCTAGACCAGCAGGGAAAATCGGTACAAGAATTTGCCAGGGAACATGGCGTGGATCCGGCAACCACCTATCAGGTGCTGTCGGGACGCAAGAAGGGACGCCGCGGGGAATCGCACCGCGTCGCCGTTTTGTTGGGGATGAAGGACGGCATATTGCCGGAACGGGCGCCCAAGTGACGGGCACCCCGGGTCAGTCGGCGCTCAGGCGCTCCATGCGCCAGAAGCACTGATCCTCGCCCACCTCGGCAAAGCCTTTGCGCAGGTAAAGGTGCCGGGCGGGGTTGGACTGGAACACCATGAGCCGCACCCGCGGCAGGCGCCGCTCGCGAGCCAGCTCCACGATCCGGTCCAGCGCCCACCCGCCAATGCCGCGGTTGCGCGCTTCGGGCAGCAGGTGCAGTTCACGGATGAACAGCGCCTGCCGGTCGATGCTCAGGCTGAAATAGCCCTGGCCGATGCCATCGGCCAGGACAATGAAATTGTCGCGCCACAACCAGGCCTGGTTGAACGCCTCTTCCTGCCACAGCAGGCTGTAGCGGCCGTAATAGGGCAACATGGCCCGGCGCGTAAGGTCACGCGCGAAGGTCAGGTCATGCTCGGTGGCCGCACGCAGCGCAAGCTCCATCGCCCCTCCCCTCAAGTGAACTGAACCACGTCGCCCTGCCAGCCGTGCGTACCCAGGCGCGCCACCAGCAACTGGTCACCCGCCCCTTGGGCTTGGACAATGCGCGTGCCGCGGGCGTCCCACAGCACGCTGCGCCCGGCGGCCTGCCAGCCACCCGTGACGCCACCGTGGTTGGCCACCAGCACCGCCATGCCATGGGTTTGAGCATAGCCCTGAAGGATAGCGCTATCGACCGCGTAGCCCGTTTCGCCGATGAGCACGCTGGCCGCGTACAGGCTGGCGCCGGCCTCGCGTGCCAGGCGCGCATGGCTGGCCTGGCCGAAGTCTGCGCACACCGCCAGGGCAATCTGCTCGCCGCCCAACTGCAATGGCGCGCCGCCATGGCCGGGAATGAAATACACCTCCTCGCCGCCGTGCAGGTGCTGCTTGGTGTAGACCGCCTGCTGGCCATCGGCACCCAACACCAGCGCGCCGACGTACACGCCCGGCTGCCCGGCTGCACGCAGGGGCAGGCCGACCACGGTGGTGATACCCAGCAGGCGCGCGCGGTCGCGCAGGGGTTGCAGCACGGGCGCGTCAGGGGCCAGCGCAAGGTCGGCAGCCAGCGTCGGCTCGTAGCCAGTGAGGGACAGTTCGGGGAACAGCAGGAACTGCACGCCGTGTGCGGCGGCCAGGTCCATGAAGCGCAGGTGATGGGCGATGTTGGCGGCGAGGTCACCGGCCACTGAACAGGCTTGGGCGGCGGCAATGCACAGGCGGGTCATGGGTCCTTCCCTTTGAGCAGACGAGAAGGCCTGCATCATGCCGCAACATTTCCCCCAACGCACGATCTCCGTAGCAGCTGCCGAAGGCGGCGTCCGAGGCCATCCGCGAAATCCGTGGTGCCCCGTGACGCGGCCTGGTGGCCGCTGCTACGAGGGTGATGTGAATAGTTCTTGAAACATTTAGCCACGCTGCAGTAAGCTCGGCGCATCGAAACGGAGACATTTCATGTCGCACCCAGCTCACCTCCAGGCTCAACACACTGCCAGCGCTCGTCGCCCGGTAGCGGTTGCCTGCGCGTGCGCTGCCGTTGTTGCAGATTATTACTATGGGTATTGGTTTAGCCACTGGCGCGCCTGATACCTGATATCCGGCGGCCAGATTCCAAGGTCGCCCGGTTTGAGAAACTCCAAAACCCCCGGTCGGCCTCCCGACCGGGGGTTTTGTTTTTTCCGCCTTCCAACATTTGATACAGAGGATTACCGCAATGAACTACGCCACCTATTACCGCTACGACTACTGCACCGCCTGGCGATTTACCACCCTCCGTTCGGGCCAGCTTGCCGCCTCCGACCGGTCCTGCCTGGGTGGCCATACACAGACAAACGTCATTAGTCGAACATCGCGATAGGGTTGCGCGAGCGCAGCAGACTGCGCCGCCAACCCAGGGAAAAAATACACATGAACATCTCCATCAGCGCCCTGCCCCTTGCCACCGCCCCCGTCCAGGCCCTGGCGCCTGCTGCCAACGCCCCGGCCTTGCAACGCCTGCCCAGCACCACCGAACTCAAGCAACAGCTGCCCCTGAGCCGCGACCTGGCCCAACAGGTGAACGCCCACCGCAACGCGATCCGCGCCATTCTTGAAGGCCGCGACGAACGCGTGCTGGTAGTGGTCGGCCCCTGTTCGCTGCACGACCCCGAATCCGCCCTGGAGTACGCCGAGCGCCTCGCCGCCCTGGGCAGCGACCTGAAAGGCCAGATGCTGCTGGTAATGCGCGCCTACGTGGAAAAGCCGCGTACCACCGTGGGCTGGAAAGGCCTGGCGTACGACCCGCGCATGGACGGCAGCGACGACATGGTGGGCGGCCTGAAACTGTCCCGCGAGCTGATGCGCGAAATGCTGCACATGGGCCTGCCCCTGGCCACCGAGCTGTTGCAGCCCATGGCCGCCGGCTACCTGGACGACCTGCTGAGCTGGGTGGCGATCGGTGCCCGCACCACCGAATCGCAGATCCACCGCGAGATGGCCAGCGGCCTGAAGATGCCCGTGGGCTTCAAGAACGGCACCGATGGCGGCGTTGCCATTGCCTGCGACGCCATGCGCAGCGCCGCCCACCCGCACCGCCACTTCGGCGTGTCGGCCGACGGCCACCCGGCGATCATCGAGACCACCGGCAACCCCGACACCCACCTGGTGCTGCGCGGCGGCCACCGTGGGCCGAACTACGACCAGGACAGCGTCGCACAGGTGCACAGCGCCCTGGGCAAGGCCGGTATCCCGGCGCGCATCATGGTCGACTGCAGCCACGCCAACAGCAGCAAGAACCCGCTGCGCCAGCCCGAGGTGTTCAACGACGTGCTGCGCCAGCGCCTGGCCGGTGACCGCTCGCTGGTGGCAACCATGCTCGAAAGCCACCTGTTCGAAGGATGCCAGGCCATTGGCCCGGGCATGCGCTACGGCGTGTCGGTGACCGACGGCTGCCTGGGCTGGGACGACACCGAGGCGCTGCTGCGCAACGCCGCGCGCCAATTGCGCGGCTGAGCCGGACGCAGCCTTCGGCAGCTGCTACGCGTGTAAAACAATGCGGTCCCGTAGCAGCGGCCGCAGGCCGCGTCCCGGGGGCCACATAATCGCCCCTGGGGCAGCGCTTTTGCGCAAATTGCGGTAGGCTGCCTTCTTTAAGTTTTTTTGGAGTACGTTCCCATGGCCAAAGCCACTGCCCGTCACATCCTGGTTTCCTCCGAAGCCAAGTGCAACGAACTGAAAGCGCAAATCGAAGGCGGCGCCGATTTCGCCGAAGTCGCCAAGGCCAACTCTACCTGCCCATCCAGCCGCCAGGGCGGTGACCTGGGTTCGTTCGGCCCAGGCCAGATGGTCAAGGAATTCGACACCGTGGTATTCAGCGCCCCGGTCAACGTGGTGCAAGGCCCGGTCAAGACCCAGTTCGGCTACCACCTGCTGGAAGTCACCAGCCGCCAGGACTGATACCTGTCCCGCTGCTGACGGCCCGCCTTGTGCGGGCCGTTTTGTTTGTGATTGGTGCCTTGGTTGATGATAGGGTAAGCACGCGCCCACACTCATTCGAACAAGGCAGACAATGCGCTCGGTTTTCGCCCTTCTCTTCCTGACCGCACAGGTGCTGTTGCTCCCCAGTGCGCTAGCTGCCGCACAGCATGCCCTGACCGTTTACGGCGAAGCCCCCAAGTACGCCGACGGTTTCAAGCACTTCGACTACGTCAACCCCGATGCCCCCAAGGGCGGCAGCCTGCGCCGCTCGGCGGTAGAGATCGGCCAGTTCGACCACCTGCTTCCTTATATAGACAAGGGCACCGGCGTGAGCCAGGTGGACGGCCTGCTGTATGCCCCCCTGGCCCTGCGTTCGCTGGACGAGGCCTACACCGTGTACGGCCTGATCGCCGAGAAAATGGAGCGTGACGACAGCGGCATGTGGTTGCGCTTTTATATCAACCCCAAAGCGCGCTTCAGCGACGGCGTGCCCATCACCGCCGCCGACGTCAAATACACCTTCAACCTGCTGATGAGCCAAGGCAGCCTGCGCTTCCGCACCCAGTTCGCCGAAGTCAAGGACGTCGAGGTCGAAGGCCCGCGCCAGGTGCGTTTCGACTTCAGCGCCAACGACAACCGCAGCCTGCCCCTGGACCTGGCCTCACTGCCGGTGTTGCCCGAGCACTGGTGGAAAGACCACGACTTCGCCAACGGTGGCGGCTTCGAGGCACCGCCCGGCAGCGGCCCCTACACCGTGGGCAAGATCGACAACGGCCGCAGCATCACCTTCCAGCGGGACAAGGACTGGTGGGCGCGGGACCTGCCGGTGACCCGCGGGCTGTACAACTTCGACCAGTTCGGCGTGGAATTCTTCGGCGACACCGAGGTGGCGCGCCAGGTGCTGCTGGGCGGCGCCTTCGACTACAACCGTGAATTCTCGGCCACCGGCTACACCCTGAAATACAAAAGCGCCGCCCTGGACGATGGCCGCTTGCAGCGCGCGCACCTGGCGCCGCAAAGCCTGCAGTCGGCCCAAGGCTTCGTGTTCAACCTGCAACGGCCGGTGTTCAAGGACCGCCGCGTGCGCCAGGCCCTGGCGCTGCTGTGGGATTTCGAGTGGACCAACCGCCAGCTGATGCGCAGCATGTACATCCGCCAGCAGAGCTTCTTCGCCAACAGCCCGTTGGCGGCGCGGCAGTTGCCGGACGCCGCCGAGCTGAAAATACTCGAACCGCTGCGCGGGCAGGTGCCGGACGAGGTGTTCACCGAGGTGTTCGAAGCGCCGCGCACCGACGGCACCGGCTTTATTCGAGACAAGCAATTGCAAGCCCTGGCGCTGTTGAAAGAGGCAGGCTGGACGCCCGACGGTGACCGCCTGGTGAACGCCGCCGGCGAGCCGCTGAGCTTCACCTTCCTCAACGGCCAGGCAGGCCTGGAAAAACTCATCCTGCCGTGGAAGCGCACCCTGGCGCAGATCGGCATCGACCTGCAGATCCGCCGCATCGACTCCTCCCAATACATCAACCGCTTGATGGCCCGGGACTACGACATGATCATCACCGGCTACCCGGTGTCGCCCTCCCCCGGCATGGAACTGTCCAACTACTTTGGTTCGGCTGCCGCGACCGATACCGGTTCCAGCAACTACATGGTGCTCAAGGACCCGGCCGTGGACACGCTGATCAAAGGCCTGGTGAATGCCAGGAGCAAGGCCGACATGACCGAATACGCCCATGCCCTGGACCGGGTGCTGCAGTGGAATTACTACTGGATTCCCAACTATTACCCCCCGGGTACCTCGACAGTGTGGTGGAACCGCTTCGGCATGCCCGCTCACCCCGCCCCCAATGACGAGGCCCCGGAAAGCTGGTGGCAGGTAAGCCCCACGCCCCTGACCAACGCGCAGATGGACGAACTGCGCGCCAAGGAGGCCCATTGATGCTGGCCTATACCCTGCGGCGCCTGCTGCTGATTGTGCCGACGCTGCTGATTATCCTGCTGGTCAACTTCGTCATCGTCCAGGCCGCCCCCGGTGGCCCGGTGGAGCAGGCCATCGCCCGCCTGCAGGGCCTGGGCGGCGTGGCCGTGGGCGGTGGCGGCGGTGATTCGGCCCAGGGCGCCTCGCGTGCCAGCCGCGGCCTGGACCCGAAACTGATCAAGGACATCGAGCACCAGTACGGCTTCGACAAGCCCGCGCCGGAACGCCTGTGGCTGATGGTGAAGAACTACGCCACGCTGGACTTCGGCAACAGCTTCTTCCGCGGCGCCAAGGTCACCGACCTTATCCTGGACAAGATGCCGGTGACCCTGTCGCTGGGCTTCTGGGCCACGCTGATCACCTACCTGGTGTCGATCCCGCTGGGCATCCGCAAGGCGGTGCACCACGGCAGCCATTTCGACATCTGGAGCAGCACCGCCATCATCATCGGCTACGCCATGCCGGCGTTCCTGTTCGCCATGCTGCTGATCGTGCTGTTCGCCGGCGGCACCGAGCTGAACTGGTTCCCGGTGCGCGGCCTGGTGTCGGAAAACTTCGACCAGCTGTCCACCCTGGGCAAGGTCGCCGACTATTTCTGGCACCTGGTGTTGCCGGTGACCTCGCTGGTGATCGGCGGCTTCGCCACCCTCACCATCCTCACCAAGAACTCGTTCCTCAGCGAAATCACCCGCCAGTACGTGGTCACCGCCCGCGCCAAGGGCGTCAGCGAACGCCGCGTGCTGTATGGCCACGTGTTCCGCAATGCGATCCTGCTGGTGGTGGCCGGCTTGCCGCAGGCGTTCATCAGCGTGTTCTTCGCCGGCTCCCTGCTGATAGAAGTGATCTTCTCCCTCGACGGCCTTGGCCGCCTGAGCTACGAGGCGGCCGTGGCGCGTGACTACCCGGTGGTGTTCGGCACCCTGTTCATCTTCACGCTGTTCGGGCTGCTGATCAAATTGGTAGGCGACCTGTGCTACACCCTGGTCGACCCGCGCATCGACTTCGCCGGGAGGAGCGCCTGATGAAACGCCTGTCACCGGTGTCGCGTCGACGCCTCGACCGTTTCCGCAAGAACCGCCGCGGCTGGTGGTCGCTGTGGATCTTCATCGCCCTGTTCGCCCTGAGCCTGGGCGGCGAGCTGATCGCCAATGACAAACCGCTGGCCCTGAGTTACCACGGCCAGTGGTATTTCCCGGCCTTCAAGCGCTACACCGAAACCGAGTTCGGCGGCGTGCTGCCGTTCCAGCCCGACTACCGCAGCGACTATGTGCGCAAGCTGGTCGCCGACGGTGACGGGCGGATGATTTTCGCGCCCATTCCGTTCAGCGCCGACACGCCCAATTACGACCTCACCCAACCGGCGCCCAGCCCGCCCAGCGCCGACAACTGGCTGGGCACCGACGACCAGGGCCGCGACGTGCTGGCGCGGGTGATCTACGGCGCGCGGGTGTCGATACTGTTCGCCATTGCGCTGACGGTCATCAGCTCGCTAATCGGCATTCTGGCCGGCGCCCTGCAGGGCTATTACGGCGGCTGGGTGGACCTGTTCGGCCAGCGCTTGCTGGAAGTGTGGTCGGGGCTGCCGGTGCTGTACCTGCTGATTATCCTGTCGGGGTTCGTCGAGCCCAATTTCTGGTGGCTGCTGGGCATCATGGCGCTGTTTTCCTGGCTGGCCCTGGTGGATGTGGTGCGCGCCGAGTTCCTGCGCGGGCGCAACCTGGAATACGTCAAGGCCGCCCGGGCGCTGGGCCTCAACGACGGCAAGATCATCCGCCGGCACATCCTGCCCAACGCCATGAATGCCACCCTCAGTTACCTGCCGTTCATTCTCACGGGCGCCATTTCCACCCTCACCGCCCTGGACTTCCTGGGCTTCGGCATGCCGGCGGGCAGTGCCTCGCTGGGCGAGCTGATCGCCCAGGGCAAGGACAACCTGCAGGCGCCGTGGCTGGGTTTCACGGCCTTCTTTACCCTGGCACTGGTGCTGTCGCTGCTGGTGTTCATCGGCGAGGCATTGCGTGATGCCTTCGACCCCCGCGCCTGAGGCCAGCATGAGCGAAAACCTGATTGAAATACGCAACCTGAGCGTGGCCTTCAACGACCACACGGTAGTGCGCGACCTGAGCCTGGACATCCGCCCCGGCGAGTGCCTGGCATTGGTGGGCGAGTCGGGCTCGGGCAAGTCGGTGACGGCCCACTCGATTCTGCAGTTGCTGCCGCAGACCGGCAGCCACACCCAGGGCAGCATCCGCTACCGCGGCACCGAGCTGCTGGGTGCACCGGCGAACGTGCTGCGCGAGATTCGCGGCAACCGTGTGGCGATGATTTTCCAGGAGCCCATGACCTCGCTGAACCCACTGCATACAGTGGAAAAGCAGATTGGCGAAACCCTGCTGGTGCACCGTGGCCTGACCGGCAAGGCAGCCCAGGCGCGCACCCTGGAACTGCTGCAGCTGGTGGCCATCCAGCAACCGGAAAAACGCCTCAAGGCCTACCCGCACCAGCTATCCGGCGGCCAGCGGCAACGGGTGATGATCGCCATGGCCCTGGCCTGCGAGCCCGACCTGCTGATTGCCGACGAGCCCACCACGGCCCTCGACGTGACCGTGCAGCGGCGCATCCTGGCGCTGCTGAAATCGTTGCAGCAACGCCTGGGCATGTCGTTGCTGTTGATCAGCCACGACCTCAACCTGGTGCGCAGCATTGCCCAGCGGGTGTGCGTGATGCGCGCCGGCGAGATCGTCGAGCAGGCCGACACCGAGACGCTGTTCTGTACGCCCAAACATCCCTACAGCTGCATTCTGTTGAACGCAGAACCGGCCGGCGAGCCACTGCCGCGCCACGAACGGCCACCGCTGCTGGACGTCGACAACCTGCGGGTGTGGTACGCCACCAGCGGCGGTTTCCTGCGCAAGCCCCATTACGTCAAGGCCGTGGACGGCATCAGCCTGAGCCTGCAGAAAGGCAAGACCCTGGGCATTGTCGGCGAGTCCGGCTCGGGCAAATCCACCCTCGGCCAGGCCATCCTGCGGCTGCTGGATTCAGAGGGCAGCATTCGCTTCGACGGCCAGCCGCTGGAGGGCCTGAACCCCAAGCAGATGCTGCCGTGGCGCAAACGCATGCAGGTGGTGTTCCAGGACCCGTTTGGCAGCCTCAGCCCGCGCATGTCGGTGCAGCAGATCATCAGCGAAGGCCTGGAAGTGCACGTCGAGTGCGACGCCGAAAACCGCGAGCAACGGGTGATCAGGGTGTTGGAGGAAGTGGGCCTGGACCCGGCCAGCCGCCACCGCTACCCACACGAGTTTTCCGGTGGCCAGCGCCAGCGCATCGCCATTGCCCGGGCGCTGGTGCTCAAGCCCGACCTGATTCTGCTGGACGAACCCACCTCGGCGCTGGACCGCACCGTGCAGAAGCAGATCGTCGCCCTGCTGCGCCAATTGCAGGATGACCATGGGCTGACCTACCTGTTCATCAGCCACGACCTGGCAGTGATCAAGGCCCTGGCCCACGACGTGATCGTGGTCAAGGACGGCCAGGTGGTGGAGCGCGGCGCCAGCCACGACCTGTTCGAAGCACCGCAACACCCTTATACCCGTGAACTGCTGCTGGCCGCGCACGTGCAGGCCGAGCCGCACTGACCCTGGAGGCATAGGCATGACCTTGAACGGCAAGACGGCATTGGTCACCGGCTCCACCAGCGGCATCGGCCTGGGCATTGCCCACGGCCTGGCCGCTGCCGGCGCCAACGTGATACTCAACGGTTTCGGCGACACCCAGGCGGTGCTGGCCCAACTGGCCCGCCACGGCACTAAAGTCGGCCACCACCCGGCGGACGTCAGCCAGCCGGCGCAGATAGAGGCGATGTTCGCCTATGCCCAGGCCGAGTTCGGCGGTGTCGACATTCTGGTCAACAACGCCGGCATCCAGCACGTGGCCGCCGTTGAAGATTTCCCGGTGGAGCGCTGGGACGCGATCATCGCCATCAACCTGTCCTCGGTGTTCCACGCCACGCGCCTGGCCCTTCCCGCCATGCGCGAGCGCGGCTGGGGGCGCATCATCAACATCGCCTCGGTGCACGGGCTGGTGGGCTCCACTGGCAAGGCCGCGTACGTGGCGGCCAAACACGGGGTGATCGGCCTGACCAAGGTGGTGGGCCTGGAAACCGCGCGCACCCAGGTCACCTGCAACGCCATCTGCCCCGGCTGGGTGCTGACGCCGCTGGTGCAGAAGCAGATCGATGACCGCGCGGCCAAGGGCGTGGACCCGCAACAGGCGCGCGAGGACCTGCTGGCCGAGAAACAGCCGTCACTGGAATTCGTCACGCCCGAGCAGCTGGGCGAGTTGGTGCTGTTCCTGTGCAGCGAAGCGGGCAGCCAGGTGCGTGGCGCGGCGTGGAACATGGATGGCGGGTGGTTGGCGCAGTGAGACCGCGCGCTCAATGACGCGGCCTGCGGCCGCTGCTACAGATTTGCGTAGCAGCGGCCGCAGGCCGCGTCCGGGGGTCAGCTGTTCTCATCATCCACCAGGTTCCAGTCAGCGCTGTCCACATCCGCCGCCGGCTCCGGCGGCAGAGGCACGCTGCTGGGCTCGTGGCCGTTTTCACGGTGCAGCTTGAGGCGCAGGCGCAGGTTGTTCTGCGAGTCGGCGTTCTTCAGCGCTTCCTCTTCGCTGATCGCCCCTTCCAAGGCCAATTCGTACAACGCCTGGTCAAAGGTCTTCATCCCCAGGTTCACGGACTTCTCCATGATGCCCTTCAGCTCGCCAAACTCGTTGCGGTGAATCAGGTCCTTGATGGTGGCTGTGCCCAGCATCACTTCCACGGCTGCCCGACGCTTGCCATCGGTGGTCTTCACCAGGCGTTGGGAGACGAACGCCTGCAGGTTGTTGCCAAGGTCGTTGAGCAACTGCGGGCGCCGGTCTTCAGGGAAGAAGTTAATGATGCGGTCCAGCGCCTGGTTGGCGTTGTTGGCGTGCAGCGTGGAGATGGCCAGATGGCCGGTATCGGCGAAGGCCAAGGCGTGCTCCATGGTCTCACGGTCGCGAATTTCGCCGATCAGGATGACATCCGGCGCCTGCCGCAGGGTGTTCTTCAAGGCAGCCTGGAAGCTGCGGGTGTCGACACCCACTTCGCGCTGGTTGATGATCGATTTCTTGTGCCGGTGCACGTACTCCACCGGGTCTTCGATGGTAATGATGTGGCCGCTGGCATTGCGGTTGCGGTAGTCGATCAGCGCCGCCAGCGAGGTCGACTTGCCCGAGCCGGTGGCGCCGACGAACAGCACCAGGCCGCGCTTCTGCATGATGGTTTCGAGCAGCACCGGCGGCAGCTTGAGGTCTTCAAAGCGGGGAATGTCGAGCTTGATGTTGCGCGCGACGATGGACACTTCGTTGCGCTGCTTGAAAATATTCACCCGGAAGCGCCCAACGCCATGGATGGACATGGCGAGGTTCATTTCCAGGTCGCGTTCGAAATCCTGGCGCTGTTCAGCGTCCATGATATCGGCGGCGATGGCCGCTACTTCGCCGGGTTTAAGCGCCTCGGCCGACAGCGGCTTGAGCACGCCGTTGAACTTGGCGCAGGGCGGCGCCCCGGTGGACAGGTAAAGATCGGAACCGTCCTGGGTGGCGAGGATTTTCAGCAGGGCTTGGATTTCCATATGCGAGGGTCCACAGGGCGACAATAGAAAAGTAAGCTATAGCTTGGCGGTAGAACACCCCGCCATGCAAACAAAGGATAACCCCAATGAGCGGTCCCCCCGTCGGCGGCTCCATCGTCGAACTGATCGAACAGCTGCCATGGCGCGACAGCCCCCTGCCCGCGCCACACCAATGGCCGCAGAGCCTGCGTACCGCCGTGGACATCGTGGTGCACTCGCCAATGCCCATGTTGCTGCTGTGGGGCCCGCAGTTGTGCCAGCTGTACAACGACAGTTTCGCGCTGCTGGCGGGCAGCAACCACCCGCGCGCGTTCGGCCAGCCGGTGGACTTGATCTGGCCGCAGTTGAAGGAATTCACCGACCCCATCTACCGCGCCGTGCTCGACGGCGAGGTACGCACCTACGTGGAACAGGGCTTCACCCTGCCCCGCGACGCGGGCCCGGCCCAGGTGTGGCTGGACCTCACGTATAGCCCCATTCGCGATGAAAGCGGTGCGGTGGCCGGCATCCTCGTCACCGCCATCGAAGCCAACGAGCGCCGGCGGGTCACCGCCGAGCTGCAACGCCGCTCCGAAGCCAGCGCCAAGGCCCAGCTGGACACCGAAGAGCGCCTGCAGTTGGCACTGGAGGCAACCAACGGCGTCGGCACCTGGGACTGGGATATTCGCGAGGACCTGTTCCAGGCCGACGCGCGTTTCGCCCAACTGCACGGCGTTGACCCAGGCCTTGCCGGCAAGATGCCGATCGGCGAATACCTCAAGGGCGTACACCCCGACGACCGCGGCATGGTGGCGCGTAGCATCAATGCCTGCGTGCACAGCGACGGTGAATACGCCAACGAATACCGGCTGCTGCGCCCGGACGGCGAGGTGCGCTGGGTGTACGCGCGCGGGCGCAGCCACAACGATCACCACGGCCGGCCGGTGCGCTTCGTCGGCGCGTCCATTGATATCACCGAGCGTCGCGAAGCCGAGCGGACTCTGCTGCGCCTTAACGAAACCCTGGAAGAGCGGGTGGCCGAGCGCACCGAGGCGCTGGCCGAGGCCAACCGCCGCCTGCAGACCGAGATGCAGGAGCGCGAACGCGCCGAGGAGGCCCTGCGCCACGCGCAGAAGATGGAAGCCGTAGGGCAGCTGACCGGTGGCATCGCCCATGACTTCAACAACATGCTTACCGGCATCATTGGCAGCCTCGACCTGATGCAGCGCTACATCGCTGCCGGCCGCGCCGATGAAATCGGCCGCTTCAGCGAGGCGGCCATCACCTCGGCCCATCGCGCCGCCGCCCTGACCCACCGGCTGCTGGCCTTCTCCCGGCGCCAGTCGCTGGACCGCAAGCGCCTGGACCCCAACCAGTTGGTGCACTCGCTGGAGGAGCTGTTCAGCCGCACCAAGGGCGAGCACATCGAGCTGAAAATCCGCCTGGCGCCCAACGTATGGCCGGTGAACACCGATGCCAACCAGCTGGAAAACGCCTTGCTCAACCTGGTGATCAACGCCCGCGATGCCATGCCAGACGGCGGCTGCCTGCGCATCGAGACCAGTAACCTCAGCCTCGCCGCCCCCAGCGATGAACCTGGGCTGGAAGCCTTGAAGCCGGGCCAGTATGTACTGCTGAGCGTGAGCGACGATGGCGCCGGCATGAGCCCGGCCATCCAGGCGAAAGCCTTCGATCCGTTCTTCACCACCAAGCCCATCGGCCAGGGCACTGGCCTGGGGCTGTCGATGATCTACGGCTTCGCCCAGCAGTCGGGCGGCCAGGTCACGCTGCACAGCCAGCCTGGCCAGGGCACCTGCGTGCGCCTGTACCTGCCGCGCCACGTCGAACAGGCGGAAGCGAAGCCCAAGGTGCTGGCCCCCCAGGGCGCGCCGCTGGCCCAGCAGGGCGAAAGCGTGATGGTGGTGGAGGACGACCCGGCGGTGCGCATGCTGGTGCTCAACGTGCTGGACGAGTTGGGCTACCACGCCCACCCGGCGGCAGACGCCAAGGCCGCCTTGCCATTGCTGGAGTCAAGCCTGCGCATCGACCTGCTGGTGACTGACGTCGGCCTGCCCGGCCTGAATGGCCGGCAGCTGGCGGAAATTGCCCGGCAGCACCGGCCTGGGCTGAAAGTACTGTTCATGACCGGCTATGCCGAAAAAGCCGCCGAGCGCCACAGCTTCCTGGCCGAGGGCATGGACATGGTCACCAAGCCATTTTCCATCGACCTGCTGGCCAACAAGATTCGCGAGATGATCAATCAACCCGCCGCCGACAGCTGATTTGCGGCATAATCGCGCGCTTTTTCAACGTCGTACACAGGGCCCCGCGTCATGAAAGCTCAAGCTCGCCACATTCTGGTGAAAACTGCCGAAGAGGCCGAACAACTCAAGCAGCGCATCGCCAAGGGCGAAGCCTTCGACGTGCTGGCGAAGAAATTCTCCACCTGCCCGTCGGGCAAGCGCGGCGGCGACCTGGGTGAAGTGCGCCCGGGGCAGATGGTGGGCGCCATCGACCAAGTCATCTTCAAGAAGCCGTTGCGCACCGTGCACGGGCCGATCAAGAGCAAGTTCGGCTACCACCTGGTGCAGGTGTTCTACCGCGATTGATCCCTGTAGCAGCGGCCAAAGGCCGCGTCTAGCCATTGGACGCGGCCTTCGGCAGCTGCTACGTGGGTTTTTCAGAACTGCGTGGTGAAGGTTTCCACCACGTTGAAGCGCTCGTCGACGATGCAGCCTACGCGCCACTTGTCGAACGTGAGGCATGGGTGCGAGGTGCCGAAGGCGATGATGTCGCCGATGCGCAGGTCCACCCCCGGCGCGATCTTCAGGAATGCGTGCTGGTCCATGACCTTGGTCACCGCGCAGGCGCTGACGTCGTCGCCGGTGTCGCCCAGCAGCCCGGCCCGGTAGCGTTTCAACGGTTGCGGCAGGCCGGCATCGTGGGCGACGTCACGCTTGCCCAGCGCCACGATCGCACACCCCGGCTCGGGCATCGACTGTACGTGCGCCCACACTTCCATGGCTGGGCGCAGCCCCTCGGCCAGGTCGGCGCGGCGGGCCAGCACGGCGCGCTGGGCGACCTTGTAGATGCCGTGGTCATGGGCCACGTAGCTGCCCGGCCGCAACACCGCCAGGAAGCGCCCACGGGCCGCGTGGGCGTCGAAGGCTTCAGCGACCAGGTCGTACCAGGCCGAGCCCGAGGCAGTGACAATGGGCTGCGCCAAGGCGAACGCGCCTTGTGCCTGCAACTGCAGCGCAAGGCTTACCAGCGACACGGCAAAGGCGCGGATCTGGCCGATTTCCTGGTCGCCGTGAATCACCCCTTCATAGCCTTCGATACCGGTGAGGCGCAGGGCCGGCTGGGTAGCGATGGCGGCGGCCAGGGCCTTGACCTCGGCCTCGCTGCGGCAGCCACAGCGGCCGCCCGCGACGCCATATTCGATCATCACATTGAGGTGCTGGCCGCGCTGGGCGAAGTACTCACCCAACGCCAGCACCTGGTCGGGGTGGTCCACCAGGCAATGGAAGTCGAAGCCCGGGTCGTGCAGCAGGTCGGCCACCAGGCGCATGTTCGCCGCCCCCACCAGCTGGTTGGCCATCAGCACCCTGCGCACCCCGGCGGCATAGGCCGCGCGGGTTTGCACGGCGGTGGCCAGGGTGATGCCCCAGGCGCCGCGCTGCAACTGCCGCGCGAACAGCGCCGGGGCCATGCTGGTCTTGCCGTGGGGCGCCAGCTGCGCGCCGCTGGCATTGGCAAACGCCTGCATCCAGCGAATGTTGTGCTCCAGCGCCTCGCGGTGCAGTACCAGCGCCGGCAGGCTGACGTCGATCAACAGGTTGTCGCCGGGCACCGCGGCGCCCTTCTCTACTGCATGCATAACGTGTCTCCAGGTGCAGCGGCGGGCGTTCAGGATTTGGACTTGTAGGCCACGCAGTCGATCTCGACCTTGCAGTCCACCACCATGCTCGACTGCACGCAGGCCCTGGCCGGCGCCAGGTGCGGCGGGAAGTATTCGGCGAATACCTTGTTGAAGCTCCAGAAATCACGCGCATCGTCCAGCCACACGCCAGTCCGCACCACGTGCTCCAGGCCGTAGCCCGCCTCGTTGAGAATGGCGATGAGGTTCTGCATGGTCCTGTGGGTTTGCGCGACGATGCCGCCGTCGATGATCTCGCCGTTTTCCATGGCCACCTGGCCGGAGACATACAGCCAGCCATCGGCCTCCACTGCGCGGGCGAAGGGCAGCGGCTGGCCGCCGGCGCCGGTACTGCCAGTGCCATGACGAGTAATGGACATGTGGACTCCTGTGCTGTGCGACTGAACGCAATGATGGGTAATGACGGCAGTGATTGTGCCAGCCGCCCCGGCACTCATCGATGTGAACTTTGCGACAGGGTTTGTAAAACCGATACCAAATTCACATGCGCGCAGGGCCGCGACCGCGCTACTATCAGCGTTTCCGCTGGACGCACCACTTTTTCAAGGACTCGAAATGCCGCTGACTTTCCGTCGCCTCGCTCTTTTTTGCGCCTTCCTCTGCTTCGCCCTCGCCCTTGTATGGGGCACCTGTGCCGAACGCCTGCTCGCCTTCTGGGACATCCCCCACAGTGAAGCCGCCGCCTTGCTGGGCAGGCGCATCGCCGCCCTGCTGCTGGGCGTTGGCGTGATGTTCTTCAGTGTTCGCGCCTGCCCGCCCTCGCCGGCACGCGCGGCCATGGTGCGCGGGTTCATGGTGGGCTGCCTGGCCATGGCAATGCTGGGGCTGTTCGACTGGCTGAGCGGCCATGCCGGCCCGGGCATCCTGATCTCGGTGTTCGCCGAACTGGCCCTGGGCCTGGCCTTCGTCAGCGTGGGCAATGGCGAACGCGCCATGCTGCGGCAGATGCAGACCTCGCGCTGAGCGCACGCTGCGCAACAAAAAACCGGCGCCCCTCACGGGGCCGCCGGTTTTTTTTATGCCCGCGTTGCAGCCATCAAAGGCTGTCGTTCACCCTGCGCACCTGGTTCAGGTGGCGGTGCGCAAGGTCCGCCCGCAAGCCTGCGATCAGGTTGGAAATCGCGCGGCTGCTATTGAGCTGCTGGGCGCTGATGCCGGTGACGGTGAGATCCACGCGGTCGGAGGTGCGGTCGAACACCCTGACCGTCAGGGACTGGTCCTGGGCCTGGGTGCATTGGCAGCGCTGGGGCAGAAAGCTTGATTCAATGATGTTGCGCAGTTCAAGTGTAGACAACATGGCAAAGCTCCATTTCTTATCGGTTGCGTCCGTGATTGTTTCAGCGGCTTCGTGCAGCCTAGATGGCTATTTGATTGCGCGCTGCACCACCGGTCTGATGGCAGGGATCCTGCACTTTTCCTGTGCAGCTTCCATGCCCCGCCAGCGACGGCCCGCGCACCGTTCAAAATCAATGACATAGCCATTAATAGGCGAAAAGCCATCATGCAGATTGCCACGTCGCGAGCCCGTGTCGTTGCAAAATGCACTCTGCCTGCTCGCTGAAACTTAACCGGCCCGGCCATGGTCAGCTGAAAATATCGCACAGCACAACAGATCCCCGAGGTTCAGTCCCAGGAATACACATCATGGCCAAGCCGTTGAGCGAAGATCGTCGCAGCCCCCCTGCCGACACCCCCTCAGAGCCAGCACCCATCCCGCCCCACTTGGCGCCGCAACGGGCCACCCGTGTCGAGCAACCGCCCGAAGGCGAGTGGCTGTTCGAAATCAAGCATGACGGTTACCGGCTGATGAGCCGCATCAGCGGCGGCGAGGTACGCCTGTTCAACCGCGAAGGCCTGGACTGGACCGCCGAACTGCCACACCAGGTGCAGGCCATCGCTGCCCTGCAGCTCAACGAAAGCTGGCTGGACGGCAAACTGGTGCAAGCCAATGCCGAAGGCGTGGCCGACTACCGCGCGCTGCAGGAAGCCTTCGAGGCGGGCCGCTGCATGGACTTGCAGTACTACCTGTTCGACCTGCCGTTCCATAACGGCGAGGACCTGCGCGAGCACCCGCTGGAGCAACGACGGGCGCGCCTGAGGAAACTGCTGGGCAGCGTGAAACATCCGCTGCTGCGCTATTCCGACAGCTTCACCGCCAGCACCCCGGACATTCTAGAGGGCGTTTGCACCCTCAACCATGAAGGCGTGATCGGCAAGCGCCGTGGCAGCCTGTACCGCGACGGTGAACGCAACCTGGACTGGATCAAACTGGACTGCCATACCGACGCCAGCCACGCCCCGCTGATGACCGAAAGCCAGGCCCGCCACACCGACGAGCCCGCCCACGACTTCGGCGATGGCCACCGCGAATCGGTGGCCGGGGTGTCCCTGAGCCAACCCGAGCGCATTCTTGACCGCGTCAGCCAGACCGACAAGGCCGGGCTTGCGCGGCTCTACCAGCAGATCGGCGCCTGGCTACTGCCGCAGCTGCGGCAACGCCCCGTCGCCCTGATGCGCGCGCCCCATGGCGTGGAGGGCGACCTGTTCCTGCAGCGCCACACCGAACACCTGGCATTGCCGCACATCACCTTGCTGCCACCGGCGCTGGACCCCGGCCATGCGCAGCTGATGCAGGTGGACCGCCTGCCCGCGCTGATCGAAGCGGTGCAACGTGGCGCCGTGGAGTTCCACGCCTGGGGCGCGCGCAGCGACCGCCTGGACGCCCCTGACCGCCTGGTGCTGGACCTTGACCCGGACCCCGCCCTGCCCTGGCCCACTGTACTCGACGCCACCGCGCAAGCCTTGGCGCTACTGGACGAACTGGGCCTGCGCAGCTACCTGAAGACCAGCGGCGGCAAGGGCATGCACGTCATCGTACCACTGGCACGTCACACCCGTTGGGCCCAGGTGCTTGCGTTTGCCAAGGCCATCGCTCACTACCTGATGACCCAACTGCCCGAGCGCTTCACCGCCACCCAGGGCCCGCGCTACCGGGTCGGGCGTATCTTCGTCGACTACCTGCGCAACCAGCGGGGCGCCAGCACGGTGGCCGCCTATTCGGTGCGCGCACGCCCCGGCCTGCCAGTGTCCACGCCCATCGCCCGGCACGAACTGGCGAGCCTGAGCGGCGCACGGCACTGGCATGTCGGCAACATTCTGGAACGCCTGGAGCAGCTTGCCGAAGACCCGTGGCAGGGCTACGACTACCGCCAGCGCCTGACCCCACGCATGTGGACCCAGCTGGGCGTCGAGCCGCCGCACGATTAGGATCCGATTATTGTGCGGTTTGAAAAGGTGTTTCACTAATTGTTAGCTGGCTCATAGTTGGCGCAGCGGCTATCGTTGCAGTGTCGAGACAGGATGTCTCAACGTTTGCCCTTGAATGGCCAATGCCCGGAGATCCCCAACCCCGAGGGCATTGGTCTTTTTTTGCGGCAACTGTCACTTCTTACAGTTGTTGGATTTGTTACACAGCCTTATAACCCCCGTACACTCCCTGCTGTCGGGCGGTCGTAATGAACTGCAAACCCCTGCTGATCTGCGGCCTGCTCCCAGTGCTGTACCAGGAGGCGCATGCCGCCTGCATCCTGGCGCCCAGCGCCGCCAACGACACCTATACCTGTGACAGCGGCGCTGCCACCAGCCTCACCGACACGCTTGGCAGCAACTCCCTCACCCTGCCCGCGAATGGCACCGGCACCATTAATGGCAGCGTGACCTTCGGTGGCGGCACCGACCGGGTCGAAGTCGCCAGCGGCACCATCACCGGGGCAGTCATCCAGGGCACTGGCATCGATACCTTCAGCATGAGCGGCGGCAGCGTGGGTTCGGTGTCCCAGGGCGATGGTCGCGACCAGTTCAGCATGACCGGCGGCACCATCGTCGGTGCGTTCGAGGACGGCGATGTGGCCCAGTTCAGCGGCGGCAGCATCGGCCGGGTCGACATGAAGCTGGACAACAATGTGTTCGTCATGGCTGGCGGCACCATCCTGGGCAACCTGGTGACCGGCCTGGGAAGGGACACCGTCAGCCTGTCGGGCGGGCGCATCGGCGGCAACATCAGCATGAGCGGCGGCGCCGATGTGCTGACCATTACTGGCGGCGAAGTGGCCGGGCAAGTGCTGATGAGCACCGGTAATGACCACTTCGATTGGGACGGCGGCGGCACGCTCAGGGGCCTGGTATCGCTGGGCGATGGCAATGACACTGCCCGCCTGGCGAACCTCGACGAAACACGAATTGGCAACCTGCCGGCGCTGCTGGGCAACCTGGGCGACGATACGCTGACCTTCGACCACAGCGCCATCGGCCGCGCCGACCGCTACCTGCTGTGGGAAACAGTGAACCTGAGCAATGCCAGCACCCTGGACCTGGCCGACACACTCACGCTGGGTGACCCCGGCAGCCTTACCGGCCACCTGAATATCCAGGCCGGCAGCACGCTGGGGTCCACCACGGGCAGTGTCGTCGCCGCCGCTGCCGGCCAAAATGTCACCGTGACCAACGCCGGGCTGCTGGACCTGACGCGTAGCGGCATCGCTGGGGCCAACCGCTTGACCATTGCGGGCAACTACAGCGGCGCCGATGGGCAATTGAAGGTCAACAGCGTGCTGGCTGGTGACGGTGCGCCATCCGACATGCTGGTGGTGACTCAAGGTACGGTCTCCGGCACCACCAGCCTCGCCGTGGGCAACGCGGGCGGCCTGGGCGCCCTGACCACGGCCAACGGCATCGAAGTGGTGCAGGCCAGCCTGGGCGCAACCAGCACCGACAGCGCCTTCACGCTGGGCAGCAACGTGTCGGCAGGGGCCTATCAGTACTACCTGTTCAAGGGCGGTGTCACCGCGGGCAGCGAAAACAGCTGGTTCCTGCGCTCCAGTGTCGTGGCGCCCCCACCACCCGTGGCCGCGCCTCCCGCAACGCCCTCCATGCCCACCGGCACGCCCCAGGTACCCGAGCCGCCAAACGTGCCAAACGTGCCAAGCATACCTGCCGCGCCTGTTCTCCCGGCCACATCGCCAGCCGCCCAACCACCCGTCGCAGCCCCCGGCACTCCCCCCCTGCCAATGCCAGCTCCCGGGGAAGCGATCCCGCTGTACCGCGTGGAAGTCCCCAACTACGCCGCCAGCGTGCCCGCCGCAGCGCTGCTCGCCCAGACCACGTTGGGCAGCTTTCATGCGCGCCAGGGCGACCAGGCGTTACTCGACCAGCGCAGCGCCAGTGCCGCCGGTTGGGCCCGCACCTTCGGCAGCCAACTGCGTCAAAACTGGCAGGGCGACGCCTCGCCGCGCCTGCACGGCTCGGTGGGGGGCTGGCAGGCGGGCCATGATCTGTTTGCCGAAGGCGATGCCGGCGGCTGGCAACAGCACGCCGGGCTATTCGTCAGCCATGCTCGCCTCTCAGGGGATGTGCAGGGCTTCGCGCTGGGTTTCCAGGGGCATGAGGCTGGCACGCTGAACCTGGGCGGCGACAGCCTGGGCGCTTACTGGACCTTGGTCAGCCCGACCCGCAGCTACCTCGATGCCGTGCTCATGGGCACGCGCTTCGATGGCCGCAGCCGCTCCGCCCGCGGCTGGAACCTGGACCTGCATGGCCATGGCAGCGCGGCTTCCCTTGAGGCAGGCCAACCCTTGCCGCTGACAACGCACTGGGCCCTGGAGCCGCAGGTACAGCTGACCGTGCAACACATCCAGCTGGACAGCGCCAACGACCCGGTATCGCGAATCAGCTTCAGCGCCGAACCCTGGTGGCGCGCCAGGCTAGGTGCGCGCCTGGTGGGAAGCTATCAGGCCTTTGGCATGCCGCTGCAGCCGTGGCTGCAGGCCGACCTGTGGCACACGCTGGGCGGCCAGGACAGCGTCAGCTTCGACCATGGCGACCGCCTGACCACCGAGCACCGGGCGAGCACCGCCCAACTGGGTGCGGGAATCAGTGCGCGGCTAGGTCGCGGGGTAAGCGTCAACCTGGGCCTGGGGTACAGTCGCAGCCTGGATACGGATGAGGGTCAGGGGCTGGGGGGGACTGTGGGGGGCAGGGTGAGTTGGTAGAGCATGCTTAAAGTAAAGGCCTTGGCGGAGCCCGAGGCTCTCGCCGAATATGAACGGGTTTACCGCGAGGAATCCGCCTTGCTGGACCACATGCTCAACGCCGCGCCGCCAGCAACCCCACCCCCGCGCAACTCAACAGCACCGCGCTGGAGCGGTTGAACGCCCGCCGGGGCCGTGGCTCGCTGAACCAGCGTTGCAGGTGGCTGCCCAGCCAGGCGTAGATGGCGATGGCCAGCCACTCCAGCAGCAGGAACATCGCCCCCAGCCAGAAGAATTGCTGGCCTACCGAGGTGGGGCCGTCGACGGTGACGAACTGCGGCAGGAAGGCGGTGAAGATGAGAATGGCCTTCGGGTTGCCCGCCGCCACCCAGAACTCCTGCCCCGCCAGCCGCAACAACCCACGGCCGCCCGGCCCACCTGGCGCCTGGCCGTCCACAGGGGCGCGCCACAGTTGCACGGCCAGGTAGAACAGGTACAGCGCGCCTGCCACCTTCACCAGCAAAAACAGTTTTTCCGACGCATGCAGCACCACCGCCAGGCCCATGGCAGCCAGCGCGATCATGCCGGCGAAGGCCAGCAGCCGCCCGGCGCCAGCCAGGCATGGGGTGCCGAAGCCGTAGCGGCTGGCGTTGTTCAAGGACAGCAGGTTGTTCGGCCCCGGGGCCATGTTCAGGGCAAAGCAGGCGGGCACGAACAGCAGCAGGGTCGCAAGGTTCACGGCAGGGCGCTCAAGGCAAGACGGCCTGGCAGCTTAGCACCGCCTGTCGGCATGGCTCAACGAGGGTCGTCGGGGCTCATTTCGCCGTCGTCGGTTTCAGTGCGGACCTTGTCCGGGTCCAGCTCCGGGTCCTTGTCCAGGGGCAAGGGCGGCAGGTTTTCGTCGCCCGGGCGGGCGTCGGGTACGCGCGGCGGTACCGGGTCCGGGGCCAGGGGGTTGCTGGAGCGATCGAGCGGGTCGGAGGTCATGGTGCACCTGGGTTGCTGGGGACTGGTCCTGTTTTGATCGCCCCGCGCGTCAGGAGTTGCCTTGGGCATATCCGAGTGAATCCCTGGAGCGTGCCCGGGTCGGAACTTACGAGGAGGCCGCGCAACCCTGCGCGCCCGAACCGCAGAATGAGGTATTCATGAGCAATAAACCATTGGAGAAAGAAGTCCTCACCCGCCTGCTGCACGCTCACCCCCAAGGCCTGGGCAAGGAAGTGCTGGATAACTACACCGGCGAAAAGGCCGTGGCCGGCATGCTCAAGCATTTACAGGATGAAGGCTATATCCACCATGGCACGGTGAGCATCACCGATCACCTGCCAGCGGTGACTTACCCGGTCAAATTGACCGCCAAGGGCGTCGAGGCCGCGAAAGCCCTGGACCACTGAGGCCTGATTCACGCCAGCTCCGGCTCCACCCGGTCACGCCCACCCTGCTTGGCCGCGTACACGCCGGAGTCGGCGCGCAGTAATAGCGCATCGGCGCCCTCGCCGCAGCGCCAGCTGGCCACACCGAAACTGGCGGTGACAATGCCCACGCCGTCCACCGGGGTGTGGCGCAGGCCCTGCCACAGTTCCAGCGCCAGCGCGTGGGCCTGCTCGGCGTTGCTGCCCGGGCACAGCACCATGAACTCTTCGCCACCCAGCCGGCAAAAGACGTCCGTACGGCGCAGGCGGTGGCTGATTTTCTCGCAAATGGTCTTCAGCACCCGGTCGCCCACGGCATGGCCGAACTGGTCGTTGATGCGCTTGAAGTGGTCGATATCCAGCATGATCACCGCCAGGTGCAGGTGATCGCGCTCGGCGCGGTCCAATTCAACCTTGAGCCGTTCCTGGAAATAGCGGCGGTTGTGGATGCCGGTAAGCACATCGGTGACCGACAGCGCGCGCAGCTCTTCCTCCACGCGCTTGAGGTCGGAGATGTCGGTGAGGTAGCCATGCCACAGCGTGCCGCCGCCAGCAGTGGGCTCCGGCGTGGCCTCGCCGCGCACCCAGCGCAGGCCCTGGCGCGGCAGTTGTACGCGGTATTCCTCGCGCCACGGGGTCTGGTGCTGGGCGGAATAGCGGATGGACTCCAGCACCCGCTCGGCGTCGTCCGGGTGGATGCGCTGCATCACCAGCCGGCCGTCCTCGCGCAGGGCGCTGGGCTCCATTTCGTAGATATCGCGGATGCCATCGCTGGCCCAACTGAAGCTGGTATGGCCGTCCGGGTCCAGGCGGAACTGGTAGATGCCACCGGGCACCTCCGCGCTGAGCTTGCGCAGCAGCTGGTCGCGGGCAGCCAGGGCTTCGTGTACGCGCTTGCGCTCGGTGATATCGATGCACACCGCCAGGTGCCCTACCCACTGGCCTTTCTCGTCGAGCACGGTGGTGGCCAACATGTTCACCGCCACGGTGCTGCCGTCGCGGCGCACCAGGGTCCACTCGCGGGCCTGGTCGCCGCCCTCGCCGGGGGTTTCCACCAGCATGGCCTGGGCCAGCGGGATATCGCGCTCGTAATAGGCGCGCAGGGTGCAGGCGCGCGCCACCAGCTCTTCGCTCAGGTGCAGGTTCTGCAGGGTCAGGTGCCCCACCGCCTCGTTGCTGCGGTAACCGAGCATGCGCTCCGCACCGGCATTGAAGATGGTGATAAGGCCGTTCAGGTCGGTGGCGATAATCGCCACTTGGGTAGCGGCGTTGAGCACACTGCTCAGCTGGTTGTGGGTGATCCGCAGGGCCTGCTCGCTGCTGCGCAACTGCGAGGTGCGCTGTTCCACCAGTTTCAGCGCACGCTGGCGCTGGCTGACCAGGCTGTACAGCAACGCGCTGAGCATCAGGCTGAGCAAGGCGCCCAGGGTTACTACCACGTTCAGCGGCGAGGTGTGGTTGGCCTCGGCGAACAGCGGGCTGGGGCTGATGTCCAGCTGGTAGTCACGGTCGGCCAGGCGCAGCAAGTGCGTGGCGATCAGGCCGTCGGTAGGTGCCGCGTTGCTGGACTCGTAAAGCACCTCATGCTCGCCCACCGTCGACAGGTCGAGGATGCGCACATGCAGGTTGTCGTCGTTCTGCGCCGGCAGCCCATCGCCCATCAGCTGGCCCAGGCTGATTACCGCAGAGACGAACCCCTGCGGCGGCCCGCCGTCCTTGCCCGGCACCGGCGCCACCATCAGCACGCCGCGGCTGTTGCGCAAGGCCACGCCCACCAGGTTCACCGGCGGGGTCACGGCCAGGTCGCCGGTCTTCAGGGCGCGCTGCAGGGTCTCATGCCGCGAGGGCTGGGAATTCACGTCAAAGCCAAGGGGCAGTTTCAGCCGTGTCTGCGACTGGGTGAAGAACACCGGGTAGTACTCGTCGCGCGTGGCTGCGGGCACCAGCGTGCCATCAGGCAGCTGATCGCGGATGGCGAAGTCCTCGTTGCCTTCATCACGGGCCGCCTGCTCAAAGGCGGCGCGCTGGGCCTGGGTGACGCGCGGCAGCCAGGAATAGGCCTGGGTGCGCAGCAGCAACGGGCCGGCGTAACCTTCGTATTCGTGGCGGCTGACGTTGTCGGAGTAGCTGAAAAAACGGCGCAGGCCAGCCAGCCGCTGGGTCTGGTCCTCGAAGCGCTCTTCGATGCGGCTGAAGCGTTCATTGGCCAGCAACTCGAAGCGTTGCCGCAGCTGACGCTGGTACAGCTCGGAGGTACCCAGCGCCACCAGGCTGGTGACCACGGCGCCAGCCGCCAGGGCTAGCGCGGCAATAAGCCAGGCAGACGCGTCCTCGCTGATAAAGCCAAGAATTTTCGGGCGAACGGCATGCAACGACATAAGCGGAACTCACAACGCCGGCGTGCTTCGTATCACTTTGGCTTTGGCTCAGTTATAGCTATTTGCCAGTAGTTTGCCTAGTGAGTCATCAAGCGAAATTGTTGATCATGGGGTGCAGCAAAAAGGGCTCCATGGGAGCCCTTTCGCGATGTAGCCAAAATGTACGACAGTCAGGACTGGCGCGGGCTACCGTTCATCGGGCCTGAATTTTCCAGGCACGGTGAATCTTGGTGTTGCGGGCGAAATCGGGGTCCAGGGTCTGGGCGCTGATCTCTTCCACGTTGTAGCGCTCGCCCAGGTGCTCGTCGAGCTGGAACTTGCGGAAGTTGTTGGAGAAATACAGCACCCCGTCCTTCGCCAGGCGGGCCACGGCCAGGTCCAGCAGCTGCACGTGGTCACGCTGCACGTCGAACACGCCTTCCATGCGCTTGGAGTTGGAGAAGGTCGGCGGGTCGATGAAGATCAGGTCGTATTCGTCACGGCTGGCTTGCAGCCAGGCCATCACATCGCCCTGCTCCAGGCGGTTCTTGTCAGAGAAACCGTTCAGCGACAGGTTGCGGCGTGCCCAGTCCAGGTAGGTTTTCGACAGGTCGACGCTGGTGGTGCTGCGCGCGCCGCCCTTGGCCGCGTGCACACTGGCCGTGGCGGTGTAGCAGAACAGGTTGAGGAAGCGCTTGCCCGCGGCCTCGCGCTGGATGCGCATGCGCATCGGGCGGTGGTCCAGGAACAGGCCGGTGTCCAGGTAGTCGGTGAGGTTCACCAGCAGCTTGATGCCGCCTTCCTGCACTTCGGTGAACTGGCCCTGGGCGCTCTGGCGCTCGTACTGCTTGGTGCCGCTCTGGCGCTCGCGACGCTTGATGATCACGCGGCTCTTGTCGATGCCCAGCGCCTGGGGGATGGCTGCCAGGGCGTCGAACAGACGGGCCTGGGCCTTTTCCGGGTCGATGGACTTTGGCGCGGCGTATTCCTGCACGTGCACCCAGTCGTGGTACAGGTCGATGGCCAGGGCGTACTCGGGCATGTCGGCGTCATACACGCGGTAGCAGTCGACCTTCTCGCGGCGGGCCCACTTGCCCAACTGCTTGAGGTTTTTCTGCAGGCGGTTGGCGAACATTTGCCCGCCTTCGCTCAGGCGCGCCTGCTCGACCACAACCGGCGCCGGCTTGATCGGGTTGCCGTTCTTGTTGACGCGGGCGTACGGGTCGGCAGCTGGCTGGGTGGCCTGCTCGTCGGCCTGCTCGCGCTCAAGCTGGCGCTGCTCGGGGGTGCGACGCTCGCCGGTGACGAACTGGTCGGGCAACACCTTGATCAGCAGCAGTTTGCACGGCAGCGCGCCGTTCCAGAACGAATACTGCTTGTGGCTGCGGATGCCCATGCGCTTGCCCAGGTCCGGGGCGCCGGTGAACACCGCCGCTTCCCAGTTCAGGCAGGCCTGGCGCAGGCGCTCGCCGAGGTTCTGGTAGAGGTACAGCAGGCTGGCCTCGTCCCCCAGGCGCTCGCCGTAGGGAGGGTTGCAGATAACCAGGCCTTTCTGGTTCTGGTCCGGGCGCGGCTCGAAGGTGGCGACTTCGCCCTGGTAGATCTTGATCCAGTCACTGAGGCCGGCACGCTCGACGTTGTTGCGGCCCGGTTGAATCAGGCGCGGGTCGGCTTCGTAGCCGCGAATCCACAGCGGCGGCTTGGCCAGGCCGGCGTCGGCGCGGGCCAGGGCCTCGTCGTGCAGCTTGCGCCACAGCGCCGGCACGTGGCCCAGCCAGGCGCTGAAGCCCCAGCGGGTGCGTTTGAGGTTGGGGGCGATGTCGGCGGCGATCATCGCCGCTTCCACCAGGAAGGTGCCCACGCCGCACATCGGGTCGGCCAGCGCGCCGCCCTCGGCGGCAATGCGCGGCCAGCCGGAGCGAATCAGGATCGCTGCCGCCAGGTTTTCCTTCAGCGGCGCCGCGCCCTGCTGCAGGCGGTAGCCGCGCTGGTGCAGGCTGTGGCCAGACAGGTCGAGGGACAGGATCGCCTCGCCACGGTCCAGGCGCAGGTGCACGCGCAGGTCGGGGTTGAGCTTGTCGACGCTGGGGCGCTCGCCTTCCGGGGTGCGCAGCTTGTCGACGATGGCGTCCTTGACCTTCAGGGCGCCGAAGTGGGTGTTGTCGATACCCGAGCCATGGCCGCTGAACTCCACCGCCAGGGTGCCGTCAGGCAGCAGGTGGTCTGCCCATTCGACGTCCTGCACGCCGTGGTACAGGTCTTCGGCGTCCTTCATGGCAAAGCGCTTGAGCACCAGCAGCACGCGGTTGCCCAGGCGCGACCACAGGCACAGCCGGTAGGCCGTTTCCATGTCGGCCATGCCGCGCACGGCGGAAGTATGTTCGCGGGTGTCTTCGAGGCCAAGCGCGGTGGCTTCCTCAGCAAGCAGGCCTTCGAGGCCCTTGGGGCAGGTGAGGAAGAGTTCGTAACGATCCGACATGGGGTATCCAGGGTTTGAGCCATAAGTGAAAGGGCAACGCATCACCCTTCCCGAGTTTAACCAGGCGCTTTTCTTTGGAAGCGCCCGTGTGACACCACCGTGGTGTCGACCGCCGGGACCAGAAAGCGGCTGTCGAACAGCCTTTGATCGTCCCGGCAGAAAAAAATTCTGCAAAACGACGGGGCTGAAAATGACCCTTCGTCGCTTAATACTGAAAAGCATTTAGCCATCAATGCCTGATGGCAACGTCCCATTACTGCGGCTGCAAGGCTGATCATAGCCGGGTTTCACCGCTGCCCACTCGTGAAGCATCCGTTTACTTATGGTTGAGACACCATAATCGTTACGTCCTTATGACAAAACGGTCGTTCACAGGGAAGAACGCATTGTTTAGAAATCCCTACAGGCCGCACCGCAACGGTACGGCACCACTGCTCGCCACGCCGGCAGCGAGCCTCTAAAACCGGCAGAACGACTCTGCCCGGCCTCAGACGAGGCCGACGGGACATAACAGTCAACAGACGAGGGCAACACCCTATGAGAAGACTTAAGCGTGATCCGTTGGAACGAGCATTTTTACGCGGATACCAATATGGCATCCATGGCAAATCCCGTGAGCTTTGCCCTTTTACTCTACCGTCAGTTCGTCAAGCCTGGATCAACGGCTGGCGTGAAGGACGCGGCGACAACTGGGACGGTATGACCGGCACTGCGGGTATCCACAGACTCAACGAACTTCACGCGGTCGGCTGACGAGGACGATTTTTCTCTTACATTCTTTCTGATCAACCATGCGCGCCCCAACGGGCGGCGGGCGAGAGCCCAGGGGCCCCTTAGCGGGCCCCTTTTTTATGCCTGCTTCAAATGGCTTCAGCCACGTGGCAGCGCGGCGATGGCGTCCACTGCCTCGCGAATCAGCGCCGGGCCCTTGTAGATGAAGCCCGAGTACAGTTGCACCAGGCTCGCACCGGCGGCGATCTTCTCGGCCGCGTGCTTGCCCTCGGTGATGCCACCCACGGCGATGATGGGCATGCGCCCGGCCAGTTCACCCGCCAGCACCTTGACGATGTGGGTGCTCTTCTCGCGCACCGGCGCGCCGGAAAGGCCGCCCGCCTCGTCACCGTGCGCCAGGCCCTCGACGCCTTCGCGGCCCAGGGTGGTGTTGGTGGCGATGACCGCGTCCATGCCGGCGCCCAGCAGGGCCTGGGCCACTTGCACGGTTTCCTCGTCGCTCATGTCCGGGGCAATCTTGATGGCCACCGGCACGCGCTTGCCGTGCTGGGCGGCCAACTGCTCGCGGCGTTCGGCCAGGGCGTCGAGCAGCTGCTTGAGCGACTCGCCGAACTGCAGGCTGCGCAGGCCCGGGGTGTTGGGCGAGCTGACGTTGACGGTGATATAGCTGGCGTGGGCGTAGACCTTGTCCAGGCAGATCAGGTAATCGTCGACGGCGCGTTCCACCGGGGTGTCGAAGTTCTTGCCGATGTTGATGCCCAGCACGCCCTTGTACTGCGAGGCGCGTACGCGGTTCAGCAGGTTGTCGACGCCCAGGTTGTTGAAGCCCATGCGGTTGATGATGGCGGTGGCTTCAGGCAGTCGGAAGATGCGCGGCTTGGGGTTGCCCGGCTGTGGGCGCGGGGTGACGGTGCCGATCTCGACGAAACCGAAGCCCAGCTGCGCGAAACCGTCGATGGCCGCGCCGTTCTTGTCCAGGCCTGCGGCCAGGCCCACCGGGTTGTCGAACGACAGGCCCATGACGGTCACGGGCAGGCGCGCCGGCGCCTTGGTCAGCAAGCCGTTGAGCCCCAGGCGGCCACCTGCGCCGATCAGGTCCAGGGACAGGTCGTGGGAGGTTTCCGGAGAGAGTTTGAACAACAGCTGGCGGGCCAGGTTATACATGGGCGGGCATGACTCGTTGGAAGATCGTCGGGGGCCGGCATTATAGCCACATTTGCGCCCTGGTAGCAGCTGCCGCAGGCGGCGTCCGCCCCCAGCACCGTCCCGGTGCACTGGCATACCTCTTGCGTCACTTTGGGTACTTCCATACGGAACCCCCACATGACCGAACCCCACACCCCCCTGGCCTGGGTGGCCGGCAGCGATGCGCCGGAGAAAACCAGCCTGAACATCGGCTACATGGCCCTCACCGACTGTGCCCCGCTGGTGGTCGCTGCCACCCAGGGCTTCGCCCAGCCCCACGGCCTGACCCTGAACCTGCGGCGGCAGGCGTCCTGGGCCGGGCTGCGCGACAAACTGCTAAGTGGCGAACTGGATGCCGCCCACAGCCTGTATGGCATGGTCTACGCCGTGCACCTGGGCATTGGCGGCACGCCGGCCAACGACATGGCGGTGCTGATGGGCCTGAACCAGAACGGCCAGAGCATCAACCTGTCGCCCACCCTGCAAGCGGTGGGCGTGACCAACCCCGAAGCACTGGCGCGCCACGCGCACCAGCAAGGTGCACGCCTGACCTTCGCCCAGACGTTCCCTACCGGCACCCACGCCCTGTGGCTCAATTACTGGCTGGCCGCCCAGGGCATCCACCCGCTCGACGACGTCGACAGTGTGGTGGTGCCCCCGCCGCAGATGGTGGCGCACCTGCAGGCCGAGCGCATCGACGGTTTCTGCGTGGGCGAGCCCTGGGCCGCCAGCGCCGTGGACCAGGGCCTGGGCTTCACCCTCAGCACCAGCCAGGCGATCTGGCCCGACCACCCGGAAAAAGTCCTGGCCTGCACCCAGGCTTTCGTCGACCAGCACCCCAACAGCGCACGCGCCCTGGTTGCCAGCGTGCTGCAGGCCAGCCGCTTCATCGAGCAAAGCCCGGAGAACCGCCGCGGCACCGCGCAACTGCTCAGCGGCGCGGATTACCTGGATGCGCCCTTGGCCTCCATCGAACCGCGCATGATGGGTGAGTACGACGACGGCCTTGGCCACCAATGGCACGATCCCCACGCCCTGCGCTTCTTCGCCGGCGGCAGCGTCAACCAGCCGTGGCTGTCCGACGCCATGTGGTTCATGACCCAATTCCGCCGCTGGGGCCTGCTGCGCCATGACCCGGACTACCTGGGCATCGCCCGCCAGGTGCAGCAGACCGCGCTGTACCGCAGCGCAGCCGCCAGTGTCGGTGTGCCGGTGGCCCTTGATGACCTGCGCAGCAGCCAGCTGATCGACGGCAAGGTCTGGGACGGCAGCGACCCCGCAGGCTACGCGCGCAGTTTTGCCCTGCATGCCCTGGCCAATGACTGACGGGAGACGACCACTATGCTGCGTATCCTGTTGATCAACGACACTCCGCGCAAGGTCGGGCGCCTGAAGTCGGCGCTGGTGGAGGCCGGTTTCGAGGTAATCGACGAGTCGGGCCTGACCATCGACCTGCCGGCGCGCGTCGAAACGGTGCGCCCCGACGTGATTCTGATCGATACCGAGTCACCGGGGCGCGATGTGATGGAACAGGTGGTGCTGGTGAGCCGGGACCAGCCACGCCCCATTGTCATGTTCACAGACGAGCACGACCCGCAGGTGATGCGCCAGGCGATCAAGTCCGGGGTCAGCGCCTACATCGTCGAAGGCATCCAGGCCCTGCGCCTGCAGCCGATCCTGGACGTGGCCATGGCCCGCTTCGAGAGCGACCAGGCCCTGCGCGCCCAGCTGCAGGCCCGCGACCAGCAACTGGCCGAGCGCAAGCGCATCGAGCTGGCCAAGGGGCTGCTGATGAAGATGAAGGACTGCAAGGAAGAAGAGGCCTACACCCTGATGCGCCGCCAGGCCATGAGCCGCCAGCAGAAGCTGATACAGGTGGCGGAGCAGATCATTGCCATGAGCGAACTCCTGGGCTGATACCCCCCGTAGCAGCAGCCGCAGGCCGCGTCCCCAGGCCTGGCCCAGGATTTGCTTTGTATCAGCTAGGTAGCCAACGGCGGTTGCCCCCACACTGAACGACAAAGACGTCGCACACCCTTCTCGCCCTGGCGAGCCGGGTTGCGGCGTTTTTTCGTTTTCGGCCCCTGCTGTCCCTGTCGAGGTGTTCGATGAACACAAGCTTCTGGAAATCCGGCCACGCCCCTACCCTGTTCGCCGCCTTCCTGTATTTCGATCTGAGCTTCATGGTCTGGTACCTGCTGGGCCCGCTGGCCGTGCAGATCGCCAATGACCTGCAACTGACCACCCAGCAGCGCGGCCTGATCGTCGCCACGCCCATTCTCGCCGGTGCCATCCTGCGCCTGGTGATGGGCGTGCTGGTGGATCGCCTGTCGCCGCGGACCGCCGGCCTGATTGGCCAGTGCACGGTGATCGTGGCGCTGTTCTGCGCCTGGCACTTCGGCATCCACAGCTACGAGCAGGCGTTGCTGCTGGGCGTGGGCCTGGGCGTGGCGGGCGCCTCGTTCGCGGTGTCGCTGCCGCTGGCGTCGCAATGGTACCCGGCCCAGCACCAGGGCAAGGCCATGGGCATCGCCGGCGCCGGCAACTCGGGCACGGTGTTCGCCGCGTTGTTCGCCCCGGCACTGGCCGCAGCGTTTGGCTGGAACAACGTCTTCGGCTTCGCACTGCTGCCGCTGCTGGCCGTGCTGCTGGTGTTCAGCCTGCTGGCCCGCAACGCTCCGCAACGGCCCAGGCCCAAGGCTGTGGCCGACTACCTGAAGGCGCTGGGCGACCGTGACAGCTGGTGGTTCATGTTCTTCTACAGCGTGACCTTCGGCGGTTTCATTGGCCTGGCCAGCGCCCTGCCCGGCTATTTCAACGACCAGTATGGCCTGAGCCCGGTGACCGCCGGCTACTACACCGCTGCCTGCGTGTTCGGCGGCAGCATGATGCGCCCCTTGGGCGGCGCCCTGGCCGACCGTTTTGGCGGCATCCGCAGCCTGCTGGCCATGTACAGCGTGGCAGCGATCTGCATTGCTGCGGTGGGCTTCCACCTGGGCAACTCGTACGCGGCATTGGCGTTGTTCGTTGGCGCCATGCTGGGCCTGGGCGCCGGCAACGGTGCGGTGTTCCAGCTGGTGCCGCAACGCTTCCGCCTGGAGATTGGCGTGATGACCGGGCTGATCGGCATGGCCGGTGGCATCGGCGGCTTCCTGCTGGCAGCTGGCCTGGGCATGATCAAGCAGCACACCGGTGACTACCAGTGGGGCCTGTGGCTGTTCGCCGGGCTGGCGGTAGTGGCGTGGTTCGGCCTGCACGGGGTCAAGCGTCGCTGGCGCACCACCTGGGGCTCGGCGGCCGTCACGGCGGCGCGGGTCTGACCATGGCGCTGCAATTGAGCTGTGCCCAGGCCAGCGCGTGCGGCCCGCGCCAGGAGAACCAGGACGCCTTGCGCCTGGTGACTCCGGCCCCTGAACTCGCGGCCAGCAAGGGCTACCTGTTCGCCCTGGCCGATGGCGTCAGCCAGTGCGCCGACGGCGGCCTGGCCGCGCGTTCGACGTTGCAGGCGCTGGCGCTGGACTACTACGCCACGCCGCAGACCTGGGGCGTGGCGCAGTCGCTGGACCGCCTGCTGGCCGCGCAGAACCGCTGGCTGCAGGCCAACGGCGGCGGCCAGCCGCTGCTCACCACCCTCAGTGCCGTGGTGCTGCGCGGCCAACGCTTCACCCTGGCCCATGTCGGCGATTGCCGCGTGTACCGCTGGCAACCGGGCCAGCTCCGGCAGATCAGCGAAGACCATGTGTGGGAGTCGGCCGGCATGGAACACGTGCTGACCCGCGCCCTGGGCCTCGACCGGCATTTGGTGGTGGACTATCAGGACGGTGAGCTGCAGGACGGCGAGGTGTTCCTGCTGCTCAGCGATGGCGTGTGGGCCACACTGGGCAATGCACAGATCGCCGCCGTGCTGAGCGACCACGCCGAGCACCTTCAGCAGGCAGCCCAGACCCTGGTCAACGCCGCGCACCTGGCCGGCAGCCAGGACAACGCCAGCGCCCTGCTGGTGCGGATTGACAAACGTGGCGCCGACAACCTCGGCGACACCCTGCAGCAGCTGCGCCAGTGGCCCCTGCCACGCACACTGAAGCCCGGCCAGGTGTTCGAAGGCTGGCACGTAGTGGCAGCGCTGGCGCAGAGCCGGCAATCGCTGCTGTACCAGGTGGAGGACGGCCAGGGGCAACGCTGGCTGCTGAAGACGCTGCCCGCCGACCGCCACGATGAAGCTGGCGCGCAGCAGGCGCTGCTGATGGAAGAATGGTTCCTGCGCCGCGTGGCCGGCCGCCACTTCCCCCAGGTGCACGGCCTGCCCGGCCGCCAGCACCTGTACTACGTGATGCGCGATTACCGCGGGCAGACGCTGGCCCAGTGCCTGGAGCAACAAGGCCCATTACCCCTGGCGCAGTGGCAGGTCATTGCCCAGGGCCTGTTGCGGGCACTGGGGGCACTGCACCGACGCAACATCATTCACCGCGACATCAAACCCCAGAACCTGCTGCTGGCGGACGACGGCGAGTTGCGGGTGCTGGACTTCGGGCTGGCGTTCAGCCCCGGGCTTTCCGCTGACAGCCCCTACACCCTGCCGGGCACCCCCAGCTACCTGGCACCGGAGTGCTTCGCCGGTGCCGCGCCCGCACCGCAGCAGGACCTGTACGCCGCGGGGGTGTGCCTGTACCAGCTGCTGACAGGGCACTATCCGTATGGCGAAATCGAGGCCTTCCAGCACCCGCGCTTCGGCATCCCGGCCAACGCCCACCGTTACCGCCCCGACGTGCCGGACTGGCTGGACGCCATGCTGGCGCGCAGCGTGGCGGCCGACCCGGCACAACGCTTCGAGACGGCAGAGGAATGGTTGCTGGTGCTGGAACAGGGCGAGCGGCAGGGCCCGCAGGCGCGTGGCGTGCCGTTGCTTGCGCGCGAGCCGTTGAGGGTGTGGCGGGGGTTGGCGCTGGGGTCGCTGCTGGTGAACCTGGTGTTGCTGGTGTGGGTGCTGCAGCACGCTTGACGCTGCTTTCACATCGCCGTAGCAGCAACTGTCTTTGTGGGAGCTGGCTTGCCAGCGAGTTTTCAGGGCGTCAACAGCTCGCTGGCAAGCCAGCTCCCACAGTAGGTAGCAGTGGCCGCAGGCCGCGTCTTGAGCAAAAAATTCCAGGCGAAAAAAAACCCGGCCTAGGCCGGGTTTTTTTCAAGCTTTATCCAATTACTTGGATTGAGCTTCTACTTCAGCTTCTACGCGACGGTTAACGGCGCGGCCAGCATCAGTCGAGTTGTCAGCAACTGGACGGGTCTTGCCGTAGCCGATCGAGTCGACACGGTTGCCCTGCACGCCGTACTGGTTGACCAGCACGTTTTTAACGGCCAGAGCACGACGCTCAGACAGCTTCTGGTTGTAGGCGTCTGGACCGACGTTGTCGGTGTGGCCTTCAACACGAGTAGTGGTCTGTGGGTACTGCTTCATGAAGTCAGCCAGGTTCTTGATGTCAGCATAGCTGTTTGGCTTGACGACCGACTTGTTGAAGTCGAATTTCACGTCCAGCTGAACGCGAACGACTTCTGGAGCTGGAGCTGGAGCTGGCTCTTCAGCAACTGGAGCAGGTGCTGGGGCTGGAGCAGGAGCTGGAGCCTTGCCACCGTTGCCGCCGAAGTTCACACCCAGGCCGATGGTAGGAGCGTAGTCCCACTTGCCGTTGTCCAGTTTGTAGTCAGCATCGATACCGGCACGAGCGTACAGGTTGTCGGTGATGTACCACTTGGCGCCAGCGCCGATGGTGGCGAAGGTGGAGCTGTCGCGACCGCTGTGGCCGTCAGCCTGAACGTTGCTCAGGCTCTGGTGAGCGAAGCCACCGGAAACGTACGGACGAATGGCATCGCCAACAGTACCGAAGTGGTACATGGCGGTCAGGGAGCCAGTGTCACCGTGGATTTTCTGGCTGCCAGTACCGTCGTTCGAACGAGTGTAGTTGGTCTTGCCGTAGCCCAGGATGACTTCAACGTCGTCAGTCAGGAAGTAACCCAGCGAACCGCCGGCGGTACGACCATCTTCAACGTGCTTGACGCTGTCGTTGTAGTTCTTCTGGTAGAAGGCTTCACCTTCGACCGCGCCTTGGCCTTGTGCCAAAGCGCCGAAAGAAGTTGCGGCAACAAGAGAACCAATGGCAATGCCTAAGGTGTTTTTCAGTTTCATCCGTTAAATCCCCATCTGGTGATTGTTAAGCAGTACCCCCTAACACGGGGGACAACTCGGCGGCCAGTCTAGCAGAACTAGCCCCCACGTTAGAGATATTTGCACCGAACTAAGTTTCGGCGATACCTGCAAATTTCTCACGTAGCTTGTCGAGCGCACGCTTGTATCGCATTTTCGTCGCGCTCAACCCCATGTGCATGATGTCCGCAATCTCTTGAAATTCAAGCTCTGCGACGAATCGAAGCACAAGTATCTCTCGGTCGATTGGATTGACATGTATCAGCCAACGATCCAATCCACCACGCTCCTCCGGTTTCGGCGCCTTCTCTTCGGATGCCTCCTCGAGTGGGTCGAGGCTCAATGCATCCATGAGGCGGCGCTTGCGCCGTTCTTTACGGTACTGCGTGATACATTCGTTGTAGGTGATGCTGTAGAGCCAGGTCTTGAACTTCGATTTACCCTCGAAATTCTTCAGACCGTACAACACCTTCAACATCACCTCCTGACAGACATCATCAGCATCACGATCGTTCCCTAAATATCTCGCACACACGTTGAAGAGGGTGCGCTGATAGCGCCTCATCAGCTCTTCGTAAGCACGTGTGACGTGGAAAAGCTCCACATGCGAACGCGCCACCAGCTCCTCGTCAGTGAGCGTGCGGGGGTCGTAACGCAGGGGCAACGAATGAACTTTATTCAAAACAAGTCGGGCCGACAGTCAGGTCAATATCCACCATGGCCCGACACCCGGGCCATTTTGCGGCGGCATACAGTAGCAGAATTCGCCGGCTCAGCGGCTACTAACCCGCTGTTCCAAAAGGATCCGATTCGACAGGGAAACCAGTTCCCCCTCGTCGGTCAGCAACGTCGTCTTGACCGTGCCGATCTCCTCGATCTGGCCTTCAACCTCTCCAATTCGCACTTGTTGCCCCACCTGGTACAACTCCCGCACGTAAATTCCTGCCAGGATCTGCCCGGCAATTTCCTTGCTGCCGAGGCCCATGGCCAGTGCAACGGCCAGACCAACGGTAATCAAAACGATGACGATGACGTGGTTCAGCAGGTCGGTCTTGACCTCGAGCTGGCTAATGGCCACCGAGATACTGATGACGATGACCAGCCATTGGGCCACTCGCCCAAGGCCTGCCGAGTAGTCCAGGCCCACCCCTTCGGCGGCGCCACGCACCAGGCCATTGACCAGTTGCGCAAGCAGCACGCCTACCAGCAACACCAGCGCGCCACCGAAAACCTTCGGCAAATAGAGCGCCAGCATGTCGAGCGTAGCTGAAACTCGCTGCAAGCCAAGCGATTCAGCGGCGGAAACCAGGAAAATCAGCAAAACGAACCAATAGACGATCTTGCCCACCAGGGTGGAGATCGGCACCTGTATGCCGCCGCGGCTCATCAGCTTGGTCAACCCGGTACCTGCCATCAGGCGGTCCAGGCCCAGCTTGGCCAGCAGCTTGGACAACAGGGTATCGAGCAGCTTGGCGACGACGAAGCCCAGCAGCAGCACCACCAACGCACCGAACAGGTTGGGGATGAAATTCGCGACCTTCGTCCACAGTGCGGTCATGGCCGTCACCAGGCTCTGAGTCCAGAGATCAAGTTGCATAGTCAATCAGCCTTATCAGCAGTACGAGCAGTGGGTGTGCGTCGCGAGACTGGCGCCACGTGGCCCGATCCATTTTCCACGGCGATCATGAAGGCCTGCAACCAGCGGCCCATCAGGCTGAAAAGATCGCCAGCGCCGACCTGGCGATTGGCGGTCTTGAGAACACGGCCCAGGCAGGCGTCGTCATCCCGTCCCGGGGACGATGACGCCTTGAGCATGTCACGCAGTGATTCTTCAAACGGATCGTGCATAGGCACCTCACGAATTATCAGTCAAAGACGAGAGCTGTCGCAGGCGGGTCACATCGATCCGGTAGGCATATGCAACCATATGTGTCCTGAACGGCAGCTAAACCCAGCGCAATCGACGAAACAGCCACCACTGCCCCACGCCCAGCACCACCATCAGCGTGCAGGCCACCATGAAGCCGTACGGGCTAGTACTCAGCGGTATGCCGCCGACGTTGATGCCCAGCAAGCCGGTGAGAAAACTCATGGGCAGGAACACACAGGTGATGATGCCGAAACGGTACATGGTGCGGTTCATGCGCTCGTTCAAGCGCCGGTCTTCCGCCTCCAGCACCAGGCCCACGCGCTCACGGGTCAGTTCCAGCTCTTCCAGGTAACGGGTGAGGCTGTTGTTCAACTCGTTCCAGTAGTCGGCGTCGTCTTCGACGAACCAGGGCAATTTGTTGCGCGACAGCTGGCCGAATATTTCCCGCTGCGGTGCCAGGAAGCGCCGCAGCCCGGCGGCACGCCGGCGGATCTGCAGAATGTTGCCGTGCTCGGGGGTGTATTGCTCGTCGGCGTCGATCTTGTCTTCTTCGTCGTCCACCACCTCGCTCAGCTCGCCCACCAGGGTCTGCACCTTCTCGGTGAGGTACTGGGCCAGGTACAGGATGAGTTCGGACGAAGTACGCGGCCCGCGGCCTTGCTGCAGCAGCACCATCAGTTCATCGGTGGCACGCAGCGGGCGCAGGCGCAGGGAGATGACCCGCCGGGCTTCGGCGAAAATACGCACCGAAACCATGTCTTCAGGCTCGGCACCGGGGTTGAGATTGACGCCACGCAGGAACAGCAGCAACTGGTCATCGGGCAACGGCAGCAGCCGTGGCCGGGTGTTTTCCTCCAGCAGCAGGTCACAGCTGAACTCGTTCAGCCCGCTGTCATTGCGCAACCACGCCTGGGTTTGCGGATGGCCACGGTCCCAGTGCAACCACAGGCTTTCCTGCGGTTCCAGAACCAGTTCATCCAACTGGGCGCGGGCGATCTGCCGCGCGCCACCTTTACCGTCGAGCACCAGGGCCTGGACCAGGCCCCACTGCGCGTTCTCTTCCTCGAACATCCATACCCCAATTGATCGATTGCGAACCGCTTAACTCGGCATTTTCAATGCACTGGGCGACACGATAACGCCATTATTGTCGGCGTAGATGAATTCTCCCGGCTTGAACGTGACACCGGCGAAGGTCACCGGCACGTTCAGGTCACCCAAGCCACGCTTCTCGGTGCGCAACGGGTGGCTGGCCAGGGCCTGCACGCCGACATCGGTCTGGGCGATGGCATCGACGTCACGGATGCAGCCGTAGATCACCAGCCCTTCCCAGCCGCTCTTGGCGGCCTTGTCCGCCAGCATGTCGCCCAGCAGCGCGCAGCGCAGCGAACCACCGCCATCCACCACCAGCACCTTGCCCTTGCCGTTCAGCTCGACCTGGGCCTTGACCAGGGAGTTGTCCTCGAAGCACTTGATGGTGACGATTTCGCCACCAAAGGAATCGCGCCCGCCAAAGTTGCTGAACATCGGTTCCAGCACCTTGACCAGCTCGGGGTAGGCATCGCACAAATCGGGAGTGAGGTAATGCATGGGGTAACTCCTGTCAGCTAAAGACACGGTCGATCGAAAAGGCGACCGCTACTGTAGGAACGAGCCGGCCAACCCTGCGTTTACACCCTGCGCGCATTGCTGCCAACGCACGCGCAATCGACATAGCTTAGCCGCCCCACCGCTGACCGTGAAGTCACGCACCCACCGGCACTTGTTGCGCGTGCGCCAGCAGCGGCGCCTGCGGGTTGTTCAACCAGCGCCCCACCAACGGCCAGACCTCGGCCTGGGCCGCCTTGCTGACCAGCATTTCAACGTGACCGAAGTTGTCGGCGAAGCCGTGCTCGCGCCCCAGTTGCACGAACTGCCGCTGTTCGCCGCCAAAGGCCTCGAACAGCTTGCGGCAGGCCCATGGCGGGTCCTGGTGGTCACCACTGGCCGTGACAGCCAGCAGCGGCACCTGCACCTCGGCCAGGCCCGCCCACCAGTCTTCCTTGCCATCGCCGAAACGGCCGAACAGGCCGTACCAGCGCATGGCCTCCAGGGCCAGGCCGATGGGCTCATCCTCGGGGCCGCGCTTGAGACGCGAGCCGGAGATGTGCGCGAAACGCTTGAGCAGCAGGCGCGCGCTCCATTCCAGCGGCGGCATTTTCAGCGGCCAGTAGGTGCGGCTGACCTGGCAACCGAACAGTGCCGCCGAAGCGACGTTGGCCTGCTCCAGGTAACCGCCGCCCAGGGCTGCGGCCAGGCTGATGCCACCCAGGGAGTGGCCGATCCAGTGCGGCGCGCGGCCGGTCTGCTCCTGCACGAACGCACCAATCACCGGCAGGTCGTAGCGGGCGTAGTCGGCGACGCGGTTGCGCGGGTAATCCAGGTTACGCGGCGACAGGCCGTGGCCGCGCATTTCCGGGATCCACACATCGAACCCCTCGCGCACCAGCCAGGCACCCAAACCGATACCGCGTGGCGATACCCAGAAACGCCGGTTGGAGAAGCTGCCATGCAGCAGGATGACAGGCACGGCCCCAGGCTGTACCTGGTCGGCCAGGCCCAGCCGGGTCACGGCCAATTCAACGCTGGCATCCGGGCTGTTGGCAGCCTTGATGCGGTAGACGTCTTCGCTCAGGTCGCCACGGCGCTCGGCGCTGAGCAAGGCGACCGGGAAGAGATTGCTGCTGCTTTGCATAGGACTTCTTGTACAGAAAATAAACGGGAGATCAAAAACGCTGTGGGAGCTGGCTTGCCAGCGAGCTTTTAAAGCCTAAAAGCTCGCTGGCAAGCCCCCCCCCCCAAAAAGGGGCGGCCGCCGGGGCG
>NZ_JBWCAM010000015.1:54381-199219 GCF_056175065.1 Pseudomonas sp. JC1203
TAACGGGTAGAAAAAAACCGCGGGGGGGGGGGGGTTGCCTGCTATATTTAAACCCAAAACCGCGCGCGGGCACCCCAGCTCCCACAGAATGGGGCGCCCGCTGGGACGCCCCTTGCAGCGTTACGCGGCGCCTTGGCCCTCGGCCAGGAAGAACCAGGTTTCCAGCACGGAGTCCGGGTTCAGCGACACGCTTTCAATGCCCTGTTCCATCAGCCATTTGGCCAGGTCAGGGTGGTCCGATGGCCCCTGGCCGCAGATACCGATGTACTTGCCGGCCTTGTTGCAGGCGGCAATGGCGCTGGCCAGCAGCTTCTTGACCGCCGGGTTACGCTCATCGAACAGGTGCGCGATGATACCCGAGTCGCGGTCCAGGCCCAGCGCCAGCTGGGTCATGTCGTTCGAACCGATGGAGAAACCGTCGAAGAATTCCAGGAATTCGTCGGCCATCAGTGCGTTGGACGGCAGTTCGCACATCATGATCACGCGCAAGCCGTTGACACCACGGCCCAGGCCGTTCTCGGCCAGCAGGTCGACCACCTGGCTCGCCTCGCCCAGGGTGCGCACGAACGGCACCATGATCTCGACGTTGGTCAGGCCCATGTCATTGCGCACGCGCTTGAGGGCGCGGCATTCGAGCTCGAAGCACTCACGGAACGACTCGCTGATGTAGCGCGAAGCGCCACGGAAGCCCAGCATCGGGTTTTCTTCTTCCGGCTCGTACAGTTTGCCGCCGATCAGGTTGGCGTATTCGTTGGACTTGAAGTCCGACAGGCGCACGATGACCTTTTTCGGCCAGAACGCTGCGGCCAGGGTGCTGATGCCTTCCACCAGCTTGTCGACGTAGAAGTCCACCGGGGCGCTGTAGCCGGCGATGCGCTTGTCGACGCTGTCCTTGATGTCGGCCGGCAGGCCGTCATAGTTCAGCAGCGCCTTGGGGTGCACGCCTATCATGCGGTTGATGATGAATTCCAGGCGCGCCAGGCCGACACCGGCGTTGGGCAGCTGGGCGAAGTCGAAGGCGCGGTCGGGGTTGCCGACGTTCATCATGATCTTGAACGGCAGCTCGGGCATGGCGTCCACCGAGTTCTTCTTGATGTCGAAGCCCAGTTCGCCCTCGAAGATGTAGCCGGTGTCGCCTTCGGCACAGGAAACGGTCACGCCCTGGCCATCGACCAGCAGCTGGGTGGCGTTGCCGCAACCCACTACCGCCGGAATGCCCAACTCGCGGGCAATGATGGCCGCGTGGCAGGTACGGCCACCGCGGTTGGTGACAATGGCGCTGGCGCGCTTCATCACCGGTTCCCAGTCCGGGTCGGTCATGTCGGAGACCAGCACGTCGCCGGGCTGGACCTTGTCCATCTCGGAGACGTCCTTGATGATGCGCACGCGGCCGGCGCCGATGCGCTGGCCGATGGCACGGCCTTCCACCAGCACGGTGCCCTTCTCTTTCAGCAGGTAGCGCTCCATGACGTTGGCCTGGGAGCGGCTTTTCACGGTTTCCGGACGGGCCTGCACGATGTACAGCTTGCCGTCGTCACCGTCCTGGGCCCATTCGATGTCCATCGGGCACTGGTAGTGCTTCTCGATGATCATGGCCTGCTTGGCCAGCTCGCTGACCTGCGCGTCGGTGAGGCAAAAGCGCGCGCGGTCGGCCTTGTCGACGTCGACGGTCTGCACCGACTTGCCGGCCTTGGCCTCGGCGCCGTAGATCATCTTGATGGCCTTGCTGCCCAGGTTGCGGCGCAAAATGGCCGGGCGGCCGGCTTCCAGGGTGTGCTTGTGCACGTAGAATTCGTCGGGGTTCACTGCCCCCTGCACCACGGTTTCACCCAGGCCGTAGGCGCCGGTGATGAACACCACGTCGCGGAAGCCCGATTCGGTGTCCAGAGTGAACATCACGCCGGCGGTGCCGGTTTCCGAACGCACCATGCGCTGCACGCCAGCCGACAGGGCCACCAGCTTGTGGTCGAAGCCCTGGTGCACGCGGTAGGAAATGGCGCGGTCGTTGAACAGCGAGGCAAACACTTCCTTGGCCGCGCGGATGACGTTTTCCACGCCGCGGATGTTCAGGAAGGTCTCCTGCTGGCCGGCGAACGAGGCGTCGGGCAGGTCTTCGGCGGTAGCGGAGGAGCGCACGGCCACGGCGATGTCCGGGTTGCCCTTGGACAGTTCGGCGAAGTGGGTGCGGATCTCGGCGTTCAGTTGCTCGGGGAACTCGGCTTCCATGATCCACTGGCGGATCTGCGCGCCGGTCTTGGCCAGGGCATTCACGTCATCCACGTCCAGGGCGTCGAGCGCCGCATGGATCTGAGCGTTCAGGCCGCTCTGTTCGAGAAAATCGCGGTATGCCTGAGCCGTAGTGGCAAAGCCACCGGGTACCGATACGCCGGCACCGGCAAGGTTGCTGATCATCTCGCCAAGGGATGCGTTCTTGCCCCCCACATGCTCAACATCGTGTTTGCCGAGCTTA
The DNA here is from genome assembly GCF_056175065.1 of Pseudomonas sp. JC1203. NCBI lineage: Bacteria > Pseudomonadati > Pseudomonadota > Gammaproteobacteria > Pseudomonadales > Pseudomonadaceae > Pseudomonas > Pseudomonas sp. JC1203. Next base: position 56,852 of record NZ_JBWCAM010000015.1, read on the forward strand.
TCGAGGGAAACTACGTACTCTACCAAGGTGATCTCTCCACTAACTGTGTTGGAAAAGCTCAGGACCCGTACAGCTCCCAAACGGGAGGGTGCCGAGTGTTTATGGCCTGGACCCGGAAAATAAGTGAGAATGCCGGGCAATCAAGGCCGGCAAATCCGGCCTATCATATCCAAGAATCGTCACCAGCTTAAGGCCCAAGGCGCAAATGAAACGATCTGCTTTCTTTATCTCCGACGGCACGGGTATCACCGCCGAAACGCTGGGGCAGAGCCTGCTGGCTCAATTTGAGAACATTACGTTCAACAAGTTCACGCGCCCCTACATCGACAGCGTCGACAAAGCCCGGACGATGGTCAAGCAGATAAACGATTCAGCCGAGCGCGACGGCGTGCGACCGATCATTTTCGATACCATCGTCAACCAGGAAATCCGCGAGGTGCTGGCCACCTCCAACGGCTTCATGATCGACATCTTCTCCACCTTCCTGGCCCCGCTGGAGCAGGAACTGAGCGCTCATTCGTCCTATTCGGTGGGCAAATCCCACTCCATCGGGCACAACTCCAACTACATGGAGCGCATCGAGGCGGTGAATTTTGCCCTGGACAACGACGACGGCGCCCGCACGCACTACTACGACAAGGCTGACTTGATTCTGGTCGGTGTTTCGCGTTGCGGCAAGACACCAACGTGCCTGTACATGGCAATGCAGTTCGGTATTCGCGCAGCCAACTACCCGCTGACCGAGGACGACATGGAGCGCCTGCAGCTGCCGGCCGCCCTCAAGGCCCACCAGCACAAGCTGTTCGGCCTGACCATCGACCCCGACCGGCTGACCGCCATCCGCCATGAACGCAAGCCCAACAGCCGCTATTCGAGCTTCGCCCAATGCGAATTCGAGGTGCGCGAGGTGGAAAACCTGTTCCGCCGCGAAAACATCCCCAATATCAATTCAACACATTTCTCGGTGGAGGAGATTTCCGCCAAGATCCTCGTGGAGAAAGGCGTGGAACGCCGTTTCAAATAACCCTGACACCGCACCCCGTTCGCTGGCGCCATGAAACCATCATGCTAGAATGCGCCGCCCGCGCCGTGGGTGCTGATTTCCGGGAACCATGACCATCAAGCCTCTGCACCGCCTGATCTGCCTGCTGTTCGTCCCAGGCCTTGCCACGGCCGCCGAAAAGACCACCTACGGCCTCAACGAATACGCACGCCTGGACGATATCGACCTGCAGGTGGCCGCCAAGCTCGACACCGGCGCCAAGACCGCCTCGCTCAGTGCCCGCGACATCAAGCGCTTCAAGCGCAACGGCGAGTCCTGGGTGCGCTTCTACCTGGCCATCGACTCGGCCCACAGCCACCCCATCGAACGCCCCCTGGCGCGCGTCAGCCATATCAAGCGCCGTGCCGGCGACTACGACGCCGACGCCGGCCAGCACTACACCGCCCGCCCGGTCATTACCCTGGCCGTGTGCATGGGCACTGAAGAACGCGACATCGAAGTCAACCTCACCGACCGCAGCGCGTTCCAGTACCCGCTACTGATCGGCAGCGACGCACTCACGCATTTCAGTGCGCTGGTCGACCCCAGTCTAAAATATGCGGCCGGCAAACCTGCCTGTCGCAACGCTCATACCGCAGAGTAATCCCGATGCGTTCGCTTACCCTCCATCTGAAAGTCCTCATCGGCGTCCTGGTCACCCTGGGCCTGGCGATCACGGCTTATCAGATATTCGTGCTCGGCATTCCCATGACCGAGGACGAGACCGACGACCTGTGGAACATCGACGCCAAGGTCGAGTTCGTCGCGAGCCCCAAGGACCCGGTCAAGATCCAGATGTTCGTGCCACCGCTGACCCGCGACTACGTGAGCCTGAACGAAAGCTTCATCTCCAATAACTACGGGGTGAACGTCAACCGCATCGACGGCAACCGCAAGGTCACCTGGTCGGCGCGCCGCGCCAGTGGCAACCAGACCCTGTACTACCGCCTGGTGCTGACCAAGCGCTACAGCAGTGAAAAACCCAAGATCAAGGGCCCGACCTTCCGCGACAGCATGACCATCGACGGCCCGGAGAAAATCGCCGCCGAAGCCCTGCTGGCGCCGATTCGCCAGCATTCGGCCGACGTCGAGACCTTCGTCAGCGAGACCATCAAGCGCGTCAACAACCTGGCCGACGACAACGTCAAGCTGCTGCTGGCGGGCGACCCGTCCACGGCGCACAAGGCCAGCATCGTCGACCTGCTGCTGTCCATTGCCCACGTACCCATGGAAAAGGTCCACACCATCCGCCTGGTGGCCGACCAGCCGCAGGCGCCTGAGTTGTGGCTGCGCAGCTTCAACGGCAGCCAGTGGCTGTACTTCAACCCCGACACCGGCGAGCAGGGCCTGCCCGCCGACCGGCTGCTGTGGTGGACCGGCGATGAAAACCTGATCAGCGTGGAAGGCGGCAAGAAGGCCATGGTGACCTTCACCCTCAACAACAGCGAGATGAACGCCATCCGCCTGGCGAAGCTGACCGACGCCAACACTGACGCCGACTTCCTTGAATACTCGCTGTACAGCCTGCCGCTGCAGACCCAGCAGACCTTCATGATCATGGTGATGATCCCCATCGGCGTGCTGGTGATACTGATCCTGCGCAACCTGATCGGCCTGCAGACCCTGGGCACGTTCACCCCGGTGCTGATCGCCCTGGCGTTCCGCGAGACCCAGCTGGGCTTCGGCATTGCGCTGTTCACGGTGATCACCGCGCTGGGGCTGTCGTTGCGCTCCTACCTTGAACACCTGAAGCTGCAGATGCTGCCGCGGCTGTCGGTGGTGCTGACCTTCGTGGTGGTGCTGATCGCCGCCATCAGCCTGTTCAGCCACAAGTTGGGCCTGGAACGCGGCCTGTCGGTGGCGCTGTTCCCGATGGTGATCCTGACCATGACCATCGAGCGTCTGTCCATTACCTGGGAAGAACGCGGGGGCAGTCACGCCATGAAAGTGGCAGTAGGCACGCTGTTCGCCGCCTCCCTGGCGCACCTGCTGATGACCGTGCCGCAGTTGGTGTACTTCGTGTTCACCTTCCCGGCCATCCTGCTGATCATGGTCGGCTTCATGCTGGCCATGGGGCGCTACCGGGGCTACCGCCTGACCGAGCTGTTGCGCTTCAAGGCCTTCGTCAAGGCGGACTCCTGAATGTTCGGCCTGGTCAAGACGTGGAAAGCCCTGCAGGCGCGCGGCATCATGGGCATCAACCGGCGTAACGCCGACTACGTGCTGAAGTACAACAAGCGCAGCCTGTACCCAATCGTCGATGACAAGATCATCACCAAGGAACGGGCCATCGCCGCCGGCATCCACGTGCCGGAGATGTACGGGGTGATTTCCACCGAAAAGGAGATCAGCCAACTACCGGCCATCATCGGCGGGCGCAGCGACTTCGTCATCAAGCCGGCCCAGGGCGCCGGCGGCGACGGCATCCTGGTGGTGGCCGACCGCTTCGAGGACCGCTACCGCACGGTGTCGGGGCGCATCATCAGCCACGATGAAATCGAGCACCAGATTTCCAGCATCCTCACCGGCCTGTACTCCCTGGGCGGCCACCGCGACCGCGCGCTGATCGAATACCGGGTCACCCCCGACCAGATCTTCCGCAGCATCAGCTACGAGGGCGTGCCCGACATCCGCATCATCGTGCTGATGGGCTACCCGGTGATGGCCATGCTGCGCCTGCCCACGCGCCAGTCCAATGGCAAGGCCAACCTGCACCAGGGCGCCATCGGCGTGGGCGTGGACCTGGCCACCGGCGTGACCCTGCGCGGCACCTGGCTGAACAGCATCATCAGCAAGCACCCCGACACCACCAACGCGGTGGACGGCGTGCAACTGCCCAACTGGGACGGTTTCATGAAACTGGCTGCAGGCTGCTATGAGCTGTGCGGCCTGGGCTACATTGGCGTGGACATGGTACTGGACCAGGAAAAGGGCCCGTTGATCCTGGAGCTCAACGCCCGCCCCGGGCTGAACATCCAGATCGCCAACGACTGCGGGCTGACACACCGCACCGAGGCGGTGGAGGCGCGCCTGGCGGAACTGGCCGCCGAAGGGCTGACGGAAAGCGCCGAGCAGCGGGTGCGGTTTACCCAGGGGTTGTTCGGGCACGTGCCGACACCCGCCTGAGACTTGTGGGAGCTGGCTTGCCGACAACAGCTCGCTGGCAAGCCAGCTCCCACATGGCAGCGGCTACAAAGTTTGCCTCCACAGGTCTACAATCGCCCCCCTCGCTTTTCGATGGTGTTTCACCGCCCGCATGCCTACCTGCTCCGTCGTACCCCTGCCCTACAGCCCCGACCCCGGCGCCTGGTTCGCCGCCATCCGTCACGCCCCCGGTGCCATCCTGCTGGACAGCGCCAAGCCGGCCGCCGAGCGCGGGCGCTTCGACATCCTCAGCGCCTGGCCGCTGGAAACCCTGCGCGCGCTGCCCGATGAAAGCGGCGACGCCTACCTGCAACGCCTGCGCGCCGCCCTCGGCCGCCTGGGCCCGGCGCAGCTGCCGCAAGGCCTGGACCTGCCGTTCGCCGGCGGCCTGATCGGCTACCTGAGCTACGATTTCGGCCGGCGCCTGGAGCACCTGCCCAGCCTGGCCGTGGACGACCTGCAACTGCCCGACGCCCACCTGGGCCTGTACGCCTGGGCGCTGATCAGCGACCACCAGCTGCGCACCAGCCAGCTGATGTTCCACCCAACCCTGGGCACCGACGAGCGCCAGCGCCTGAGCGCGCTGTTCAGCCAGCCGGCCAGCGGCGAGGCCGGCCCGTTCAAGCTGGACGCGCCCATGCGCCCCGACCTTGCCCCCGAGCAATACCGCCAGGCGTTCGAACGCATCCAGGCTTATATCGCCGCCGGCGACTGCTACCAGGTGAACCAGACCCAGCGCTTCCGCGCCCCCTGCCATGGCGACCCGTGGGCCGCCTACCGCGCCTTGCGCCAGGCCTGCCCGACGCCGTTTTCCGGCTTCCTGGCAATGGAAGACGGCAGCGCCATCCTCAGCCTGTCGCCAGAGCGCTTCGTGCAGGTCTGTGATGGCCACGTCGAGACCCGCCCCATCAAGGGCACCCGCCAGCGCGACGCCGACCCCGAGCGTGATGCCGCCAACGGCCGCGAGTTGCTGGCCAGCCTGAAGGACCGCGCGGAAAACCTGATGATCGTCGACCTGCTGCGCAACGACCTGGGCCGCACCTGCAAGATCGGCTCGGTGCGCGTGCCCGAGCTGTTCGCCCTGGAAAGCTACCCCAACGTGCACCATATGGTCAGCGCCGTGGTGGGCGAGCTGGCCGCCGGCAAGGACTGCCTCGACCTGCTGGCTGGCAGCTTCCCGGGCGGCTCGATCACCGGCGCACCGAAGATCCGCTCGATGCAGATCATCGACGAGCTGGAGCCCACCCGCCGCGCGCTGTACTGCGGTTCGCTGCTGTACCTGGACGTACGCGGGCACATGGACAGCTCCATCGCCATCCGCAGCCTGCTGGTGAAGGACGGCCAGGTGAGCTGCTGGGGCGGCGGCGCGATCGTGGCGGATTCCGATTGGGAGTCCGAGTACGCCGAATCAGTGTTCAAGGTCAGGGTGCTGATGGATACCCTCGCCGCCTTGTAAATGTGGGAGCTGGCTTGCCAGCGAGCTTTTCAGCCCCATGAAAAACTCGCTGGCAAGCCAGCTCCCACAGGGACTTTTTGTTACCATCGGACACAAATGAGCGCCCAAGCGCCGAATGAACTAGGAAGCCGCCTGATGAGCCTGAACCTCGACGTCGCCGAACTCGCCGCGACTTATGCCAACAAGTCCCCACAGGACATCCTGAAGCTTGCCTTCGAGCACTTCGGCGACGAGCTGTGGATTTCCTTCAGCGGCGCCGAAGACGTGGTGCTGGTGGACATGGCGTGGAAGCTGAACAAGAACGTCAAGGTGTTCAGCCTGGACACCGGCCGCCTGCACCCGGAAACCTACCGGTTCATCGACCAGGTGCGCGAGCATTACAACATCGCCATCGAGCTGGTGTCCCCCGACCACACCCGGCTTGAGCCGTTCGTGAAGGAAAAGGGCCTGTTCAGCTTCTACAAGGACGGCCACGGCGAGTGCTGCGGCATTCGCAAGATCGAACCGCTGCGCCGCAAGCTGTCCACCGTCAAGGCCTGGGCCACCGGCCAGCGCCGCGACCAGAGCCCAGGCACCCGCAGCCAGGTGGCGGTGATGGAAATCGACGGCGCGTTCTCCACGCCCGAGCGCCCGCTGTACAAATTCAACCCGCTGGCGCAGATGAGCAGCGAGGAAGTCTGGGGCTATATCCGCATGCTCGAACTGCCGTACAACAGCCTGCACGAACGCGGCTTCATCAGCATCGGCTGCGAGCCCTGCACCCGCCCCGTGCTGCCCAACCAGCACGAACGCGAAGGCCGCTGGTGGTGGGAAGAAGCCACGCAGAAGGAATGCGGGTTGCACGCAGGCAACCTGATCCAGAAAGCCTGAACACAAAAAAACCGGCCAGATTGGCCGGTTTTTTTATGCCCTGCGGGCGGAAAATCAATGCACCGGCAGCTCTACGCCGTCGAACAGTTCTTCCAGTTCCTGCTTGTTGTGGCACTGGATGGCCTTGGCCATCACCTCACGGGTCAGGTGCGGGGCGAACTTCTCGATGAAGTCGCACATGAAGCCACGCAGGAATGTGCCACGGCGGAAGCCGATCTTGGTGACGCTGGCTTCGAACAGGTGGTCAGCGTCCAGCATGACCAGGTCGCTGTCGAGCTTGGCGTCCACCGCCATCTTGGCGACGATGCCCACGCCCAGGCCCAGGCGCACGTAAGTCTTGATCACGTCGGCGTCGGCCGCGGTGAACACCACCTTGGGGGTCAGGCCGCGGTGGCTGAAGGCCTCGTCCAGTTTGGAACGGCCGGTAAAGCCGAACACGTAGGTGACGATTGGGTATTCGGCCAGCACTTCCAGGGTCAGCTTCGGCAGTTTGGTCAGCGGGTGGCCCTGCGGCACCACCACGCAACGGTTCCAGCGGTAGCACGGCATCATGATCAGGTCGCCGAACAGTTCGAGGGCCTCGGTGGCGATGGCGAAATCGACGGTGCCGTCAGCGGCCATCTCGGCGATCTGCATGGGCGAGCCCTGATGCATGTGCAAGGCCACGTCCGGGTACTGCTTGATGAAGTTGCTGATCACCGGCGGCAGCGCGTAGCGCGCCTGGGTGTGGGTGGTGGCGATGGACAGGGTGCCCTTCTTCTCGTTGGAGAACTCCTGGGCGATCTGCTTGATGCTTTCCACCTTGCGCAGGATCTCGCCGGCGGTGGTGATGATGCGCTCACCGGCCGGGGTCACCCGGGTCAGGTGCTTGCCGCTGCGGGCGAAGACTTCAACGCCCAGCTCGTCTTCGAGCAAGCGGATCTGCTTGCTGATGCCGGGCTGGGAGGTATAGAGACTTTGTGCTGTCGCGGAGACGTTGAGGTCGTGGTGCGCTACTTCCCAGATGTAGCGCAATTGTTGAAGCTTCATATGTATCCCTCAAAGCAGATAAACGCCAACAGCGACGAGTTATAACTATATTAATGGTCTGGGTAATAAATCTAGAACTTTTTATCAAAATTTGTACGCGAGTGCACCTTGAACCGCGCCTACGCCTTGCGTCGGCCCAGCTGCTGGGACAGCGGCACCATGTAAACCGGCACCGGCGACAGCTGCAGCACCCGCGCCGCAGTGCGCCCCAGGGGTATGTCGGCACCGGCGCCATGGCTGTGGCTACCGACGATCAGCAGGTCCACTGCCAGGCGCTGGGCCTGGTCGAGAATGACCTGGGCCGGGTCGCCCTGGCGCACGCGCACGGCGGTAATCAGGGCCAGGTCCTGCTGGCCTTCCCCCAACTCTTCGCGAAAGCCGTCGAGCACCTTGTGCTCGATGCCGGCCATCATGGTGCTCAGGCCCTCGCTGTGCAGTTCGTTGAGGGTAGGCTCGTCCAGGTAGCTCTGCAAAACCGACTCGGCGAACAGCCCCATGGGTTCCACGGCATGAATCACGTAGAGCTCGGCCTTGAAGGTACGCGCCAGGGCCAGCGCGTGTTGCATCACGTAGGGGGCATACAGCCCCAGGTCAGTGGCATACAGCATCGAACGGATCATGTGATCTCCTCGACTGCCAAAACGGCAGAGCTTGCACAAGCTTAGCAGCGCTGCCCACAGTCCGACGCTCCGCTCATAACCTGAATGCCACCCCTCAGGGCAGCTCGTCGGGCGCGCGCAGCAAGGCCTCGCGCACGCGCAGGTCTATCTCGCCGGCCAGCAACCGGGCGTTCAACGCACCGTGGAACTGGCCGTCGTGGACGACAAAGATTGCAGGCAGGTGAAAGACCTCGTACCTTTGCACCGCCCCGAAGTTGTCGCCGGCATCAATCCAGCACAGGCGGTCCACTGCCAGCGGCAGGCGCGGCAGTTCACGGCGCGCCACGCGGCAACTGGCACAGCCGGCGCCGGTGAAAATCAGCAGCGATGTTCCGGGCGCATCCAGCAATGCATGATCTATAGTCAAATCAGTCAGTTCCAGTTCCTGCAACGCGTTGCAGGCATCTTCGTCAACCAGCTGACACTCGGAGCCAGTGTTCATGGGTCGTTTTCTTCCTCATCCTTTCGATGTAGCCGTAGAGTTGAACCTGTGCCACCGCCCTGCCCTTTCCGCCCGCCGCCTGCACGTGATCAGCCTGGGCGGCGTAGCCTGCCAGCATCACCGCGCCTACCGCGCCGGCACCGCCGTCGACCTGAGCATGCCCACCCTGAACAACGGCCTGCGCTACCCCGGTTACGTGGCCTGGTGCCGCAAACAGCCTGCAGGCTACCTGATCGGCGTGGCCTTTACCGATGAACAGACGCTGTTTGGCGCACGCATGGGCGAGCAGGTCTGCCAGATCCAGCAGTACTGCGAAATACAATCACCGTTTTCCGCCAGCGTGGAAAGCATCGATGCCCTGGCACGGCAATGGGTGGAGCGGCACGCCGCGGAATTTTCCCAGGCCAGCCTCAGCGACACCTCGTATTAAATTCGTTACGCATTTACACCGCGCCCCATTGTCGCAGCCCCTGCGTTCGCGCTAAGGTTCCGATCCCCGCTGCGCCCAAAATAAGCTGTGCTCCGCCGCGCGGGGGGATCGCTGGCGGCCGGCACCCGTGACCTGACGAGTAACACGATGGCTGATTTACCGATCGACGACCTCAACGTCGCCTCCAATGACACCCTGATCACCCCCGACCAGCTCAAGCGGGACATCCCCCTGAGCCCGGCCGCGCTGAAGACCGTGACCCAGGGTCGCCAGGTTGTCCGCGACATTCTCGATGGCAAGGACCACCGCCTGTTCGTGGTCATCGGCCCCTGCTCGATCCACGACATCAAGGCCGCCCACGAATACGCCGCGCGCCTCAAGGCCCTGGCCGCCGAAGTCAGCGACACCCTGTACCTGGTGATGCGCGTGTACTTCGAGAAGCCGCGCACCACCGTCGGCTGGAAGGGCCTGATCAACGACCCGTACCTGGACGACTCGTTCAAGATCCAGGATGGCCTGCACATTGGCCGCCAGCTGCTGCTGGACCTGGCCGAAATGGGCCTGCCGACCGCCACCGAGGCCCTCGACCCGATCTCGCCGCAGTACCTTCAGGACCTGATCAGCTGGTCGGCCATCGGCGCGCGCACCACCGAATCCCAGACCCACCGCGAAATGGCCTCGGGCCTGTCCTCGGCCGTGGGCTTCAAGAACGGCACCGACGGCGGCCTGACCGTGGCCATCAACGCCCTGCAGTCGGTGTCCAGCCCGCACCGGTTCCTGGGCATCAACCAGGAAGGTGGCGTGTCCATCGTCACCACCAAGGGCAACGCCTACGGCCACGTGGTGCTGCGCGGCGGCAACGGCAAGCCCAACTATGATTCGGTCAGCGTCGCCCTGTGCGAGCAGGCCCTGAACAAGGCTGCCATCCGCCCCAACATCATGGTCGACTGCAGCCACGCCAACTCCAACAAGGACCCGGCCCTGCAGCCGCTGGTGATGGAGAACGTCGCCAACCAGATCGTCGAGGGCAACAATTCGATCATCGGCCTGATGGTGGAAAGCCACTTGAACTGGGGCGCCCAGGCCATTCCCAAGGACCTGGCCGAACTGCAATACGGCGTGTCCATCACCGATGCCTGCATCGACTGGGCCAGCACCGAAACCACCCTGCGCAACATGCACGCCAAGCTCAAGGACGTGCTGCCAAAACGCGCTCGCGGGTAACGTCCACGCACACGAAAACGCCGGGGCATGCCCCGGCGTTTGCTTGTCTGCCTGTTGGCCGACGTGTGTTCAGGTCTTGGCGGCGTGCCGCTGGTGACGTTCCATGTAGCGCTCGACGTACGAGCACGATGGAATCACGGTGTAGCCCATGCGGTCGGCATAGGCCAGTGCCTGTTCGGTAAGGGCCGCGGCAATGCCACGGCCGCGCAGCGCGTTGGGCACGAAGGTACGGTAGATATCCAGGGTCTGCTTACCCAGGTCCATATAGGTCAGGTAGGCACGATGACCGTCCACATTGGTCTCGAATTGATGACCAGCCTGGTCATGGTGGATGGACAACGCCTCGCTCATCACAACTCCTCGCGGGTCTTGTATGTGACCCTTACCTTACCGATGTTTTTCCGGCGAAGGAACCTCTACGCCACCCCGTGCCTGTTTCGACACCGAGACGAGCTTTGTCGTTCTCTATTCAAAGGAGCACGTTGCTCAATAGTAGGCGCCGTTGCCACCGACACTCAAGACACTCGCCCGGCCCCGCGCAGCAATTGCGTGACCGAACATCTGAAGGCAGCCGCGACTGAACATTGCCGAATGTTAAACCTTTGACGACTGCCGACACTTCAAGTCACTACTAGTTCAGTAAAAAACACTTTAGCAGGCTTTACCAAACACACCGGGATGCTTTGCCAAGGTTAAATAATGGCCATTGCAAAGGTGATCTGGGTCACACCCTGTCATCGCCCTGAAGCCTTTTCCAGAGTGGCCGCTGGAAGCTGTACCCTGGCTGTCGCCGCTACAAGACAAGGGCATGCGAGAATTTTTTTTGCTTCTTGCTTTAGGTCATTTTACTTACTACAAGTAATGGGTACTATGTACGCCGGCTATTTTCTCACTCACGAGAGATGGCTTTAATTAGAAAGTCCTTGAAGGGGATCACGATGAACAACGTTCTGAAATTCTCTGCTCTGGCTCTGGCCGCCGTCCTGGCTACCGGTTGCAGCAGCGCCTCCAAAGAAACCGAAGCTCGCCTGACCGCTACCGAAGATGCTTCGGCTCGCGCTCAAGCTCGTGCTGACGAAGCTTATCGCAAAGCTGACGAAGCTCTGGCTGCTGCCCAGAAAGCTCAACAGACTGCTGACGAAGCCAACGAGCGCGCTCTGCGCATGCTGGACAAGGCAAGCCGTAAGTAATAGTCCCTCGGGATTGTTGCAAGGCCAGCCCACCTTTGGTGGGCTGGCTTTTTTTATGGGTGTTGTTCGCCTCCCCCTTTTGGACAACACCGATCCGACACTGAGAAAACAAGGCGGGCCCCGGAGATTGCACTGGCACGGCACGCTCGAAACAAACTGTAGGAGCGGGCCGAGCGCCGCGCGGGCGGCGCGCGGTCTCATGGACGCAAAATCGATACAGGCTGGCACCTGATAGCGTCACCACAATTTCACGACATGCACCCAAGGACTCCTCGATCCTGACGCACGTCAATCGCGATAGGGTCAAGAACCTCCGCGTCGATATCGCGTCATGGCAGCCAAGTGCCAGTCGATGTTTATTCTGCGCATGCAAAACCGCGCGGCGCCCGCGCGGCGCTTCGCGGGCTCGGCCCGCTCCTACCGGTTTGTTTCCAGCGTGCCATTCCAGTGCTATCTCCCGGGACCGCCTTGTTCGCCCGGCGGCGGACCTTTGTCGACCCAGCGCGTTTTTATGCTCTGTCGTGTGTCCCACAAAAAAAAGGGAGAGCCCGCATCAGCGGCCTCCCCCTTTTTTGATGCCTACTGGCAATCAATCCATCTTCTGCACCGGCACCTGCGGCGCAGGCGTCACCGGCGCCGTGGAGATGATGGAGTCATTGGCAGACCCCGCCACGCCCGGCGCGGCAATTTCCACCGGCATGCCGTCTTCGGCCGCCACCACGTCACGCACGGTATCCCAGTTCATCTGCATGTTGGTGCCGTTGAGATCCGGGCGGTTGAGCATCGCGTTGATGACCGCAGTGTGCTTGTCCACCGCCGACGGGTCGCCCTTGGCGTCCAGTGGGGTGTGCGCCTCGATGTAGATCTTGCCGGCGCTGACACCAAACTTGTACGGCTCGTTGATGATGCGCACCGGCGTGCCCACCGGCACCATTTTCGACAATTCAAGCACGTTGAAGTTGTACATGCGGAAACAGCCGTGGCTGGTGCGCATGCCGATGCCGAATTTCTTGTTCGAACCGTGAATCAGGTAACCCGGGATACCCAGGGTGAACTTGAACGGGCCCAGGGGGTTGTCCGGGCCGGCCGGCACCACGTTCGGCAGCGGGTCGCCGTCAGCGGCGTGCTCGGCCTTGATCGACGCGGGCGGAGTCCAGGTCGGGTTGGGGATCTTGCCGGTGATCTTGGTCTGCGAGATCGGCGAACCCCAGCCCTCGCGGCCAATGCCGATCGGGTAGGTGTAGACGACGTTCTCACCCTTGGGGAAGTAGTACATGCGGTATTCAGGCAGGTTGATCACGATGCCTTCACGCTTGCCCGGCGGCAGGATGAAGCGCGTGGGCAGCACGATCTCGGTGCCGGCGCCCGGCAGCCAGGCGTCGACGCCAGGGTTGGCGGCGATCATTTCCAGGTAGCCCAGGTCGTTGGCTTCACCCAGGTCGGCAAAGGTGTCTTCGTACTTGGCCTTGATCACCTGGACCTGACCGACGATGTCCTGGCCAGGCGGCGGCAGGGGGAATTCCAGTGCCGCAGCGGGACCGGCGGCGATGGCAGCGGTCAGGGCCAGGCAACGGGTGACGACGGAAAAGCGCGGCAACATCCGAGGATCCTTTGCAAAACGAGAGGGATAATCGGTCGATTGTACACCGACGCCCCGCTTACCGGGAGGCCTGTGGGCGGCCAGCGGATGAACAGAAAATCAGTTGGCCAGTTCCGGCCACACCGGCCGGGTGCCCTTTTTCTGCGCCTGCAGGATGGCCTTGCACAACGGGCACAGGCGCCGGTCGCGGAAAATCGACGCGGCCACCCCTGACCAGCGTGGCTGGGCCGGCAACAGCGTGCCGCACAACGTACGGTCGGCGGAGCCCCCCAGCTCTAGCTGGCGGGCGATCAGGTGCACACGAATTTCCTGGCACGCGAACAGATCGAGCTGCTCATCGGGCTCGATAAGTTGGTACGCAAACAGGGACCAGGCGGGACGCGGCATTGGGGGCTCCAGATCGGGGGGCGCCACATTAGCCGAAACGCGGTTGCTAGAAAAGCGTCAAAGCAGCGGTTTTAGCTGCGGCCAGACATTTTCCAGCAACTTGCCCTGAGCATTCACCGCCGGATGGATGCCATCGGCCTGCATCAGCGCCGGCACCCCGCCCACCCCTTCAAGGAAAAACGGCACCAACGCCACCTGTTTCTGCGTGGCCAGGTCGCCATACACCCGGGCGAAGGCAGTGGTGTAGCGCACGCCATAATTGGGCGGCAGCTGCATGCCCAGCAACAGCACCTTGGCACCGGCCGCGCGGGCGCCATCGATCATCGCTGACAGGTTTTGTTGCAATTGCGCTGGAGGGTGACCCTGCAAGCCATCGTTGCCGCCCAGCTCCAGAATCACCACGTCCGGCTTGTGCGCCGAAAGCAGCGCCGGCAGCCGCGCCTGGCCGCCTGCCGAGGTGTCGCCAGAGATGGAGGCATTCACCACCTCATCCTTGAAACCCTCGTGCTCAAGCCGTTGTCGCAGTAACGACACCCACCCTTTGCTGGTATCCAGGCCCAAACCGGCGCTGATACTATCGCCCACGACCAGCACGGTACCCGCCGCTGCGTTCTGCGCCAGCACCATCAGCGCCAGGCCAGCACTCAACCACAACATTCGCATCGGATTCTCCATGGGCATCAGCATCCTCAAAGCTCAGAACCTTAGCAAAGTGGTTCCCAGCGCGGAAGGCGACCTGACCATCCTTCACGAACTGTCGCTGGATTTGCACAAGGGCGACAGCCTGGCCATCGTCGGCGCCTCGGGCTCGGGCAAATCGACCCTGCTGGGGCTGCTGGCCGGCCTTGACCTGCCCAGCGCCGGCAATGTCACCCTGGCGGGGCGCGACCTCAGCCAGCTTGACGAAGACCAGCGCGCCCGGGTACGCGCCGAACACGTGGGCTTCGTGTTCCAGTCGTTCCAACTGCTGGACAGCCTCAATGCCCTCGAAAACGTGATGCTGCCGCTGGAGCTGGACGGCCGCCACGACGCCCGCGATACCGCTCGCAGCTTGCTTGAACGGGTAGGCCTGGGCCAGCGCCTCAGCCATTCACCGCGGCAGTTGTCCGGCGGCGAACAGCAACGCGTGGCCATCGCCCGCGCCTTCGCCGCCGAGCCGGACGTGCTGTTCGCCGACGAGCCCACCGGCAACCTCGACAGCCACACCGGCGAGCGCATCAGCGACTTGTTGTTCGAGCTGAACAAGGAACGCGGCACCACGCTTGTGCTGGTCACCCACGATGAACGCCTGGCGCACCGTTGCCGGCGCCTTATCCGCCTTGATGCCGGCCGCCTGGTCGGCCCCCTGGAGCCTTGACCCGATGGCTGGATTGCCACTCACGCGCCTGCTCACCCTGTCGGTCCGCCAGCTGCTGCGCGATGCACGCGCCGGTGAACTGCGGGTGCTGTTCTTCGCCCTGCTGGTGGCCGTGGCCGCCAGCACCGCCATCGGCTATTTCGGCGCGCGGCTGAACGCTGCCATGCTGCTGCGCGCCACCGAGTTCCTCGGTGCCGACCTGGTGCTGCAAGGCACCACGCCGCCGCGCCCGGAACAGTTGCGCCTGGGCCGCGAGCAGGGGCTGGCGCATGCGCGAGTGGTGGAGTTCGCCAGCGTGGTGGCCACCGACAACGGCATCCAGCTGTCGAGCATCAAGGCGGTTGACGACAACTACCCCCTGCGCGGCGAGCTGAAAAGCGCCGCCCAACCCTACGGCGAGGAAACCGCAGGCGGGCGCCCCGGCCCAGGCGAAGCCTGGGTAGAGTCGCGGCTGCTGGCGGCGCTGAACCTGAAGATCGGCGACAGCATCGACGTCGGCAGCAAAACCCTGCGCCTGGCGCGGGTGCTTACCTACGAGCCCGACCGCGCCGGCAACTTCTACAGCCTGACCCCGCGGGTGATGATCAACGAGGCTGACCTTGCCGCCACCGGGGTGATCCAGCCCGGCAGCCGGGTGACCTTCCGCGACCTGTGGCGCGGCAAACCCATTGCTCTCGCCGCCTACGCACAAACCGTGCACGCGGGCCTGGCGCCCAACCAACGCCTGCAGGATGCCCGCGATGGCAACCAGCAGATCGGCGGCGCGCTGAGCAAGGCCGAGCGCTACCTGAACATGGCCAGCCTGGTGGCGGTGCTGTTGTCCGGGGTGGCCGTGGCGCTGTCGGCCAGCCGCTTTGCCAGCCGCCGTTTCGACGCCAGCGCCCTGCTGCGCTGCCTGGGCCTGTCGCGGCGCGAGGTGCTGCTGTCGTTCTGCATTCAACTGAGCGTACTGGGGCTGCTGGCCTGTATCAGCGGCGCCTTGCTGGGCTGGCTGGCGCAGCTGGGCCTGTTCAGGCTGCTGCAGGGCCTGCTGCCCAGCACGGTGCCGGGCGGTGGCGCCCTGCCCGCCCTGGCAGGTATCGGCACCGGGTTGGTGGCGCTGGCCGGTTTCGCCCTGCCGCCACTGGCCGCACTGGGCCGCGTGCCGCCCCTGCGCGTGTTGCGCCGCGACCTGCTGCCGGTGCCAGCCAGTACGTGGCTGGTGTATGGCCTGGCCATCCTGGCGCTGGGCCTGATCATGTGGCGCCTGAGCCTGGACCTGCTGCTGACCTTCGCCCTGCTGGCCGGCGGGCTGCTGGCGGCGCTGGTGCTGGGCGGCGTGTTGCTGCTGGCGCTGCAGAGCCTGCGGCGGCTGCTGGCCGGTGCGCCGCTGGCGTGGCGCCTGGGCCTGGGCCAATTGCTGCGCCACCCGCTGGCCGCCGCCGGGCAGTCCCTGGCGTTCGGCCTGATTCTGCTGTCCATGGCACTGATTGCCCTGTTGCGCGGCGAGCTGCTGGACACCTGGCAGAACCAGCTGCCGAAGAACGCCCCCAATTATTTCGCGCTGAACATCCTGCCCAGTGACAAGGACAATTTCGCCCAACGCCTGGCCAGCTACTCGGCCAAGTCGGCGCCGCTGTACCCGGTGATTCCGGGGCGCCTGACTGCGGTCAACGGCGAGCCGGTACGCCAACTGGTCACCCGCGAGTCACGCGGCGACCAGGCCACCGAGCGTGACCTGAGCCTGACCTGGTCGGCCGAGGTGCCCACCGGCAACAGCCTGACGGCCGGCCAATGGTGGGGCCCGACACCGGACCCGGCCAACCCCGGGGTTTCGGTGGAAGCCAAGCTGGCGGACAGCCTCAAGCTGAAGCTGGGCGACACCCTTACCTTCAACATCGGCGGCAGCGAGCGCCAGGCTCGCGTCACCAGCCTGCGCGAGGTGCACTGGGACAGCTTCCAACCCAACTTCTACATGATCTTCCAACCCGGCACTCTCACGGACCTGCCTACCACCTATCTCACCAGCTTCTACCTCGCCCCCGGCCATGACCAGCAGGTGGTGGAGCTGGCGCGGGCATTCCCGGCGGTGACGCTGCTGCAGGTGGAGGCGTTGCTGGAGCAGCTGCGCAGCATCCTCGCGCAAGTGACCCTGGCGGTGGAGTACGTGTTGCTGTTCGTGCTGGCGGCGGGCATGGCGGTGCTGTTCTCCGGCCTGCAGGCCACCCTCGATGAACGCATTCGCCAAGGCGCGCTGCTGCGCGCGCTGGGGGCCGAGCGGCGCCTGCTGGTGAAGGCACGGCGCATCGAGTTCGGCCTGCTGGGCGCCGCCAGTGGCCTGCTGGCGGCCCTGGGCACCGAGCTGATCAGCCTGGCGCTGTACCGGCTGGCGTTCAACCTGCAGTGGCATTTCCACCCCTGGCTGCTGGTACTGCCGCTGGTAGGGGCATTGCTGATTGGCGGCGCCGGTGTGTTCGGCACCCGCCGCGCCTTGAATGCCAGCCCGCTGGCGGTGCTGCGCGACACCTGATTGCGGTTGAACGGTTGCATGGAGGGTTTTTTGGAACTAGATTCCAGAACCCCCCTGCAGCCAAGAACAACAATCAGGAAACACGCGCATGCCATCTCCCCTCCGCGTCGCCCTCATCGGCGCCGGCGCCATGGGCCGTCAACACGCCCAGTACTTGCAACAATTGCCCGAGACCCAACTGGTGGCGGTCGCCGACCCCTTTACCCGCCAGCTGGCCGATGATTTCGACGTGCCCAGCTACCCGCACCACCAGGCAATGCTCGACAGCGTTCGCCCTGATGCAGTGATCATCGCCAACCCCAACGACCTGCACGTGCCCACCGCCATCGACTGCCTGGAAGCCGGCATCGCCACGCTGCTGGAGAAGCCGGTGGCCTGTTCGCTGGAGCAGGCGCGGCTGCTGGTGGCGGCCGAACGCCGCACCGGCGTGCCGCTGCTGATTGGCCATCACCGGCGCCACAACCCGATCATCACCCGCGCCCGGCAGATCATCGAGAGCGGCGCACTGGGCCGGCTGACCACGGTGACCGGGCTGTGGCAGACGCGCAAGGACGACGCCTACTTCGACGTTGGCTGGCGCCGCGAGCCCGGTGCCGGGGTGCTGTTGATCAACCTGATCCATGACCTCGACCTGATGCGTTACCTGTGCGGCGAAGTCAGCGAGGTGCAGGCCATCACCAGCCACCTGGCCCGCGACCTGCCGGTGGAAGACAGCGCGGCGCTGTTGTTGCAGTTCGCCAACGGCGCGCTGGGCACCCTCACCGGCTCCGACGCCACCGCCGCGCCCTGGGGCTGGGACCAGAACGCCGGCGAGAACCCGGCGGTGTTCGCCCAGCAACCCGAGCAGCCCTGCCTGCTGCTGGCCGGCACGGAAGGCTCGCTGAGCCTGCCGCAACTCAAACTGTGGCAGTACGGCGACGCCCGGGGCTGGCACTCGCCGCTGCTGTGCCGGCAAGAGCAGGCCGACAACAGCCTGGCCATGCACAACCAGCTGCGCCACCTGGTGCAGGTAGCGCGCCGAGCGTGCGCGCCGCTGGTCACCGCAGCCGACGCCGCACGCACCCTGGCGCTGGTGCAGGCGGCGCAACGGGCCGCCAGCGAAGGCCGGACCATGGCGCCAGCCGCGCTGTAGCGATAACCGGGGCAAGCAGGCAGAATGGCATTCCAACCCTCAATGCCATTCCCGGGACACCTCATGAGCAACGCACTGGAGCGCGGCCTCTGCGCGCTGGAACTGCTGGCCGGCAAGGCCGCCGGCCTGCCCCTGCAACAGATATCCGAAGGCCTGGGCATCGCCCCCAGCGCCACGCACCGCATGCTCACCTGCCTGGTGGAACAAGGCTACGTGCGCCAGGACCCGCAGCACGGCAACTACATTCTGGCGCTGAAGGTCATCTCCCTGGCACTCAAGCACCTGGCCCACGCCAGCGTGGTAGACCTGGCGCGGCCGATTCTCGAGCGCCTGGCCGCCGAGTCGGGCGAGCTGGTGCGCCTGGGCATCGTCGACGGCGAGCACCTGGTGTGGGTGGGCAAGGCCCAGGGCACCCGCAGCGGCCTGCGCTATGACCCCGACGCGGGCGCCGAAGCCAAGCTGGGCTGCACCGCCTCGGGCCTGGCCTGGCTGAGCTGCCTGAGCGACGAACAGGCGCTGGAACTGGTGTATCGCCAGGGCCTGCCAAAACCGGGCGAGTATGGGCCCAATGCGCCGACCACCGTCGAAGCCCTGCTGAACAACCTGCACCAGGCTCGCGCCGATGGCTATGCCTGCGTCAACGAGAGCTTCGAAGCCGGGGCCGCTGCCATCGCCACCGCGTTGTACCACCCCGGGCAAGCCACGCCGTCGGCGGTGATCAGCATCGCCGGCCCCAGCGTGCGCCTGAGCGCCGAGCGCATGCACGCGCTGGTGCCCGCGCTACTGGCCGCCGCCAAGGACCTGGCGCAGACCGAACTGGGCAGCGTGCCAAAGTTCTCGACCATGACCGCCACGTAACGAGGCTAACATTGATAAATAATTAATATTTGGAATTGCATTCCACTGCTGCTATTTTCACTCCCGAGCCTCACCCAACAATAAAAAAATCGGGAGTATCGTCATGCCTCATTCCGCTCGCGTGGATGTCAGCACCTTCCTCGACGCCCGCCCCATGGGCGCGCGTCAATGGTTAGTGGTGTTGCTGGGTTTTATCGTGCTGGCCTTCGATGGCTTCGACACCACCGCCATCGGCTTCGTCGCCCCGGCGCTGGTGGATGACTGGGGCATTGCACGCCACGACCTGGGCCCGGTGATGATGAGCAGCCTGCTGGGCCTGGCCATCGGCGCCATGGTGGCCGGGCCCATGGCCGACCGCCTGGGGCGGCGCAAGGTCATCATCGGTTCGGTGTTCTTCTTCGGCGTGTGGAGCCTGGCCTCGGCGTTCGCCACCGACATCACCAGCCTCACCGTGCTGCGCTTCCTCACCGGCCTGGGCTTGGGTGCCTCCATGCCCAACACCGCCACCCTGGTGGCCGAGTACGGGCCCAAGCGCAGCCGCTCGCACATGGTCACCGGCATCTACTGCGGCTTCACCATCGGCGCCACCCTGGGCGGCATCGGCAGCGAAGCGCTGATCGAGCACTTCGGCTGGCCCTCGGTGATGGTGGCGGGCGGCGTGCTGCCCATCGTCTTCGCCCTGCTGATACTGGCGTGCCTGCCCGAGTCGATCAACTTCCTGGTGCACCGCCCCGACCTCAAGCAGCGCCTGCTGCAGGCCGTCGACAAGGTGGCGCCGGGCCTCGCCAACGCTGACACGCTGTTCTACAGCTCGGAGGAAAAAGTCCAGGACAAAGGCTCGGTTGGCGCCCTGTTCGCCCCGCGCTACCGCCTGGGCACCTGCATGATCTGGGTGACCTTGTTCATGGGCCTGCTGACCATGTACCTGCTGTCCAGCTGGCTGCCGCTGATCAGCCGCGACGCCGGCCTGAGCCTGTCCCAGGCGGCGCTGATCGGCTCGCTGCTGCAAGCCGGGGGCGTGCTGGGCAACTTCACCATCGGCATGAAAATGGACCGCTTCGACCACCACAAGGTGGTGGGCCTGACCCTGTTGGGCGGCGGTTTCAGCGCAGTGCTGATCGCCCTGCAGCAGCCGACCATCCAGGTGCTGTGCCCGCTGATCGTGCTGTTGGGGTACTTCATCAACGGCGTCAACACCGGCAGCTACGCCCTGGCCACACAGTTCTACCCCACGCAGATCCGCGCCACCGGCGTCAGCTGGGCCACTGGCATGGGCCGCTTCGGCGCCATCAGCGGCGCCGGTGTTGGCGCGCTGATGCTGGCCGCCGACTGGCACTTCAACCAGGTATTCCTGTTCCTCACCCTGCCCGCCGCCCTGGGCATCGTGGCCCTGACCATCAAATACCGTCACCAGCGACGCCAGCCAACCCTGGCCGCGTCGGCCTGATACCTGCCCTGCGCACCTTCGGGTGCGCTTTTTTCTTGCCCACGGGAGAACACCATGCGCCCTGCCTTTGCCCTTGCCCAACTGACCGCCCTGCACTGCAACCCGCCGCAGATGATTGACCTTGCCGCCAGCGCCGGCTACGACCACGCCGGCCTGCGCCTGCTGCCGGTGGCGCCGGGGGCGGTCGCCTACGCGTTGATGGAGGACCCTGCGCTGTTGCGCGAAACCCTGGCGCGCATGGCCGATACTGGTGTCAGCGTGTTTGACCTGGAACTGATCCGCCTGAACGCCGACTTCGACCCGGCCGCCTTCGAAGCCTTCTTCGAGGTCGGCGCGCGGCTGGGCGCCAAAGCCGTACTGGTGGCGGGCGACGACCCCGAACCCGCGCGGCTGGTGGCCAACTACGCACGGCTATGCGATGCGATGCAGCCCTACGGCTTGACCGCAGACCTTGAGTTCATGCCCTGGACCGCCGTGTGCGACCTGGGCACCGCGCTGCAGATCGTCAACCAGGCCGACCGGCCCAACGCCGGCATTCTGGTGGACAGCCTGCACTTCGACCGTTCCGCCAGCCGCCTCGACCAGTTGGCCAGCATCCCGCCGCAATGGCTGCACTACGCGCAGATCTGCGACGGCCCGGCCGAACGCCCTGCCAGCACAGACGCGCTGGTCCACGCCGCACGCTGCGAGCGGCTGCTGCCTGGCGAAGGTGGCATCGACTTGAAGGCCATCTGGAAACAGCTGCCGGCGCAGTTGCCGGTCAGCGTTGAAATTCCCAATGACCGACGCGTCGCACAGATGGGCGTACACGCGTGGGCAAAGGCCGCCTTGCAGGCGGCCCAGGCAACCTTGATCACGCCCCCGTAGCAGCGGCCGCAGGCCGCGTCCCAGGCACCGCGCGGGCCAGGACGCGGCCTATGGCCGCTGCTACAGGGCAGCGACAGGCTCTGCACCGCGGCGCTGTTGGCTGGCCTGCCCCTTGGCCCGTGCTGCAGCATGCTCGGCCGCCAGCAAGGCAAAGGTCAGCCCCGGCCCCAGGGTAATGCCAGGCCCCGGGTAGGTGCCGCCCATCACCGAATGCATGTCGTTGCCCACCGCGTACAGGCCGCCAATGGCCTGGTCGTGGCTGTCCAGCACGCAGGCGTGCGCATCCGTGGCAAACCCGGTAGCAGCGCCGATGTCCCCCGGGTACAGGCGTACGGCATAGTACGGCGCAGTAGCAATGCGCCCCAGGTTGGGGTTGGGCACATTGGCGGCATCGCCGTTGGCGCGCTGGTAGTCCGTGGTGCCGCGCTGGTAATCCAGGTCGACACCGGTCACCGAATACTCGTTCATGCGCTTGACGCTGTCCTGCAACCCTTGGGCATCGATGTCCAGTTGCCGCGCCAGCTCCGCCAGGCTGGCGCCGCAGGTCAGGTAGCCATCATCCAGGAACGTCTGCAACCCCTTGCCACCCGGCCGCACCATGCCCAGGCCGTATTTGCGCAAGCCTTCGGCATCGGTGATCAGGTAGCCTGGTGCCACGCCGGCGTTCTGCAGGCCGATGCCGAACAGGTGATAGGACGTCGACTCGTTGAGGAAACGCCGCCCCTGCTGGTTGACCGTGAGCATGCCCGGCTTGCCGCGGTCGAGAATGAAATGCGGAAACACTGCCTGGCTGCCATCGGCGCGTTGGCGGATCGACACCGGCGCCCAGAATGCATGGCTAAGGCCGGGTTCGCCGTAATGGCCGCCAACCTCCTGCACCACATCATGGGCCTGGCCGGTATGGCCAGGCGCGCCTGGGCAGCAACGCGCGTCGATACCCGGCAGCAGCGCCTTGCGCCGTTCCGGGTGACGATTGAAACCACCGGAGGCCAGCACCACTCCGCCGCGCACCTGCACCTGTCGCTTGACCCCACGCTGGGACAGTTCAATGGCCTGCACGCCATCGGCGCCTTTGACGATGCGGTCCATCTGGCAGTCGGTGAGCACCGGTACGCCCTTCTCGTCCAGGGAATACAGCAGGCTGGCCACCAGCGCGTTGCCCATCACCAGGCGCGTGCCGCGCGGGTGCTTGAGGCGGTCCATGGCCTGGCGCAGCAACAGCTTGGCGCTGTGCTTGAACGAGGCCAGCGAGCGGCCCAGGTTAAGCAGGTGCCCGACATCGTCGCGGTCCACCATCATGCCGCCCAGCACGGTGAATTCCGGAATGGGTGGGCGCACCAGGCGAAAGCGCTCCCCCAGCCTGCGCCCGTCGAACGCCAGGGGCTCCAGCGCCCGGCCCTTCAAGGTCGAGCCGGCGAGGTCAGAAATATAGTCGGGGTGGAACGGCCGGGCCCGGTAGCGCACCGCCGAACCCGCTTCTATCTTGGCCACCGCGCGCGGGCCGTTTTCCAGGAACGCCCTGCGCAAGGCCGGGTCGGAACGCGCACCCACCGCCAAGTCCAGATAGCCACTGGCTTTCTCCAGGCTGTCGTCGTGCACGCCCACCGAGGCGGCATGGTGGCTGTTGGGAACCCAGGTGGTGCCGGCGGAAAACGCCGTGGTGCCGCCCACGTACTCGCTGCGCTCCACCAGCAACACCTTGGCCCCCTCGATGGCGCCGAACAGTGCCGCCGACAGACCGGCGCCACCGGCGCCCACCACGACGATGTCAAAGCTCTCGCCGTCTTCAATGTCCACCAGGTGCTTTCTCATTGTTATGACCTCGCGCCGCAAATTGATTTATTGGAATTACATTCCACAAATTAATTTAATTACCGCAAAGCCGCAAGCACAAGCCCTATGCGCCGTGCTGGTAGACTGCCCGCCGGCCAGTCAAGGAGCATTTCATGAGTCGCTATCGCCCACCCCGCAGCCACGGCACTGCGCTGATCACCCCCGAGGGTGAGGCCCGCATGCGCGCTGAATTGCATGAGCTGTGGCATGTGCGCCGGCCGCAGGTGACCCAGTCGGTCAGCGAGGCGGCAGCCCAGGGCGACCGTTCGGAGAACGCCGAGTACACCTACGGCAAGAAAATGCTGCGCGAGATCGACAGCCGCGTGCGCTTCCTGACCAAGCGCCTGGAAAACCTGAAGGTGGTCAGCGAGCGCCCCAGCGACCCGAACAAGGTGTACTTCGGCGCCTGGGTGACCATCGAGGATGAACAGGGCGAAACGTCGCGCTACCGCATCGTCGGCCCCGACGAACTGGACCTCAAGCTCAACCTGATCAGCATCGACTCGCCCCTGGCCCGCGCCCTGCTGGGCAAGGCGCTGGACGCCGAGGTGCGGGTGCACACCCCCACCGGCGAGCAGCTGGTGTATATCGTCGAGATCGATTACCCCTGAACCGGCGCGACTTTTCCCGCACTGCGCGCATCTTCGCCTGATCGGCAAGGGCGCGCGCGGCGCCTAGGATGGTGGCTTTCCCCCTCGCCACGGAAGGCCCGCCATGAGAGTCAAGAACCAGGACAACCTGCACGCCTGGATGAGCAATAACGCAGTTATCGGCAACCTGCGCATCGACCAGTTGATACTGCCGGGCAGCCACGATTCGGGCAGCCATAAAGAGCGCCGACCGCAGTTTCAGCTGCCCCACGAGATCACCCAGGATCTCTCCCCCATCCAGCAGATCCGCAACGGCATTCGCTGCCTGGACTTGCGCGTGCAATTCGCCAATCGGTTTGCACCCGGCAACCCCTTGCGTTTTCAGCTGACGCACCTGACCAGCGTCGGGCAGAGCCTTGAGGAGGACCTGATCAAGCCGCTGCTGGCCTACTACGACGAGGCCGATACCCAACGGGAAATCATCATTCTCGACTTCCATGAGCTCAAGGGCTTCACCCCGGACGCGCATGAGGAGTTGCAGGAAATGCTGGTGAGCCGCCTGGGCCACCGCTGCCTGCCGTATGACGCCGTAGACAAGAAGCTGGTTTACCTATGGATTGAAAACCCCGGCCAGACGCTGGTGCTGGCGTATCGGGGCCCGGCGTGGAGCAGCCTGATCTGGAACCCGGTGAACCAGCGCTGGAGCGAGAGCAACACCCTGCCCACCCACCACCTGAAGAACTTCATGGACAAGGTGGCGAAGGAGCAGAAGCCGGAGGCGGAGCTGCGCTCGATCCAGTGCGCGAAATACGCGTTGCCGCTGTTCCTGCCAGACGACTTCAGCGACAAGATCGACCTGTGGTTTCACTCCGAAGACGAGCACAGCTACATCCAGCAGTTCTACATCATCAATACGGACTGGAGCCTGCGCAGCCGCATCGTCGCCAACTGCATCCACGCCAGCGTGGTCAAGTCACTGGCCAGTTGAACCTCAGCGCAGCGTAACGAGCCCTTGGCGCGCCACACGGGTCAGGTGGCCAATGACTTCGGCAGCGTGCTCGGCCGCCGGCGACTGCACCACCGCCAGGTCGAAACGATTGTTGGCCAAATTGGCCAGCGACTGGCTGGGGTCGATGAACTGGATCAGGAAGGCGCTGGCCTTGCCGGCGCGGCGCGGCCAGCCGTCGAGGTAGTGCAACAAGGTCGGCTGGTGCTGGCCTACCAGCAGGATTCGGGGGTTACGCGGTGCGCTGCTGGCCGGCAATGGGGCCAGGCAAACGATAGGACGGGGGCAACTCATGGTGGTGTCTTCCAAGCCTCGCAAGTCCCGCTGGGCTGCGGTGGGAGGCTACACCGAACCAGCGTTTTAGCGGTATTTCGGAAACCCTGGTGAAAGGAGTATTCCTGCGCCCCGCAAGTAGCTGTCTTAAATCGGCGCTTGGCTGCCATCGTAGTAAAACGATGGCACCGGTGTCAACGAGACGAAGGTAGATCAACGGCCCGGCGGGTTTTCGCCCAGCGGCACCACGGCCACGGTCAGGCGCGAGATGCAGCTGAGCTTGCCGCGCTCGTCGCTCAGGCGAATGTCCCACACATGGGTGGTGCGGCCGATGTGCACCGCCCGCGCCACGCCGGTGACCCGGCCGCTGCGCACGCCGCGTACATGGTTGGCGTTCACCTCCAGCCCCACGCAGTAATGGGTACTGGGGTCGATACACAGGTAGCTGGCCATGGAGCCCAGGGTTTCGGCCAGCACCACTGAGGCGCCGCCATGCAGCAGGCCGTAAGGCTGGTGGGTGCGGTGGTCGACGGCCATGCTGGCGGTCAGGGAGTCGTCATCCACGGCTTCGAAGCGGATGTCGAGCACCTCGCCGATGGTGTTCTTCTGCGCCTTGTTGAACTGCTCAAGGTTGGGTTGCGTGCGCCATAGGCTCATCGGGTTCGTCCTTTTCCGGAATTTTCAAGACTTGCGCGCCGTGCGCAAACAGCGAGGCGGCCGCAATCGACCGCCCCACTATCTGGTAGCCCCGGCCAGGCTTGCAAGCGCGGACGCCGGTGCAGGCTGGCATTTGGCCGTTCCGCCCCTGGCCGGGCCGGGGTCAGAGGTGGTGAACGGCCTGCACGCTCATCAACCCGGCCAGCGGCCAGTCACCTTCGAGCACCGCCAGGCTGGCGGTGTTCATGCCGCGTGGCTGCTTCAGGTGGCCATTCTCCAGCAGGCCCACCAACGCACCCACCAGTGGCTGGTGGCTGACCAGCAACACGTGGTCCAGGCCCAGGCTGTCCAGGTGGCCGATGACCTCCTGGGGGTCGCTTTCGGGGGTGAGCCAGGGCACGGTGACGATGGGCTGCTCCAACGCCAGTGCCTCGTGGACGATGCCCGCGGTCTGCTGGGCGCGCACGTATGGGCTGGCATACACCGCGGCCAGCGGCTGGCCCAGCAGGTGCGCGGCGCTGCGCAGCACCTCTTCACGGCCATGGTCGGTCAGTTCGCGCAGGCTGTCGCGGGCAGCGTGGCCCTGGGCCTCGCCGTGGCGCAGAATCCACAATTTCACAGCTTGGGCTCCTCGTCGCGGGCGGGGTGGGGTGCGGGCGGCACGCTGTGCGGCGCCTCACCTTCGGGGGCGCGCGCCGCCGGCCAGTCGGCGAACGGCCAGGGCTTCTGTTCGGTGTGGAAGCTGCCGAAGCGGCCGATCTGGGCCATGAACTGGCTGAGGCTGTCGCCGAAGTTCATCAGGGCAAGGTTCGGCGAACCGTACACCAGGCGGTAGACCAGCTGGATCAGCACCACGGCGCCCAGCAGCAGCTGCGCCACCTGCCACACCAGCACATACAGCACCATCCACAGCACGCGCAGCAGGATCGATTCCTGGCTGGGCTTGAGAGGCGAATCACTCATGTCCTTGCTCCTGCAAATCAGTTGAAACCACTGGTGGAAATGAAGTCGACGTCGGTCTTGGGTTCGGCGCGCATCAACAGCTCGATCACCTGGGCCAGGGTACGCCCTTCGAACAGGATGGCGTGCAACCCGGCTACCAACGGCATGTACACGTTCAGCTCCTGGGCCTTGGCCTTGAGCACCTTGAGGGTGTTGACGCCCTCGGCGACCTCGCCCAGGCGGCTGACCGCCTCGTCCAGGCTCAGGCCCTGGCCCAGGGCGAAGCCCACCTGGTAGTTGCGGCTCTTGGGCGAGGAGCAGGTGACGATCAGGTCGCCCACCCCGGCCAGCCCCAGGAAGGTCATGGGGTTGGCGCCCTGGCTGACGGCAAAGCGGGTCATTTCCGCCAGGGCGCGGGTAATCAGCATGCTCTTGGTGTTCTCGCCCATGCCCAGGGCGACCGCCATGCCGGCGATGATCGCATAGACGTTCTTCAGTGCCCCACCCAGCTCGACGCCAAAGCGGTCGGCGCTGGCGTAGACCCGGAAGGTTGGCCCGTGCAGGGCAGCCTGCACGCGTTCGCACAGGGCTTCGTCCTCGCTGGCCACCACGGTAGCCGTGAGGGCGTGCTCCGCCACCTCGCGCGCAAGGTTGGGGCCCGACAACACGCCGATGCGCGCCTGGGGGGCGATGTCGGTGAGGATCTCGCTCATCAGCTTGAACGTCTGCGCCTCGATGCCCTTGGTCAGGCTGACCAGCATGCGCCCGGCCAGCAGCTGCGCATGGGGCGCCAGCACGCTGCGCAGGGCGCTGGACGGCAGGGCGACGAAGATCAGCTCACTGCCGCCCAGGGTGGCCAGCAGGTCGGTGACCGGCTCGACGCCTGGGTGAATCTTGATGCCCTTGAGGTAGCGCGGATTCTCGCGCTGGGTGCGGATGGCCTCGGCTTGCGCCGGGTCACGCATCCACTGGCGTACGGCGTGGCCGTTCTCGGCCAGCAGGTTCGCCACGGCGGTTCCGAAGCTTCCGCCCCCCAGCACTGCAACAGGCTGCTGTTCAGTCATATCCAATCCATCAAAACCATAAAAGTGGCGAAACCGCATTATACGGAGCGCAGGCGCCTCGGCCAGCCCCGCAGGCCAAAGCCTTGCCGCCAAAGCGTAGCCGCA
The DNA here is from genome assembly GCF_056175065.1 of Pseudomonas sp. JC1203. Classification (NCBI taxonomy): domain Bacteria; kingdom Pseudomonadati; phylum Pseudomonadota; class Gammaproteobacteria; order Pseudomonadales; family Pseudomonadaceae; genus Pseudomonas; species Pseudomonas sp. JC1203. The sequence goes on from NZ_JBWCAM010000015.1 coordinate 84,965, forward strand.
CGTGTCAATGCCGTACACACGACTGGAAATGTCGCCCAAGGCGGTTAAAATGCGCGGCTGTTTCCTACCCACCAAGGCCGCACCGTGCGAGATTGCACCCGATGAAATGGCGCCCTAGCTGGGACATCCATAGCCGCACACAAGTGATCTGCCTGGGCCCTGCCCTGCTGCTGACGCTGCTGCTGACCGGCTTCTTCACCTTCGCGCGCATCCACGACCTGCGCGAGGAAATGACCCGCACCGGCCAACTCATTGCCAACCAGCTGGCGCCGGCGGCCGAATTCGGCGTGATCAGCCACAACACCACGGTGCTCGACAGCCTGCTGCGCGCCACCCTGGAAATTCCCCACGTGCGCTTCCTGGAAGTACAGGACAGCAACGAGCAGGTGCTGCTGTACGTGGAGCAGCCCGACAACGCGCAGGAACGCAGCAGCAAGGTGCAGGTATTCCAGGCCAGCATCCGCCTGCAGCGCGCAGCCCTGCCCGGCGACCTGCACCACGGTAACCTGATGCGCGTGGGCCAGCCCGATTGCGTGGGCCGGGTGATCGTCGGCATGTCCAACGACGCCTTCAACCAGCGCCAACAGGAAATACTGCTGAAAGCCGCGGTGCTGGCCCTGTTCGCCCTGTTGCTCAGCTTCCTGCTGGCCCGGCGCCTGGCCCTGAGCCTGGCGCGGCCGATCAGCGAGATGGGCCTGGCGGTGAAGGCCATCCAGGAAGGCGACTTCAAGGCGCCGCTGCCCATTGTCGACGACACCGAACTGGGCAACCTGGCCCAGCACATCAACAACCTGGCCAAGGGCCTGGACCAGGCCGGCCGGGAGCAACAGCAGGCCATCGAGCAACTGATCAGCACCCGCGAACAGGCCGAGCGCGCCAACAGCGCCAAGTCCGACTTCCTGGCCATGATGAGCCACGAGCTGCGCACGCCCATGAACGGCGTGCTGGGTATGCTGCAGCTGCTGGAGACCACGGCCATGACCGACGAGCAGATCGAATACGCAGCCCTGGCCACGCAGTCCACCGAGCACCTGCTGAAGGTGATCAACGACATCCTCGACTTCTCGCGCATTGAGCGCGCCGCCCTGGAGCTTGAGCACATCCCGTTCAACCTCGGCGAGCTGGTGGCCAGTTGCGCGCAGACGTTCCAGCACACCGCGCACAAGAGCGGCCTGGCCCTGCACCTGAACGTGGCCCAGGGCTTCGAGCAATTGCAGGTGGAAGGCGACCCCACGCGCATCCGCCAGATCCTGGTGAACCTGATTGGCAACGCCATCAAGTTCACCGACCTTGGCAGTGTGTACATCGACGCCCAGTGGCAGGTGCTGGACCATCAGTTGATCTGGCTGACCTGTACCGTGCGCGACACCGGCATCGGCATCAGTGCCGAGCGCCTGGAGAGCATGTTCGTGGCCTTCCAGCAAGCCGACAGCAGCATTTCGCGCCGCTACGGCGGCACCGGCCTGGGGCTGCCCATCGCGCGCACCCTGGCCGAGCGCATGGGCGGCACCCTGCTGGCCGAAAGCGAGGAAGGCCGCGGCTCGCTGTTCACCCTGGAAATCCCCCTGGCATTGAGCCAGCGTGCGGCCACCCCGCTACGCGAGGCGCGCCCCGGCAACCAAGCGCAGAACCTGGGCAAGCGTGTGCTGCTGGTGGAAGACAACCCGGTGAACCAGACGGTGATCGAGGCCATGCTGCGCAGCCTGGGCTTTGTGGTAACCGTGGTGGGCGACGGCGCCCAGGCCATCCATGAAGTCACCCACCAGCCCTTCGACGCCGTGCTGATGGACTGCCGCCTGCCCATCGTCGACGGCTACGAGGCCACCCGGCGTATCCGCCAATTGCCCGAGCACGCCCACCTGCCCATCATCGCCCTGACCGCCAACGCCCTGCTGGGCGACCGCGAGGCGTGCCTGACGGCCGGCATGAACGATTACCTGGCAAAACCGTTCAAACGCACCGATCTGGAGCAGCTGCTGCGGCGCTGGTTGGCAGCTTAAATGCGCGCCCAGGGCAGCCGGGGCTGGCGATAAATGCTAAAGTGCGGCAGTCTTAGACGTTATGTCAGGCAAAATGAACTGCCTGGATAAAAAATTTCAGTGCACAGGTGTACTTCTTTGTCCCTGGCGCTGTGACTTTCACTACAACGCAATAGTCTATGTGTAGGCTGCCATGCCAAAGGCGCATTCGCTTTGGCACGGCCGGGAGAATTTGCCCCACTGCCACACGGGACTATTGAGGAGCTCGCATGACCAAACAACACGCCTTTACTCGGGAAGAACTACTGAGCTGCAGCCGCGGCGAGATGTTCGGCCCAGGTAACGCGCAATTGCCCGCCGGCAACATGCTGATGGTGGATCGCATTACCCATATCAGCAGCGAAGGTGGCAAGTACGGCAAAGGTGAATTGGTCGCCGAGCTGGATATCAATCCGGACCTGTGGTTCTTCGCCTGCCACTTCGAAGGTGACCCGGTGATGCCAGGCTGCCTTGGCCTTGACGCCATGTGGCAGCTGGTCGGCTTCTTCCTGGGCTGGCAAGGCCTGCCGGGCCGCGGTCGCGCGCTGGGCTCGGGCGAAGTGAAGTTCTTCGGCCAGGTGCTGCCAACCGCCAAGAAAGTTACGTACAACATCCAGATCAAGCGCGTCCTCAAGGGCAAGCTGAACCTGGCCATCGCCGACGGTTCCGTCAGCGTTGACGGCAAAGAGATCTACACCGCCGAAGGCCTTCGGGTCGGCGTGTTCACATCCACCGAAAATTTCTAAGGGTTATCCGCATGCGCCGCGTCGTTATCACTGGTCTGGGCATTGTTTCCTGCTTGGGCAATGACAAAGACACCGTCACCGCAAACCTGCGTGCAAACCGCCCTGGCATCCGCTTCAACCCGGAATATGCCGAAATGGGTCTGCGCAGCCAGGTTTCCGGCTCCATCGACCTCAACCTCGAAGAACTGATCGACCGCAAGGTGTTCCGCTTCGTTGGCCACGCCGCTGCCTACGCCTACCTGGCCATGGCCGACGCGATCAAGGACTCGGGCCTGACCGACGAAATGGTCTCCAACCCGCGCACCGGCCTGATCGCCGGCTCGGGCGGCGCCTCGACCCTCAACCAGATGGAAGCGCTGGACATCCTGCGCGAAAAAGGCGTGAAGCGCGTTGGTCCGTACCGCGTTACCCGCACCATGAGCAGCACGGTTTCCGCCTGCCTGGCCACGCCTTTCAAGATCAAGGGCCTGAACTACTCCATCGCTTCTGCCTGCGCCACCAGTGCTCACTGCATCGGTACCGCCATGGAACAGATCCAGATGGGCAAGCAGGACATCGTCTTTGCCGGTGGCGGTGAAGAAGAGCACTGGAGCCAGTCGTTCCTGTTCGACGCCATGGGCGCCTTGTCCAGCAAGCGCAACGACACCCCGGAAAAAGCTTCGCGCGCCTACGACAACGACCGTGATGGCTTCGTCATCGCCGGCGGTGGCGGCATGGTAGTGGTCGAGGAGCTGGAACACGCCCTGGCCCGTGGCGCCAAGATCTACGCGGAAATCGTCGGTTACGGCGCCACTTCCGACGGCTACGACATGGTTGCCCCAAGCGGCGAAGGCGCGATCCGCTGCATGCAGCAGGCGCTGTCCACCGTCGACACCCCTATCGACTACCTGAACACCCACGGCACTTCGACCCCGGTCGGCGACGTCGCGGAAATGAAAGGTGTGCGTGAAGTGTTCGGCGACAAGGCTCCGGCCATCAGCTCCACCAAGAGCCTGTCGGGTCACTCCCTGGGCGCCGCCGGCGTTCACGAAGCGATCTACTGCATGCTGATGATGGAAGGCAACTTCATTGCCGGTTCCGCCAACATCGACGAGCTGGACCCAGCCGTTGCCGATATGCCGATCCTGCGCGAAACGCAGGAAAACGCCAAGATCGACACCGTCATGAGCAACAGCTTCGGTTTCGGTGGCACCAACGCCACGCTGGTGCTCAAGCGCTGGCAGGGCAAGTAAGGGCTCACCCCCTTGCTGAAAAGAACGGCACCTTCGGGTGCCGTTTTTTTATGCCCTGAATTGTCTTGTGGGAGCTGGCTTGCCAGCGAGCTTTTCGGGCCTCAACAGCTCGCTGGCAAGCCAGCTCCCACAGCGATTACCTCAACTACAGGGGCGCCGCCAGAGCACAAACGTACCAGCACTTCCAGGCCACACGGTCTACAGTAGGGCGATCATGCACAAGGACCGCCCGATGACCATCACCCTCAACACCGAATCCGCCGACAGCTTCCGCCACAGCCTGCAGATCGACGACCACGCACTGTTCACCGACCTGCCCACGGCCCTGGGCGGCGACGATTCTGCGCCCTCCCCCCACGACTATTTCGACGCGGCCCTGGGCGCCTGCAAGGCGCTGACGCTGAAGTATTACGCGCAGAAGAAAGGCATCCCGCTGACCGGCGTTTCAGTGGACGTGCAGCGCGACGACAGCCAGGAGCAAAAGGGCCATTACGCCATCAACGTAGTGCTGACGCTCAAGGGCGTGCTCACCGCCGAGCAGCGTGCCGAACTGCACCGCGTAGCCGACCGCTGCCCCGTGCACAAGCTGATGACCAGCACCGAAGTCGCCATCACCACCACCCTGGCCGAAGGCGCCTTCAGCCAGTAACGGAGCCCGTCATGCCGCACCTGATGATTCGCCCACCCGCCGAAGACGTCGAGGGCCAGCCCATCCTGCGGCCGCTGCCCTCCCGGCAATGCCGCGCCGTGGGCCCTTTCGTGTTTTTCGACCACATGCTCGCCACCGCCTATGCGCCCGGCGCCGGCGTGAACATTCGCCAGCACCCGCACATCGGCCTGTCCACCCTCACCTACCTGTTCGAAGGCGAACTGCTGCACAAGGACAGCCTGGGCAGCGACCAGCGCGTGAAGCCTGGCGAGGTCAGCTGGATGACCGCCGGCAAGGCCATCGCCCACGTGGAACGCACGCCGGACGACCTCCGCGCCCATGGCTCGCGCCTGCACGGCCTGCAGGTGTGGCTGGCATCGCCTGTAAGCGCCGAACAGGGCGACAGCCACTACAGCCATCACCGCGAGGCGGAATTGCCCGTGAGCGACGCCCTGGGCGTTCGTATCAGGATGATTGCCGGCCAGGGCTTCTGCCTTGCCGCACCGGTGCCGGTGCTTTCCCCTACCTTGTACGCCGAAGTGCACATGGTGGCCGGCAGCACGCTGCTGCTTCCTGACGAGCATCAGGAACGGGCGCTGTATGTGCTGGAAGGTGAGGTGCAGCTGGAGGATGAAATGGTGCAACCGCTGACGCTGCTGGTGCTGGAAGCCGGCGAGCAGCCGACATTGCTGGCACAGACCGATTGCCACCTGGTGCTGATCGGTGGCGCCCCACTGGACGGGCCGCGGCGCATGAACTGGAACTTCGTCGCCAGCGACGTGGCGCTGATTGATCAGGCGCGGGCGAAATGGGCAGCCGGCGATTGGCCGACCGTGCCGGGCGAAACCGAACGGATCGAATTACCGCGATAATCAGTGTGGGAGCTGGCTTGCCAGCGAGGTGTTGCGGCCCAGAAGATCGCTGGCAAGCCCGCGCCCCCAGATGAGCTCCCACAGATGCATCAGCGATGCATTCGAATCAGACTGCTGGTTTGAAGACTTCTTCCAGCAGGTTGTGCATGGCCTTGAAGGCACGGTCAGCGACAACCTTGTTGTACATCTGCACGCCCGGGTTGTTGGCTTCCACATCGGTGAACGAGTGGTAGGCGCCGCCGTAGCTGGTCAGCTGCCAATCCACGCCAGCGGCGTTCATTTCTTCTTCGAAGGCAGGCAGCTGCTCTTTCGGTACCAGCGGGTCGCTGGCGCCGTGCAGGACCAGCACCTTGCCCAGGATGTTCTTGCCATCGGCCGGGTTCGGCGTGTCCAGGGTGCCGTGGAACGACACCGCAGCCTTCAGCGGCGCGCCAGTGCGGGCCAGCTCCAGCGAGCAGCAACCGCCGAAGCAGAAGCCGAAGGTGGCCAGTTGGTCCTTGTCGACGGCAGCAGTGCCTTGGGCCTGCAGCTGCTCGAAGGCTACCTGCATGCGCTTGCGCAGCTCGGCGCGGTCGGTCTTGAGCGGCATCATCGCCGCCAGGCATTCCTCGTTGCCTTTCGGGCGCACGGCCTGGCCGTACAGGTCGGCCAGCAGCACCACATAACCCTGGGCCGCGACGGATTGCGCGATGCGCTCTGCGCCTTCGCTGATGCCTACCCAGTTAGGCGCCATCAGCAGGCCCGGACGCGGGGATACCACCGCATCGTCATACACCAGGCGGCTTTCATAAGGCTTGCCATCGATCTGATAGACAACGGATTGAACGGTAACAGTCATGACATTTCCCCAATACAAAGAGAGTAGGACTTAAACGCAAAAACCCGCCGAAGCGGGTTTTTGCTGCAACAGTTTAAACGGACAGTTCGACCAGCAGCTTGTTCAGGCGGCGCACATAGGCGGCCGGGTCTTTCAGGCTGTCACCGGCGGCCAGGGCCGCCTGGTCGAAGAGGATGTGCGAGAAGTCGGCGAAACGGTCTTCGCTCTGCTCGTGATCCAGCTTCTCGATCAGCGGGTGGCTTGGGTTGAACTCGAAGATCGGCTTCGACTCAGGCACCTTCTGCCCGCTGGCTTCAAGGATCTGGCGCATCTGCAGGCCCAGGTCCTGCTCACCGATGGCCAGGATGGCCGGCGAATCGGTCAGGCGATGCGACACGCGCACTTCGCTGACGCTGTCGCCCAGGGCGGCTTTCAGGCGCTCGATCAGGCCTTCCTTGTCCTTGGCCACTTCTTCCTGGGCTTTCTTGTCTTCTTCCGAATCCAGCTTGCCCAGGTCCAGGTCGCCACGCGCCACGTCGACAAAGCCCTTGCCGTCGAAGTCGGTGAGGTAGCTCATCAGCCACTCGTCGATGCGGTCGGTCAGCAGCAGCACTTCGATGCCTTTCTTGCGGAAGACTTCCAGGTGCGGGCTGTTCTTGACCTGCGCGTACGACTCGCCGGTGAGGAAGTAGATCTTGTCCTGGCCTTCCTTGGCGCGCGCCAGGTAATCGGCCAGGGACACGGTCTGCTCGCCGCTGTCGTCATGGGTGGACGCGAAGCGCAGCAGGCCGGCGATTTTTTCCTTGTTGGCGAAGTCTTCCGCCGGGCCTTCCTTGATGACCTGGCCAAAGTTCTTCCAGAAGCCCTTGTACTGCTCGGGCTCGTTCTTGGCCAGCTTCTCCAGCATGTCCAGCACGCGCTTGGTCAGCGCGGTCTTCATGGAGTCGATGATCGGGTCTTTCTGCAGGATTTCCCGCGACACGTTCAGGGACAGGTCGTTGGAGTCGACCACACCCTTGATGAAGCGCAGGTACAGCGGCAGGAACGACTCGGCCTGGTCCATCACGAACACGCGCTGCACGTACAGCTTCAGGCCGCGTGGCGCTTCGCGCTGGTACAGGTCGAACGGTGCGCGGGCCGGCACGTACAGCAGCGAGTTGTACTCCAGCTTGCCTTCGACCTTGTTGTGGCTCCAGCTCAGCGGGTTCTCGTGATCGTGCGCGATGTGCTTGTAGAACTCCTGGTATTCCTCGTCCTTCACCTCGGTGCGCGGACGGGTCCACAGGGCGCTGGCGCGGTTGACGGTTTCCCATTCGGCGGCAGGCTTTTCTTCACCCTCGGCAGCAGCCTGTTCTTTCGGCAGCTCGATTGGCAGGGCGATGTGGTCGGAGTACTTCTTGATGATGTTGCGCAGGCGCCAGCCATCGGCGAACTCGGACTCGTCGGCTTTCAGGTGCAGCACGATGCGAGTGCCACGGTCGGCCTTGTCGATGGTGGCAACTTCGAACTCGCCCTCGCCCTTCGACGACCAATGCACGCCTTCGCTGGCGGCGGTGCCGGCGCGACGGCTGTACACGTCGACCTGGTCGGCAACGATGAACGCCGAGTAGAAGCCCACGCCGAACTGGCCGATCAGGTGCGAATCTTTCTTCTGGTCGCCGGTGAGGTTCTTCATGAAGTCGGCGGTGCCGGACTTGGCGATGGTACCCAGGTGGGTGATCACGTCGTCACGGTTCATGCCGATGCCGTTGTCTTCGAGAGTGACGGTGTTGGCCGCCTTGTCGAAGCTGACACGGATTTTCAGCTCGGCGCCGCCTTCCAGCAGGTCGGGCTTGGACAGCGCTTCGAAGCGCAGCTTGTCGACAGCGTCGGATGCGTTGGAGATCAATTCGCGAAGGAAAATTTCCTTGTTGGAATACAGCGAATGGATCATGAGGTGCAGCAGTTGCTTCACCTCGGTCTGGAAGCCCAGGGTTTCTTTTTGAGTTTCCACACTCATGGTCATCAAACTCCAATCAGATGGCACAGGCCGCGGGCTCAAGCGCATTTGCGGCGGGATGACAACGAGATGGGGGCTGCCCGGGGGATTTCAAGGGGCAGGACTTTCATCGATCTTGAAATGCGCACGCGCGGTGGCGATAGGCTCTTGCGGGTCGGCCTGCCAGGCGTTGATCGCCACGTTGGTCACGCGCCGCCCCTGGCGCCACAGCTGGCAGCGGGCAAAGGTGTCGCGAAACAGGCCAGCGCGCAGGTAATCGATGGAAAAATCGATAATCTTCGGCACCTGGCCGGTCTCGGTGAACAGTATCAGCTGCAGCGCCGCAGCCAGTTCCATGAAGCCTGCGATCACGCCGCCGTGAATAGCCGGCAACAACGGGTTACCAATATTGCCGCGGTTGGCCGGCAGGATGAACAGCACGCCCTCCTCTTCACGACGGCACTGGATGCCGATCAGCGTGGCATAGGGAATCAGGGCCAGCAGCGGTGCGTAGTCGTTATCGGCATGGGCCACCCGCAGCCGCTCGCGCAGGGCATGGTCGATCATGGCTGGCCTCCCAGCGCACCGGCAAAGGCGGCACTGCCTTTCACCCCCTTGCCCAGGCGCATGAACGTGCCCACCACCTGGGCAATCGGTTCCTGCGCGCTGTCCTGGTAGGCGAAGCCCTTGGTGAAGATCACATCGCGGGTCACGCGATAGCACTGGGCGTAGCCATAGATGGCCTTGTGCGCCTGGGCGGGGTGAATGTAGTCGATGCGCAAGTCCAGGGTCGGGCACACCTCGAACTGGGGCAGCACGCACAAGGTGGCGATGCCGCATGTGGTGTCCATCAGGGTGGTGACCGCACCGCCGTGTATCACACCAGTTTGCGGGTTGCCGACAATGGCCGGCGAATAAGGCAGCACCAGGGTGACGCCCTGGGTATCAATGGCGCTGACACTCAGGCCAATGACCTGGCAATGCGGCAAGGCACTGATGAACCGACGGGCTTGCTGTAACAACGGTGAATCAGTCATGGGCGAGGCCTTGGTTATTGTTTTTCGAATCAGCACACCGCGAACAAAAAGTCTATATGGATCCAACACTTATATATCGTGCAGGTTCACGGAACTTAATTTGGCAGTCAGCGTTCGAAGGGTTAGATATCTTCAATAAGGAGAAACACCCCATGCGTAAAACTTTAGCTTATGCCCTGATGCTGGCCGCTTCCCTTGGCCTGGCTGCCTGCGATAAAAAATCCGAGGACAAAGCCCAGGATGCGCAGCAACACGCCGAACAAGCACAACAGAAGATGGACGACGCTCAGGATAAGATGAACGACGCCGCTAAAGAAAACGCCGAAGCTGCCAAATCCAACGCCGAAGCCAACCAGGAACGTGCGAAAGAGAACACTGACGGCGCTTCCAACGTGCAGACTCCAGCACCTCAGGCGACTACCCCAAGCGAACCTGCCAAGAACTGATTGGCGGTTGACGCACACAAAGAAGCCCGGCTAATTGCCGGGCTTTTTTTGTTTGTTTGAACAACCCCCGTTATTGAATAGTCGATAACACCCAATAGCGATATACCGGCGTCAGCATCAACAACAACGAACACACCAGCCCCACCATCCATACCAATGAACGCAACGACGCCTTGTCGTTCAGGTACAGGTACAAGTAAACAACCCGCGCAATGATGAACACTATCGCCAACAGGTCCACGAACCAGCCCTGGGTCTGGGTGGTATGCGCCATCAACACCCCCACCGCAAACAGGATAAAGGCTTCGAAACTGTTCTGATGCGCTGCCACTGCCCGCGCCCCCAGCCCGGTCAGACGCGCCTGCTGGGCGCGGGGGTTGTGATTATCGTAGCCGCCCTGCTCTTTCATGGCCTTGGCCACGGGGATGCGCGCGATATAGATCAACAGGGCGGCGATGAAAATGCACCAGAACGGGATGCTCATGGGGTGTTCCTCCGTGGGGTTCGCCCAAGGGGTATAGCACGCCCCCCCCGTATCCGCGTAGCCGCACTGTCTTGTGGGAGCTGGCTTGCCAGCGAGCTTTTAAGGCCCCAACAGCTCGCTGGCAAGCCAGCTCCCACAGGATGTAGCTGCCGAAGGCTGCGTCCGCGACCACCACCGCTTCCTCGTCGATCGCGTCGCCTGCATCGCGGGGGGCTTTTCGGCCAGGCATAAAAAATGCCCTGCATCCGTCGATGCAGGGCATTTCGATTTTGCGTTGGCGGCTTGTGGCCGCCGGCAAAGGTTTGCTACCGGGTGTCAGGCAACCGCTTCGCGGGCCTTGCCCATCACGCGGTCGTAGGCCACGGCGGCGACCAGCGCCACTACCGATGGCACCAGCCAGGCCAGGCCCTGATCGCTCAGCGGCAGGTTGGCCAGCGATGCCGGCAGCCAGTCAGCGAAGCCTGCGCCCTTCAGCGCGTCAACCAGGCCAAACACCAGGGACACACCCATCACCGGCGCGAATACGCGGGTCGGCGAGCTGAAGAACTCCTTGCAGAAGCTCAACGCCACCAGCGCGATGCAGGGCGGGTAGATGGCGGTCAGCACCGGGATCGAGAAGGCGATCAGCTTGGTCAGGCCCAGGTTCGATACCAGCAGCGAGAAGCCGGCCAGCAGGATCACCAGGGTCTTGTACGACAGCGGCAGGCAGCGGCTGAAGTATTCGGCGCAGGCGCAGGTCAGACCAACAGCGGTCACCAGGCACGCCAGGGAGATCAGCACGGCCAGGAAGCCGCTGCCCAGGGAGCCGAAGGTATGCTGCACGTAGGCATGCAGCACCATGGCACCGTTGGTGGCGTCGGCGGCGATGATATGGCTGCCCTCACCCAGGCGGAACAGGCTGACGTACACCAGGGCCAGGCCGACACCGGCGATCAGGCCGGCGATGATGGCGTAGCGGGTGATCAGCTTCGGCGACTCGACACCGCGCGAGCGGATGGCGTTGACGATGACGATACCGAATACCAGGGCACCCAGGGTGTCCATGGTCAGGTAGCCGTTGATGAAGCCCTGGGAGAACGGTGCCGCCTGGTAGGCCGGCTGCGCGTCACCCACCGGACCTGCCGGCAGCATGAATGCGGCGATACCGAGCGCGGCCAGGGCGATGATTTTCAGCGGTGCCAGGAAGCGGCCCACGGTGTCGAGCAGTTTGCCGGGGTACATCGAGACGGCCAGCACCACGATGAAATACACCAGGCTGTAGCAGAACAACGCGGTTGGGCTGTCGCCGGTCAGGGGCGCCAGGCCCACTTCGAACGACACGGTGGCAGTACGCGGGGTGGCGAACAGCGGGCCCACGGCCAGGTAGCTGACAGCCGCCAGCAGGCCGCCGGCAACCTTGCCGATAGGGCTGCTGAGCGCGTCCATGCCGCCGCCGACCTTAGCCAGGGCAACCACGGTGATCACGGGCAGGCCTACGGCGGTGATCAGGAAGCCAAAGGCCGCCATCCACGCGTGAGGGCCGGCCTGCAGGCCGACGATCGGCGGGAAGATGATGTTGCCAGCACCTACGAACAACGCGAACGTCATGAAACCAAGTGCCAGGATGTCCTGGCCTTTCAACACTTTCATTAAGGAATCCACACTACTGAATCGGAATTTAGAGAGGGATTTCCCCCTGGGTCAGGGAAATGCGGCCAGGCTGGATAAGCCGGACCCTTGCAGCGTGCGGCCACCCCTTTTGGGGGTAATCGCAGAGATGGCGGCTAGCGTATCGGATTCGGGCGATAAACGCACTGTTATTGCACGCACAGTCCGATGAACGCGCGTTAATGTCGCACAGGGGACAATTTTTGCCGATTTCGTCAGGCGAAACGTTTCACCTTTCCCACTTCCGGAAACGACAAAGGCCACCCGAAGGTGGCCTTTGTTGGCTCAGCTAATCAGAAAAGGCTCAGGCCTTCTTGATTTCCCAGCCAGTCAGCTCGGCCAGGGCCTTGCCGATGTCAGCCAGCGAACGCACGGTTTTCACGCCAGCGTCCTGCAGGGCTGCGAACTTCTCGTCTGCAGTGCCCTTGCCGCCGGAGATGATTGCGCCTGCGTGGCCCATGCGCTTGCCTGGAGGGGCAGTCACACCAGCGATGTAGGAAACAACCGGCTTGGTCACGTTGGCCTTGATGTAGGCAGCCGCTTCTTCTTCAGCCGAACCGCCGATCTCGCCGATCATCACGATCGCCTCGGTCTTCGGGTCTTCCTGGAACAGCTTCAGGATGTCGATGAAGTTGGAGCCCGGGATCGGGTCACCGCCGATGCCGACGCAGGTCGACTGGCCGAAGCCGGCGTCGGTGGTCTGCTTCACGGCTTCGTAGGTCAGGGTGCCGGAACGCGACACGATGCCTACCTTGCCTGGCAAGTGAATGTGACCTGGCATGATGCCGATCTTGCACTCGCCCGGAGTGATGACGCCTGGGCAGTTCGGGCCGATCAGGGTAACACCCAGCTCGTCGCACTTGACCTTGGCATCCAGCATGTCCAGGGTAGGAATGCCTTCGGTGATGCAGATGATCAGCTTGATGCCGCCGAACGCCGCTTCAAGGATGGAGTCCTTGCAGAACGGAGCCGGAACGTAGATCACGCTGGCGGTGGCGCCGGTGGCTTTTACAGCCTCGGCAACGGTGTTGAACACCGGCAGGTCCAGGTGAGTGGTACCGCCTTTGCCCGGGGTCACGCCGCCAACCATCTTGGTGCCGTAGGCGATGGCTTGTTCGGAGTGGAAAGTACCCTGCGAGCCGGTGAAGCCCTGGCAGATGACTTTGGTATCTTTATTGATCAGGACGCTCATTACTTGCCCTCCGCAGCTTTAACGACTTGTTGAGCAGCGTCGGTCAGGCTGGTGGCAGCGATGATGTTCAGACCGCTTTCTGCCAGTACTTTGGCGCCCAGGTCAGCGTTGTTGCCTTCAAGGCGCACAACGACCGGGATTTTCACGCCGACTTCTTTCACGGCGCCGATGATGCCTTCGGCAATCATGTCGCAGCGAACGATGCCGCCGAAGATGTTGACCAGTACTGCGGCGACATTGGAGTCGGACAGGATGATCTTGAACGCTTCGGTAACGCGTTCCTTGGTTGCGCCGCCGCCCACGTCGAGGAAGTTGGCAGGCTTGCCGCCGTGCAGGTTGACGATGTCCATGGTACCCATGGCCAGGCCGGCACCGTTGACCATGCAGCCGATGTTGCCTTCCAGTGCCACGTAGTTCAGTTCGAACTTGGCAGCGTGGGCTTCACGGGCGTCGTCTTGCGACGGGTCATGGAACGTCTTCAGCTTGGGCTGACGGTACATGGCGTTGGCGTCGATGTTGATCTTGGCATCGAGGCAGTGCAGATCGCCGTCGGCCTTGATCACCAGCGGGTTGACTTCCAGCAGGGCCAGGTCGTGGTCCTGGAACAGCTTGGCCAGGCCAACGAAGATCTTGGCGAACTGGGCAACCTGCTTGCCTTCCAGACCCAGCTGGAATGCCAGGTCGCGACCCTGGAACGGCTGTGCGCCGACCAGTGGGTCGATGGTAGCTTTCAGAATCTTTTCAGGAGTGTCGTGAGCGATCTTCTCGATGTCCACGCCACCTTCGGTGGAGGCCATGAACACGATACGACGGCTGGAGCGGTCGACTACTGCGCCCAGATACAGCTCTTTGGCGATATCGGTGCAGGATTCAACCAGGATCTTGGTAACAGGCTGGCCATTGGCGTCAGTCTGGTAAGTCACCAGGCGCTTGCCCAGCCACTGCTGTGCGAATGCCTTGGCGTCTTCTTTGCTGCGAACCAGCTTTACGCCGCCCGCTTTACCGCGACCACCCGCGTGGACCTGAGCCTTGACGACCCATTCAGTCCCGCCGATTTTTTCGCAAGCTGCTGCAGCTTCTTCCGGGGTGTCTACCGCGTAACCCTTGGATACTGGCAGGCCGTATTCAGCGAACAGCTGCTTACCCTGATACTCGTGAAGATTCATGCTTATTACCGTCTTCGTTAGGTACTGCGCTTCGGCGCTGCGCTCTCTGTGGAGTGCCGCGCCACCTGTGACTGCTGCTCGCAGGCGTTCAAGGATGCGTGGTCCCTGTTGGCCTGCGGGGTGAGTCCGACGAACTTTCCGCGGTGAGTCGTGCACGCAAGACTCACGACGGGCGGCCCGTCGTGGTTTCTTATTGTTTCACTTAACGCTTTTTACGGTTGGCAACGTGGATGGCACCGCCATTCACGGCCAGCGCTGCTTCATGCAGTGCTTCGGACAGGGTCGGGTGGGAGAAAACCATCATCCCGAGGTCTTCGGCGCTAGTGCCGAATTCCATGCCGATCGCGCCCTGCTGTACCAGTTCTGCGGCGCTTGGGCCAATTACATGGACACCCAGCACGCGGTCAGTCTTGGCATCAGCGATAACTTTTACAAAACCGCCGGTATCGTTTGCTGCCATGGCACGGCCACTGGCGGCGAACGGGAAGGTGCCCACGTTAACTTCAACGCCTTCAGCCTTCAAGGCCTGTTCGGTTTTACCGACCCATGCAATTTCCGGGTGGGTGTAGATAACCGACGGGATCAGGTCGTAGTTCATCTGGGTCTTGTGACCCTTGATGCGCTCGACGACCATGATGCCCTCTTCCGAGGCCTTGTGGGCCAGCATCATGCCACGTACCACGTCACCGATGGCATACACGCCAGGCACGCTGGTGGTGCAGTGATCGTCGACGAAAATGAAGCCACGCTCGTCGATGTTCACGCCGCTGTCGGCGGCCAGCAGGTCGGTGGTCACCGGGCGACGGCCCACGGCCACGATCAGCTTGTCGAAGGTGATGTTCTGTTCGCCGTTGGCGTCGGTGTAGGTCACCACGACTTCTTCGCCGTTGACCTTGGAACCGGTGACGCGAGCGCCCAGCTTGATGTCCAGGCCTTGCTTGGTCAGGGTCTTGTAGGCTTCTTTCGAGACGGCGGTATCAGCGGCCATCAGGAAGGTGTCCAGGGCTTCCAGCACGGTAACCTGGGCGCCGAGGCGCGACCATACCGAACCCAGCTCCAGGCCGATGACGCCGGCACCAATCACGCCCAGGCGTTTTGGCACGGCCTGGAATTCCAGGGCGCCGGTGGAGTCGACGATGACATTGTTGTCGACCGGGGCCGGCGGAATGTCGATCGGACGCGAACCGGAGGCCAGGATGACGTTCTCGGCTTCGATGACTTCAACCGAACCGTCAGCCTTGGTGACTTCGACTTTCTTGCCAGCCAGCAGTTTGCCGTGGCCCTGGATCGAGGTGACGCCGTTGGCCTTGAACAGGGTGGCAACGCCGGAGGTCAGGCCTTTGACGATGTTGGCCTTGCGGCCGACCATCGCTGGCACGTCCATGGTCACGCCGCTGTGGCTGATACCGTGGATGGCGAAACCGTCCTGGGCTTCGTGGAATTTCCACGAGCTGTCCAGCAGGGCCTTGGAGGGAATGCAACCGACGTTCAGGCAGGTACCGCCCAGGGCCAGTTTGCCTTCCTTGTCGGTGTACTTCTCGATGCAGGCAGTGGACAGGCCCAGCTGTGCTGCCTTGATTGCAGCCACGTAGCCGCCAGGGCCCGCACCAATCACTACCACGTCGAATTTCTGAGTCATAAATAGCTTCCTATTAGCTTCAAGCTTCAAGCCGCAAGCTGCAGGCCAGAGCCCCGCCGCGGACGGCTTGAGGCTCGTAGCTTACAGCTTTCAGCTGCTTTGTCAGATGTCCAGCAGCAGACGCGCCGGATCTTCGAGCAGATTCTTGATGGTCACCAGGAAAGTCACGGCTTCTTTACCGTCGATCAGGCGGTGGTCGTAGGACAGTGCCAGGTACATCATCGGGCGAATCACCACTTGACCGTTGACGGCCATCGGGCGCTGCAGAATGTTGTGCATACCCAGGATGGCAGCCTGCGGCGGGTTGACGATCGGGGTCGACATCATCGAACCGAAGGTACCGCCGTTGGTGATGGTGAAGGTACCACCGGTCATCTCTTCCATCGACAGCTTGCCGTCGCGGGCCTTCTTGCCGAAGGTGGCGATGCCGCCTTCGATTTCGGCCAGGCTCATCAGCTCGGCGTTACGCAGCACTGGCACTACCAGGCCACGGTCGCTGGACACGGCAACGCCGACGTCGGCATAACCGTGGTAGACGATGTCGGAACCGTCGATCGAGGCGTTGACGGCCGGGAAGCGTTTCAGCGCTTCGGTGGCAGCCTTGACGAAGAACGACATGAAGCCCAGGCGCACGCCGTTATGGGACTTCTCGAACAGGTCCTTGTACTTCGAACGCAGGGCCATGACTTCAGTCATGTCGACTTCGTTGAAGGTAGTCAGCATGGCCATGTTCGACTGGGCTTCGACCAGACGCTCGGCAACCTTGGCACGCAGGCGGGTCATCGGCACGCGTTTTTCAACGCGGTCACCGGCGGCCAGCACAGGGGCGGCAGCAGCGGCAGCGGCAGGCTTGGCAGCCGGGGCGGCAGCAGGCGCGGACTTCTTGGCTTCGATGGCCGCGACCACGTCTTCCTTGGTCACGCGGCCGTCCTTGCCAGTGCCCTTGATGCTGCTCAGGGCAATGCCGTTTTCTTCGGCCAGCTTGCGGGCAGCCGGAGCGCCGATGGCGTCTTCGTCGCCAGCGGCGGCAGCAGCAGGTGCAGCAGCGGCAGCGGCAGGCGCGGCAGCTGGGGCGGCGGCAGCAGCGCCGCCTTCAACGATGGAGCCCAGCACTTCGTCGGACAGGACGGTTTCGCCCTCGCCCTTGACGATGGCGCCCAGGACGCCGTCAGCGGTGGCGAGTACTTCCAGCACTACTTTGTCGGTTTCGATGTCGACAATCAGCTCGTCGCGCTTGACGGCTTCGCCCGGCTGCTTGTGCCAGGTGGCAACGGTGCCATCGGCAACCGATTCCGGGAAAGTAGGGGCTTTGATCTCGATAGCCATTATCAGTGGTTCCTTAAATTCGGTTTCTTGTGCGCGATGGCATCAAACGGTGAATGCGTCTTGCAGCAGTTTTTCCTGCTGCTCGGCGTGCATCGAAGCGTAACCACAGGCTGGCGCGGCCGAAGCATCGCGACCGGCGTATTCCAGGACCAGGCCCTTCTTGTGGTTGTTGAAGCTGCGACGCATGTGGTGCTGGCTGCTGTACCAGGCGCCCTGGTTCATCGGCTCTTCCTGGCACCACACCACGTGTTCGAGGTTGGTGTAGGGGGCAAGCGTCTCCATCAGGTCGTCTTCAGGGAACGGGTACAGCTGCTCCAGACGCACGATCGCGATGTCATCACGGCCTTCGGCACGACGTTTTTCCAGCAGGTCGTAGTAGACCTTGCCGCTGCACAGCACCAGGCGCTTGACCTTGGCAGGCTCGATGGCGTCGATTTCCGGGATAACGGTCTGGAAGGAGCCTTCGGCCAGGTCTTCCAGGGTCGAGATTGCCAGCTTGTGACGCAGCAGCGACTTCGGCGTCAGCACCACCAGCGGCTTGCGCAGCGGGCGAATGACCTGACGACGCAGCAGGTGGTAGATCTGCGCAGGGGTAGTCGGCACGCACACCTGGATGTTGTGCTCGGCGCACAGCTGCAGGTAACGCTCCAGACGCGCGGAGGAGTGCTCCGGGCCCTGCCCTTCATAACCGTGCGGCAGCAGCATGGTCAGGCCACACAGGCGGCCCCACTTGTGCTCGCCACTGGTGATGAACTGGTCGATCACGACCTGGGCACCGTTGGCGAAGTCACCGAACTGGGCTTCCCAGATCACCAGCGCGTTTGGCATGGTGGTGGAGTAGCCGTATTCGAATGCCAGCACCGCTTCTTCGGACAGGAACGAATCGTACAGGTCGAAACGTGGCTGGCCGGCGTACAGGTTCTGCAGCGGGACGTAGGTGGAAGCGTCCTTCTGGTTGTGCAGTACCGCGTGACGGTGCGAGAACGTGCCGCGGCCGATGTCCTGGCCGGTCATGCGCACCGGGTGACCTTCGAAGGCCAGGGTGGCGTAGGCCATGGTTTCGGCGTAGCCCCAGTTGATCGGCAAGCCACCGGCCTGCATCTTCTGGCGGTCTTCGTAGATCTTCGCGACCTGGCGCTGAACCACGAAGCCCTCTGGAATTTCCAGCAGCTTGGCGGACAGTTCCTGCAGGGTCTTGAGGTCGAAGCGGGTGTCGTGACGCGCGGTCCAGGCGTGGCCCAGGTAGGGACGCCAGTCGACGAACAGTTCCTTGTTCGGTTCCTTGACCAGGCTTTTCACTACGTGCAGACCGTTGTCCAGCGCGTTGCGGTACTCGTCCACCTGGGCCTGCACGGCTTCGGCGTTGAGGCTGCCGCCCTGGATCAGGCGCTCGGCGTACAGCTCGCGAGTGGTGCGCTGCTTGGCGATCTGCTGGTACATCAGTGGCTGGGTGCCGCTAGGCTCGTCGGCCTCGTTGTGGCCGCGACGACGGTAGCAGACCAGGTCGATGACGATGTCACGCTTGAACTGCATGCGGTAGTCGACCGCCAGCTGGGTCACGAACAGCACTGCTTCCGGGTCGTCGCCGTTCACGTGCAGGATCGGCGCCTGGATCATCTTGGCAACGTCGGTGGCGTACTCGGTGGAACGCGAGTCGCGCGGGTTGCTGATGGTGAAGCCGACCTGGTTGTTGATGACGATGTGCACCGTGCCGCCGGTCTTGAAACCGCGGGTCTGGGACATCTGGAAGGTTTCCAGTACCACGCCCTGGCCAGCGAACGCAGCGTCACCGTGGATGGAAATCGGCAGCACCTTGTCGCCGACCGCGTCGTTGCGGCGGTCCTGGCGGGCGCGCACGGAACCCTCGACCACTGGCGATACGATCTCCAGGTGGGACGGGTTGAACGCCATGGCCAGGTGCACTTCGCCGCCCGGGGTCATCACGTTGGACGAGAAGCCCTGGTGGTACTTCACGTCGCCGGAGCCCAGCTCGACCTTCTTCTTGCCTTCGAACTCGTCGAACAGCTCGCGCGGGTTCTTGCCGAAGGTGTTCACCAGCACGTTCAGGCGGCCACGGTGGGCCATGCCGATCACGACTTCCTTGGTGCCGTAGGAACCGGAACGCTGGATCATCTCGTCGAGCATCGGAATCAGGCTCTCACCGCCTTCCAGACCGAAGCGCTTGGTGCCCGGGTACTTGGTGCCCAGGTACTTTTCCAGGCCCTCTGCCGCGGTAACGCGTTCGAGCACATGGCCCTTCACGTCAGCGGAGAACACCGGGCGGCTGCGCACGCTTTCCAGACGCTGCTGGAACCACTGGCGTTGCTCGGAATCGACGATGTGGGTGAACTCGGAGCCGATGGTGCGACAATATGTCTGCTGCAACGCTTCGAGAATTTCACGTAGGCTCGCTTCCTCCTTGCCGATGAACAGGTCGCCGGCACGGAAGATTGTATCGAGATCGGCATTGGTCATGCCGTAATGATTGATTGACAGGTCTGCCGGTGCAGGTCGCTGCCACAGCCCCAGCGGGTCCAGCTGGGCCGCCTGATGGCCGCGCATGCGGAAGGCCTGGATCAATCGCAGCACTTCAACTTGCTTCTTCTCGTGCTCGCTGCTCACGCTTCCGGCGGAAACCGGTTGGGCGCGGCGCTGGTTTTTCGCCAGCAACACGAAATGGTCGCGAATTGTAGAGTGCGAAACATCGGTAGCTGCGCCGCCATCGGCAGGCAGCTTCTGGAAGTAGGTGCGCCACTCTTCTGGCACAGCGTTAGGGTCGTGCAGGTAGAGTTCGTAGAGCTCTTCCACATAGGCAGCGTTACCACCGGAAAGGTAGGCACTGCTCCACATGCGCTGCATCACGCTTTCTTGCATGCTTGGTCACCCTCGTTTGGGGACTCCACCGGCGTTGACGCCACAGCAAGCTTGAATAAGTCCGAGTGCAGCGACTACAACAAGCCACCGAGTATCACGCAAGTAGTCCGGGTACCAGCCCGGATGCCCCTGCTGGTCTCATTGCTTCAAAATTAAAAGCGACGGCCTTGTGGGCCACGCTCTGGTTGTTACCAGGGTGCGGGCTGAAGAAGACCCGCACCCTGGCGCTTTACGTTACAGCAGGTGTATCTGTATCAAACGCCGCTTTGCAGCAGCATGTTGCGTACGTGGCCGATCGCCTTGGTAGGGTTCAGACCCTTGGGGCAAACGTTCACGCAGTTCATGATGCCCCGGCAGCGGAACACGCTGAACGGGTCATCCAGGGACGCCAGACGCTCTGTGGTCTTGGTGTCACGGCTGTCAGCCAGGAAACGGTAGGCTTGCAGCAGCGCAGCAGGGCCCAGGAACTTGTCCGGGTTCCACCAGAAGGACGGGCAGGAAGTCGAGCAGCAAGCGCACAGGATGCACTCGTACAGGCCGTCCAGCTTTTCACGCTCTTCAGGCGACTGCAGACGCTCGATGGCCGGGGCCGGCGTGTCGTTCTGCAGGAATGGCTTCACCTTCTCGTACTGCTTGTAGAAGATGCTCATATCGACGACCAGGTCACGGATTACCGGCAGACCAGGCAGTGGACGGATGACCAACTTGTTACCTTTTACGACAGCGGACAGCGGCGTGATGCACGCCAGGCCGTTCTTGCCGTTGATGTTCATGCCGTCGGAGCCGCAAACGCCCTCACGGCACGAGCGACGGTACGAGAAACCCTCGTCCTGCTCCTTGATCAACGCCAGGACGTCCAGGACCATCAGGTCCTTGCCGCCGGTGTCGACCTGGAAGGTCTGCATGGACGGCGCGGTATCCACGTCGGGGTTGTAGCGGTAAACACTGACTTGCAACATGGCGGCCACCCTTAGTAAGTCCGGACTTTAGGTTCGAAAGTCGGAACGGTTTTCGGCGAGAAGTTGACAGCACGCTTGGCAACGCGCTTCTCACCCGGGAAGTACAGGGTGTGGCACAGCCAGTTTTCATCGTCGCGGTCTTCGTAGTCTTCACGGGCGTGAGCGCCGCGGGACTCTTTGCGATGCTCTGCGGCGATCGCGGTGGCTTCGGCCACTTCCAGCAGGTTCTGCAGTTCAAGCGCTTCGATTCGAGCGGTGTTGAAGCCTTGGCTCTTGTCGTTGATCTTGACGTTGGCGATACGCTCGCGCAGGGTCGCCAGCTGGGCGATGCCCTTCTGCATGTATTCGCCGGTACGGAACACGCCGAAGTAGTTCTGCATGCACTGCTGCAGTTCTTTGCGCAGGGTAGCGACGTCTTCGCCGGTGGTACGGGTGTTCAGGCCGTTCAGGCGGGCCAGGGCCACTTCGATGTCGGTGTCGCTGGCGCGGCTGTATTCGACGCCTTCGCTCAGGGCCTGCTCCAGGTGCAGGCCGGCAGCGCGGCCGAATACCACCAGGTCGAGCAGCGAGTTACCGCCCAGGCGGTTGGCACCGTGAACCGATACGCACGCCACTTCACCCACTGCGAACAGGCCAGGGATGATGGTGTCGTTGCCTTCGGCGTCCTGGGTGATGGCCTGGCCATGAATGTTGGTGGCAATGCCGCCCATCATGTAGTGGCAGGTTGGAACCACTGGAACTGGCGCAACGACCGGGTCAACGTGGGCGAAGGTCTTCGACAGCTCGCAGATACCTGGCAGGCGGCTGTGCAGCACTTCCTCACCCAGGTGGTCGAGCTTCAGCATCACGTGGTCGCCGTCAGGACCGCAACCGTTGCCGGCGATGATTTCCTTCACCATCGAGCGGGCAACCACGTCACGACCAGCCAGGTCTTTAGCGTTCGGCGCATAACGCTCCATGAAACGCTCGCCGTGCTTGTTGATCAGGTAACCACCTTCACCACGGCAACCTTCGGTAACCAGTACACCGGCGCCGGCGATGCCGGTCGGGTGGAACTGCCACATCTCGATGTCCTGCACCGGCACGCCGGCACGCAGGGCCATGCCCACGCCGTCGCCGGTGTTGATCAGGGCGTTGGTGGTGGACGAGTAGATACGGCCGGCACCGCCGGTAGCCAGCACAGTCGCGTCGGCGCGGATGTACGAGGTTTCACCGGTTTCGATGCAGATAGCGATCACGCCGACGAACTGGCCGTCGGAGTTCTTCACCAGGTCAACGGCATAGTATTCGTTGAGGAACACGGTACCGGCCTTCAGGTTGGCCTGGTACAGGGTGTGCAGCAGTGCGTGACCGGTACGGTCGGCAGCGGCGCAGGTACGGGCAGCCTGGCCACCCTTGCCGAAGTCCTTGGACTGGCCACCGAACGGACGCTGGTAAATGCGGCCCTGCTCGGTACGGGAGAACGGCAGGCCCATGTGTTCCAGCTCGAAGACCGCTTCCGGGCCCACGGAGCACATGTATTCGATAGCGTCCTGGTCACCGATGTAGTCGGAGCCCTTGACGGTATCGTACATGTGCCAGCGCCAGTCATCGTTCGGGTCGGCCGAGGCGATGGCGCAGGTGATGCCACCCTGGGCAGATACAGTGTGCGAACGAGTCGGGAACACCTTGGTGACCACGGCAGTCTTGTGACCGCCCTGTGCCAGTTGCAGCGCAGCGCGCATGCCGGCGCCACCACCACCGATGATGATGGCGTCGAAAGTCATTGAATTGATGCTAGCCATGAATCAGATACCCCAAAGAATCTGCACACCCCAGACGAAGTACGCGAACATTGCTACGCCGCATACTGCCTGGAACAGGAAACGCACTGCCGTCGCGGCCTTGCCCAGCGCCATCGGCGTCAGGTAGTCGGTCGCGATCGTCCACATGCCGACCCAGGCGTGAGCACTGAGGGCCACCAGCGCCAGAAGGCTGAAGATGCGCATGGCGTTGTGGGAGAACAGCGCATGCCATTGGTCGAAACCAATGCCTGGATGCGCAACGAGGTATCCGATCAGGAAGATGAAATAAGCCGCGAGAACAACCGCCGACACACGCTGTGCCATCCAGTCGTAGAGGCCCGAACGCGAAAGATTCGTAACGCTGGTTACCATATCCAAACTCCTGCCAGAACGATCAGCACCACAGAAACGGCGATGATGATTTTGGAGCCACGGCGACCGCCTTCCAGCGTCTCACCAATACCGGCATCCATGATCAGATGGCGCACACCGGCCACCAGGTGATACAGCAGGGAGGACAAAAGACCCCATGCAACGAACTTGGCCAGGGGGCTGGTCAAGGTGTCCTTCACGGACGCGAAGCCTTCTTCCGAGCCCAGGGATTTGCCCAATGCATAAAGCATGAAGCCGATACCCAGGAACAGGATGATGCCCGATACGCGATGAAGGAACGACGTTACGCCGGTTATGGGGAGTTTGATGGTCCTTAGGTCTAGGTTTACAGGTCGTTGGCTATTCACGGCTTTTTTTCACACTGAAGAGCCCCTAGCAAGCAGGGCAAGTTGTCGGGAAGTGTACTGGTCAGGTACCCACCACCCAGGGAGTGACGACGCCAGCGGAAACGGGCTGAAAAGCCCCTGACGGTCGGCTGCCGAGTATAGACAGTTAGGATACTAATGACAACGCGCAGGCCTACCCGAAAGGGCGGATTGCGCTATATGAAAAAAAGGCGTAAATGGCAGGGATCAGCAATGAAAAACAGCGCTAAAAGCCTTGTACAGCCTGACTTTAAGCAAATTGACATTCGGATTTATCTCACTATAGTGGTGCGGGCCCTGCGTGGGGGGTCTGTCTGATGATTTCAAGCATTAATAGGAGGCCACATGGCTGACAAAAAAGCGCAGTTGATCATCGAGGGCGCAGCCCCCGTCGAGCTGCCCATTTTAACCGGCACCGTTGGTCCCGATGTTATCGACGTGCGAAGCCTGACTTCCACGGGCCGCTTCACTTTCGACCCAGGTTTCATGTCGACCGCCTCGTGCGAATCGAAGATCACCTACATCGATGGTGACAACGGCATCCTGCTGCACCGGGGCTACCCGATCGAGCAGCTGGCCGAGAAATCCGACTACCTGGAAACCTGCTACCTGCTGCTGAACGGCGAACTGCCGACGGCAGAGCAGAAGGCCCAGTTCGTCAGCACCGTGAAGAACCACACCATGGTGCACGAGCAGTTGAAGACCTTCTTCAACGGCTTCCGTCGCGACGCCCACCCCATGGCCGTGATGTGCGGCGTGGTCGGCGCCCTGTCGGCGTTCTACCATGACTCGCTGGACATCAATAACCCGCAGCACCGCGAGATTTCCGCCGTGCGGCTGGTCGCCAAGATGCCGACCCTGGCAGCCATGGTGTACAAGTACTCCATGGGCCAACCCATGATGTACCCGCGCAACGACCTGACGTACGCGGAAAACTTCCTGCACATGATGTTCAACACCCCGTGCGAGATCAAACCGATCAGTCCAATCCTGGCCAAGGCCATGGACCGCATCTTCATCCTGCACGCCGACCACGAACAGAACGCCTCGACGTCCACCGTGCGCCTGGCAGGCTCGTCGGGTGCCAACCCGTTCGCCTGTATCGCCGCCGGTATCGCCGCACTGTGGGGCCCTGCCCACGGCGGTGCGAACGAAGCCGTGCTGACCATGCTCGATGAAATCGGCGATGTGTCCAACATCGACAAGTTCATCGCCAAGGCCAAGGACAAGAACGACCCGTTCAAGCTCATGGGCTTCGGTCACCGCGTCTACAAGAACCGCGACCCGCGCGCCACCGTGATGAAGCAGACCTGCGACGAAGTCTTGAAAGAGCTGGGCATCAAGAACGACCCGCAACTGGAACTGGCCATGCGCCTGGAAGAGATCGCGCTGACCGATCCGTACTTCATCGAGCGCTCGCTGTACCCGAACGTCGACTTCTACTCGGGGATCATCCTCAAGGCGATCGGCATTCCAACCAGCATGTTCACCGTGATCTTCGCCCTGGCACGTACCGTGGGCTGGATCTCGCACTGGAAGGAAATGCTTTCCAGCCCGTACAAGATCGGCCGCCCGCGCCAACTGTACACTGGCTACGATTCGCGCGACGTGAGCAAACTGGAAGACCGCAAGTAAGTTTTCCAGCTGCAAAAAAAAGGCTGCCCTCGGGCAGCCTTTTTTATTTCTATCCGCCGGCGACCCCGATCCACCTTGTGATCTGCTTGTGATCTGGCTTTTGATCTTGATTGTATGCCCCGTAAAGCGCCCGGGCCGACTGGAGGCGTCGATCAACGGGCTGCCCGAAGGGCCGAGGCCGCAGGCCGAAGAGACGGTAACCCGCAGGCTTCTATAGCGGGTGCCGTCTGCCCGTTGAGCGGCGCCGGAAGGAGGGGACCCGCAGCGCAGCGTAGGGTCCCCTCCCTCCGGCGTCGCCCAAGCGGCCGACGGCCCGGAGTAGAAGCGCCTCCGGCTCCGTCTTCCCCGGCTACGCCAGGGACCGCTCGGCCAACGCCTCCAGTCGGCCCTGGCGCTTTATGGGGCACACAATCAAGATCAAGGGCCGCACGGGATCAAGGTCAAGGGCGGTCAGCGGTGATGTCGATGCAGCTGCAGCGCAGCCGCAACCTTACTGCTCAGCCTTGGACCGCAGCTCTTTCAACGTATTGAACGGTGCCTCGACCACAAACTTGTTCGCCACAAACGACGGCACGCTACCACCCGGCTCGGTGTGCACCTGGTAAGTCACCTCAGTGCTGTCCGCACCCTTGGGCACCAGTTTCCAGAAGCCCTGCACCTGGGCCACGCGCACGAAGCCCTTCTCTGGCGGCAGGTAGGTGGGCACCTCCTCCAGGTTGCGGGTCAGACTGCCATCGGCGCCCTGCACGGTGGTAATTTCCAGCACCGAGTCACGCGGGGTCACCGGCCACGGGGTGTTGAACTGGGTGTAGGTCCAGGCCTTGTCGCCTTCGTGCTTGAGCAGCTTCTGCAACTTGCACTCGTGGGTCCAGGTGCACGCGCCAGCAACGTCTTCCTGCAAGGCGCGAATCTTGGCGATCGACGCCTTGATGGTGGTCACCCCACGGTAGGCCTTGTAATCGGAGCCCGGCACCACGGCCAGCGACACCTTGATACCGTCTTCGTCCTTGGCCGTCTGCCAATCCTCGGCATGCACCGCGGTGGCGACCAGCGCCGTCAAACCACATACAACAGCCAAACGATGCAGCGAACCCATAATTATTTTCCTTATAGTCCAGAAGGTACACCGAACTCACCGCCCGTCAGGCTACAGACGTCATTTGTTCCCACCAGCCCAGCAACTGTATCGCTTGCGCATTCGTCTCCCCGCACACTTCCGGGTCCGCCTGGAAACCGCCACATACCGCAGGGCGTTCCGGGCGGCCGAACAATTGGCACAGGTTGTCGGCATTCAACTGCACACAGCGCTCACCGGCCGGCTTGCCGTTGGGCATGCCAGGAATAGGGGAGGAAATGGAAGGGGCAATGCAGCAGGCGCCACAGCCTTCACGGCACTTCATGACGACACGCACCTCACGTCAGGCGATGAATTTGATGTAAGGGGGATAGTAACCGCTTAAACAGGCGTTTGAAATTGGCTTGAGCGGAAATTCGACAAGGCGATTCTGCCAACGGCCTGCCCGATTACTGCTTGAACTGGAAATCCAGGGCGGCGCCTTCCACTTCGCGGGTGTTGTCGTTGCGCCGCTGCAGTTGCAGTTCGTTGCTCAGCAGCCTGCCATTGAGCTGGAAGTCTTCGGTTTTCTTCTCGTCGAAATAGGATGGCAGCAGCGATTGGTCCCTGGCGGGGGCCTGCGCCTCGGTTTTTTTCGCAGGCTCCAGGGTATTGACCATGGCCTTGGGCAGGGTCAGGTCCAGCTTGGCGTTAGGCAGGTCGGCGGCCACGGCGTCGGTGTTCTTGCGCGCCTTGGTCTTGCTGGCCACGGGCTTTTTAGCCGGCTTGGGCTTCGCCGCCGGCTTCTTGACCGCTGGCGCAGCTTTCTTCACGGGCGCCTTTTTCACGGCCGCGTGCGCACCGTCCGCCTGGGCCAGCAGCGGGAAAGGTTCGGTAGAAGGCAACGATTGGGCACACGCCATGCCAGAACCCAGGCACAGCACAAGCAGTCCGATACAACGCAAGGCATTCATAGACACAGGCAGAAATGGCAGCACAAGGCTATATGCTCCCCGCTAGAGGGCTCGCTGGCAAGCCCCCAAGCGGTTACCGAAGGTAAATCCTTAGTAAAACTGGCCGCTCGCCACTTCCTGGCACAGTTGCCCAGCCAACATGCCCAGGGTCATTAGCGCCCGCTCCGCCTCCTTGTTCCACGGCATGCCGCAGTTCAGGCGAATACAGTGGTTGAATTGCTCGGTGTTACTGAAGATCAAGCCGGGGGCAATGCTGATGCCCTGCTCCAGGGCCCGCACATGCAATTCCTGGGTATTGACCCGCCCCGGCAGGCTCACCCACAGGATAAAACCACCCAGGGGGCGAGTGATTTGCGTGCCGTCGGGGAAATACTGCTGCACGGCCAGCTGGTAGGCGCTGAGGTTCTTGCGGTATTCGTGGCGAATGTAGCGCAGGTGACGGTCGTAGCCGCCGTTTTCCAGGTAGCTGGCAATGCCCATCTGCGTGACGCTGCACGCTGAATGGGTAGTGAACGTCTGCAAACGCTGGATTTCCGCCTGGTACTTGCCAGGGATCATCCAGCCAATGCGCACCCCTGGCGACAGGGTCTTGGAGAAGCTGGAGCAGTACACCACGTGACCCAGCCGGTCATAGGCCTTCAGCGCCTTGGTCTTGCCCTGCTCGAACATCAGTTCGCCATAGATATCGTCCTCGACAATCTGGATATCGAAATCCGATGCCAGGCGCAGCAGTTGCTTCATGCGCTCTTCGGGCATGGTGCCGCCCAGCGGGTTGCTCAGCCGCGGGGTCAGCACCAGCGCCTTGATCGACCACTGGTTGGCGGCCAGCTGCAAGGCTTCCAGGCTGATGCCGGTAGAGGGGTCGCTGGGAATCTCGATGACCTTCAGGCCCAACAGGTCGGCCAGCTGCAACAGCCCGTAATACGTCGGTGATTCGGCGGCTATCAGGTCACCCGGCCGGGTCAGTACGCGCAGGGACATCTGCAGCGCATCCACGCAGCCATGGGTAATTACCACCTCGGACGGGTCGACCACCACGCCGGCGTCGCGCATGCGTATCGCCACCTGGCGGCGCAACGGCTCGAAACCCGGGCTGAACATGTAGCTGAACGCCCGCGGGCTATGGAACCGCGTGACCTTGGCTATCTGCTGGTGCAGGGCGCGTACCGGCAGGTAATCCACATGAGGCACGGCGGCGCCCAGCGGAAACACCCCTTCGCGACGCGATTCCACCAGCACCTGCTGGATGATACTGGCGCGGGTCACCAGGCCGGGGCGCTCCACACGGGCGATATCCGGGGTCGGCGCGGTCAGCGCCGGGGTTTGGTGCACGTAGTAGCCCGACTGCGGCCGGGCGCGGATCAGGCCCTGGTCTTCGAGATTGGCGTAGGCCTGCAGCACCGTGGCATGGCTCACGTTGAGCTGCGAACTCATCTTGCGCACCGACGGCACCCGCTCCCCCGGCTGGTAGACGCCACGGCGAATATCCTCGGCCAGTTGCTGAGCGATGCGCTGGTAGAGCAGAAGGCTGGTCATGCGGGGCTTCTCGACTGAACAGGCGGTTTTTTGATTTTAGTACCGGAACAGTTGAAAAGTGTACGGGGACAGTTGCGCGAATGCGAGGGGATTGTACTGCACCCGTAGCAGCAACTGACTTGAAACGGCGTCGTCTGCAACGCGGCCAAGGCCGGCTGTTACGCCGTACGTGGTAGGAGCCGGCCTTGGCCGCGATGCAGGCGCCGCGATAGACGAGGTAAACGGGGCCCGTAGCAGCGGCCGTAGGCCGCGTCCGCAGCCGCCGCGCATTGGCGGGCATACCCCGCCGCAGCCGGACGCAGCCTGCGGCAGCTGCTACGCGGGTTCGGTGTAGCCGCTGCCGAATCCACGCTGAAAATCTTCGGTGCACGCCGGGGCCAGCGCAGCCTGGCGGCAGCGGCTACAGCAATTGCACACAACGCACACGTAACAGCGGCCGCCAGGCCGCTGTTACGGGCTGGTTCAGCGGGCGGCGCCGAGCACACCCTTCTCGTCGGAGAACACGATCTCGACACGGCGGTTCATCGCCCTGCCCCGCTCCGAAGCGTTGGCTTCCACCGGGTACTGGTCGCCGTAACCCTGCACCTGGACGCGCTTGTCGTCGATACCCAGGTCCACCAGGGTGTCGGCCACGGTCTGCGCGCGGTCCTTGGAGAGCTCCAGGTTGAAGTCGCTGTCGCCGGTGTTGTCGGTGTAACCCTCGATACGCACCACGCGCTTGGGGTTGAGCTGCAGGAACTGCACCAGCTTGAGGATCATGCGGTTGGCCGACGGCTTGAGGTCCGCCTCGCCGCTGTCGAACAGCACGTCGCCGAGGGTCAGCACCAGGCCGCGGTCGGTCTCGGTGGTGGCCATGCTGACGAACTGCTCTTCAAGCGCCTTGCCCTGCTGCTGCACGCTATTGAGCTTGGATTCGCGCAGGGCCAGCTGCAACCGTTGGCGCTCCAGGTCCTGCTTGGCGAGCTTTTCCTTGTTCAGCACCAGCTGGGTGTGCTCACGGGCGATTTCGCTGTAGCGCTGGCTCAGGTAGGCGTACTGGGCCACATCGTCACCGCTGCCCCAGTAGCTGGCCAGGCGCTCGGCCCGCGACAGCGATTCGCCGGCGCGAATCACGTCGCGTGGCGCACTGCGCAGCACATCGGCGTCGTCCTTGACCTTCTGGAAGCTGGCGGTGGCCTGCTGCAAGGTTACCGCCGGTGCGCCCGAATGGCTGGCACAGCCGAACAGCCCCAGGCAGCCCAGGGCAAGCAGGCCGCCGCCCACGCGTGTAGACAGGCTCATTGCACTTCCCCCAGTTGCTTGTGCAGGCGCACGATACGGGTGTTCACCTGGGTCAGCTGCTCCTGGCTCTTTTCGGTCAGCACACGGGCCTCGGCCAGGCGCGCGTCCAGCTCGGCCTGTTCGGCCAGCAGGCGGGCCTGGCGGTACGACTGGGCGCCATTGGCGGCCTGGGCACTGGCCAGTTTGTCGCTGGCCAGCTTCATTTCATCAACCTCGTCGGTGGCACCCACGGCACGCGCCTGGTCCACGGCCTGTTCGGTCAGGCGCAGTTGCTCGACGGGGGCCGGGTCGCTGGCACATCCGGCCAGGGCCAGCACCGCCGCAACGGCGGTCAAAGCTTGAATTCTCACACGGATTCCCTACTGGTTTGGGGCACTGACCGGTTGCAGCACACGCGGTTGCTGCAAGCTCGCCTTCCAACGTTCGACATTGCGTTGCAACACCGCCTCGGCTTGGCCGGACGCGGGCAATTCTGTCATCTTTTTCGCCAGCTGTCCGCGCAGCCACGGGTCATTGCAGGCCGAATTGTGCGACAGCGCCAGGTACAGGCCCGGGCGGTCCAGCGGTGTCTCGTGGGCCACCACGTCATTGCCCAGCCCCAGGGTCTGCGACACCGCCTGGCCGGCGTAGCGCCCTGCCACCACATACTCGACCTTGCCCAGCATCAGTTGCTGGAAGGCCACGGTCAGCGACTCGGCGGCAACGAGGCTCAGGTTCTCGTCGGCGAAGCGCTTGAACGAGGCGCCCAGCCGCGCCCGCGCCGACACCGCGCCGGCATGGCCGTGCAGGTCGCCCACGGTGTGATAGACCATGGGCGCGGCCTTGCGGGTCCACACCAGGTAGTCGTTGAGCGCCATGCGCGGGTGGATGTAGTCCAGGGTTTCCAGCTGGTCGAAGGCCATGGGCGCATCCACCAGCAGGTCCATGCGCCCGCTGCGCACCTCTTCCAGGGCCTGGGAGCGACGGCCGCTGTACAGCACGTCGATCTTGATGCCCAGCTCGTCGCCAATACGCTTGAGTTGATCGACGTTGGCGCCGATCAGGTGCGTGGGGTCGTCCGGGTCACGCCACGAGAAGGGCTGCGCGTCCGGGCTGCCGGTGGCGACCAGGCGCTCGCAGGTGCCAGCGGCGCTGGCCAGGGTGGGTAGCAATAACGTCAGTGCCCAGGCGCCCAACAGCAAGGGTCGCTTCATGTTTAATCCTTCAACGTCCACACATAAAAAAAGCCCGGTCACAGGACCGGGCTCTTTTATAAGTGAAGCCGCCGGATCAGACCAGCTTTTCCAACTCGGGTACCGCTTCGAACAGGTCAGCCACCAGGCCGTAGTCGGCGACCTGGAAGATCGGCGCCTCTTCGTCCTTGTTGATCGCAACGATCACCTTGGAGTCCTTCATGCCCGCCAGGTGCTGGATCGCGCCGGAGATACCGACGGCGATGTACAGCTGTGGCGCAACGATCTTGCCGGTCTGGCCGACCTGCATGTCGTTGGGCACGAAGCCTGCGTCCACTGCGGCGCGCGAGGCACCCACGGCGGCGCCCAGCTTGTCGGCCAGGGCGTACAGGTGCTTGAAGTTGTCGCCGTTCTGCATGCCGCGGCCGCCGGAAACGACGATCTTGGCAGCGGTCAGCTCAGGGCGGTCGGACTTGGCCAGCTCTTCGCCGACGAACGCCGACTTGCCAGCGTCATGGGCAGCGCCCACGGCTTCGATGGCAGCCGAACCACCTTCGGCGGCAACGGCGTCGAAGCCGGTGGCGCGTACGGTGATGACCTTGATGGCAGCGTTCGATTGCACGGTGGCAATGGCGTTGCCGGCGTAGATCGGACGCTTGAAGGTGTCAGCCGATTCCACCGAGATGATCTCGGAGATCTGGTCGACGTCCAGCTGGGCAGCAACGCGCGGCAGCACGTTCTTGCCGTTCGAGGTAGCCGGGGCCAGCACGTGGCTGTAGGCCTTGGCCAGCTCGACCACCAGCGGGGCAACGTTTTCCGGCAGGAAGTGCGCGTAGGCAGCGTTGTCGGCCACCAGCACTTTCGCCACGCCGGCAATCTTGGCGGCAGCTTCAGCCACGGCGCCAACGCCCTGGCCGGCAACCAGCACATGCACATCACCACCGATTTTCGCGGCAGCTGCGACGGTGTTCAGGGTAGCCGGGGCTACAGCACCATTCTCGTGTTCAGCGATAACCAGGATAGTCATTTAGATTACCTTCGCTTCGTTTTTCAGTTTCTCGACCAGTTCTGCAACCGACTTGACCTTGATGCCGGCGCTGCGGGCAGCTGGGGCTTCAACCTTGATGGTCTTGTTGGTGGAAGCCACGGAAACCCCCAGGGCGTCCGGGGTGACGGTTTCCAGCGGCTTCTTCTTGGCCTTCATGATGTTAGGCAGCGATGCATAACGAGGCTCGTTCAGACGCAGGTCGGTGGTGACGATGGCTGGCAGGTGCAGCGCAACGGTCTGCAGGCCGCCGTCGATTTCACGGGTGACATTGACCTTGTCGCCGGCCACTTCCACCTTGGAGGCGAAGGTGCCCTGGCCGAAGCCGGTCAGTGCCGCCAGCATCTGGCCGGTCTGGTTGTTGTCGCTGTCGATGGCCTGCTTGCCCAGGATCACCAGCTGAGGCTGTTCCTTGTCGACAACGGCCTTGAGCAGCTTGGCCACGGCCAGGGAGTTCAGTTCTTCGGCGGTTTCCACCAGGATGGCGCGGTCGGCGCCCAGGGCCAGGGCGGTACGCAGTTGTTCCTGCGCGGTGCTCGGCCCAATGGTGACGACGACGATTTCAGACGCAACGCCTTTTTCTTTCAGACGCACAGCCTCTTCCACGGCGATTTCGCAGAAGGGGTTCATGGACATCTTGACGTTGGCGAGATCAACGCCGGAGTTGTCCGCTTTGACACGGACCTTGACGTTGTAGTCGACCACTCGTTTGACAGCTACAAGAACCTTCATGGATTCCTCGTTACTCTCCGGTGAAAAGAATGTCGCCCGGGCAGGCCAGGCGATGCTCAGTGGGCACAAGGGCACCTTTAAAAACGACGGCGAGCTCGCACAATTTACCTTTACCCCCTTGTTTCAATGACTTACCGGCAAAACCGGGGCAGTCACGGGCGGTGGCGACGTGTAAACTCCACACCCAGGGGCAAGGCATGCCTGCGCGGCTCTGGCCTGGCTTTTAGAGATGCTCTTGCAGCCTCAGGACAACCTGCGGCAAATGCAAAACCGCCCGTATCTTGACCGCTACGCCCGGACCGGTCAACAACCGGAACCCGCCAGTCATGCCGCTTCCCCCCACGAATTTACTGGCCTGGGGCAAATTCAAACAAACGTTTGTATTGGACCCTGCCAGTGGTGTAGATATAATGCGCGGCCAAAGAGATTGCCTGGAGTGCGTCCACGGGAGCGCTTCATCGCCCCCGACGCCGGATAAGCGCAACGCCATTAGAAAAAACTGTGAGCCTTGAGTAGGAGAGAACCTGTGGAACGCGAATACATGGAATTCGACGTGGTCATCGTCGGGGCCGGCCCCGCTGGCCTGTCCGCCGCCTGCCGCCTGAAGCAGAAAGCTGCTGAAGCCGGCCAGGAAATCAGCGTCTGCGTGGTGGAAAAAGGCTCCGAAGTGGGCGCCCACATTCTCTCCGGCGCAGTGTTCGAACCCCGCGCGCTGAACGAGCTGTTCCCGGACTGGAAAGAGCTTGGCGCGCCGCTGAACACCCCGGTCAAGCGCGATGACATCTACGTGCTGAAAAACGCCGAGAGCGCCAGCAAGGTGCCCGGCGCGTTCGTGCCCAAGACCATGCACAACGAAGGCAACTACATCATATCCCTGGGCAACCTGTGCCGCTGGCTGGCCCAGCAGGCCGAGAACCTGGGCGTGGAAGTGTACCCAGGCTTCGCCGCCCAGGAAGCGCTGATCGACGAAAACGGCGCCGTGCGCGGCATTCTTACCGGCGACATGGGCGTGGACCGCGAAGGCCAGCCGAAAGACGGCATGTACACCCCCGGCATGGAACTGCGTGGCAAGTACACGCTGTTCGCCGAAGGCTGCCGCGGCCACATCGGCAAGCAACTGATCAAGCGCTTCAACCTGGACAGCGACGCCGACGCCCAGCACTACGGCATCGGTCTGAAGGAAATCTGGGAAGTCGACCCGGCCAAGCACGAGCAGGGCCTGGTGGTGCACACCGCCGGCTGGCCGATGGACATCATGGGCACCGAGAACACCGGTGGCTCGTTCCTCTACCACCTGGAAAACAACCAGGTCGTGGTCGGCCTGATCGTCGACCTGTCCTACGGCAACCCGTACCTGTCGCCGTTCGACGAGTTCCAGCGCCTCAAGCACCACCCGGTCATCAGCCAGTACCTGGAAGGCGGCAAGCGCATCAGCTACGGCGCCCGCGCCATCTGCAAGGGCGGCCTGAACTCGCTGCCGAAAATGGTCTTCAACGGCGGCGCACTGATCGGCTGCGACCTGGGCACCCTGAACTTCGCCAAGATCAAGGGCAGCCACACCGCCATGAAGTCCGGCATGCTGGCCGCCGACGCGGTGGCCGAGAAACTGCTGGCCGGTGCCGAGGGCGGCGACCTGCTGACCGGTTATGTCGACGGTTTCAAGGCCAGCTGGCTGTATGAAGAACTGTTCGCCAGCCGCAACTTCGGCCCGGCCATCCACAAGTGGGGCGCGGTGCTGGGCGGCGCCTTCAACTACATCGACCAGAACATCTTCGGCGGCAAGATCCCCTTCACCCTGCACGACACCAAGCCGGACTACGCGTGCATGAAGCTGGCGAAGGACTCGAAGAAAATCGACTATCCGAAACCCGACGGCAAGCTGAGCTTCGACAAGCTGAGCTCGGTATTCCTCTCCAGCACCAACCATGAAGAGGAACAACCCTGCCACCTGAAGCTGAAAGACCCGAGCATCCCGATCAGCACCAACCTGCCGCTCTACGATGAACCGGCGCAGCGCTACTGCCCGGCCGGCGTGTATGAGGTGATCACCAAGGAAGACGGCGAGAAGCGCTTCCAGATCAACGCCCAGAACTGCGTGCACTGCAAGACCTGCGACATCAAGGACCCTTCGCAGAACATCACCTGGGTAACCCCGGAAGGCGGCGGCGGCCCGACTTACCCGAACATGTAACCCTGCCAGGATATGGCGCCATGACATCATTCGTGTCAGGCGCCATACACCGCCGAAATGCTTCCGATACCCGAATTTACTGGAGTTCGCCCCGCCCCTGCCGATAGAAAAGGCATCAGGGCAGTGAGTGAATCACGGCCTTCAGTATCGGAGTCATTACCATGCACATCGAACGCCTGGGCACCATCCAGGACGACCTGGAACACACCGCCGCCCACCTGGAAGCGCTGTCGCGCATGCTGCAGGGCCACGCGCTGTTCCTGCGCCACTCCACCTACGCCGACAACTCCGCCGACATCGACTACATCGAACGCCACCTCAGCGGCCTGGCAGCTTCGGTAACCGACCTGCGCGGCGTGGCCCGCAACATCGCCAAGGTCGCCTGACCCGCCACACCGCTACTCCACCTGCAACGCCCACAACACTTCCAGCACATGCCGGGTCGGCTTTTCGACTTCACCGGCACGATGAACGATGCCCAGCTGGCGGGACAATTCGGGCTGCAGCGGCCGCATCAGCATGCGCGCGTCCGGCAGCGACGTGGACGCCTCGTGGGGCAGCAACGTGGCGCCGTAGCCAGCGGCCACGAGGCTCTTGATGGCATCGTTGTAGTTGAGCTGGATACGCGGCGCGGGCTGCTGGCCGTCGCTGGCGAACCATTCGGCGGTGAGGCGCGACAACCGCGTGGTGCTGTCGTTGAGAATCAGCGGCTGCGCGGCCAGCCACGCTGGCGTGACCACTGCAGGCACTTCCCACGCCGCTGGCAGGAATGCCATCACCGGGTCGCGGCGCCAGGGCTGTATCTGCACGCCCTTCACCGGCAACTGTGGCAAGGCAATCAAGCCGATATCCAGGGTGCCGGCGGTCAGTTGGCGCAGGGTTTCCTGGGACGTCAGCACCGCCACCTGCACATCGATGCCAGGGTGGCGCTGGCCCAGGGTTTCCAGGGCCTGGGGCAACAACTGCGCAATCGCCCCGGTAGACGCCCCCAGCCGTACCCGGCCCGCCAGCCCCTGCACCTGGCGCTGCACGTCTTCCAGCGCCTGCTGCGCATCCAGCAACAGCCGCCGCGCACGCTCCACCAGGGTCTCGCCGATGGCGGTGGGCAGCACCCGCCCCCGCGCCCGCGACAACAACGCCCCGCCCACGCGCGCCTCCAGGTCGGCGATGTGCAGGCTGACCGTGGGCGGCGCCAGGTTCAGCGCTCGTGCCGCTTCCGCGAACGAGCCAAGGTCGGCGATCACCACCAGGGTACGCAGGCGGTCCAGACTGATTTCACGCATGGCTTGCAACCTTCAGAAAAACTGAACATGGCCGTTGCCAAATTCAACTTTCCCTATGCTACGCCGGGATTGAAGATAGGGGCAGTCACTTCTTGCGAGCAGCGAAACATGAGCACCCCACTGATTTTCATCGACGGCGACCAGGGCACCACCGGCCTGCAGATCCACCAACGGCTACGGCACCGCACCGACCTGCAACTGCTGCGCCTGGATCCGTGTTTTCGCAAGGACCCGCAACACCGCGCCGAAGCAATCAACGCCTGCGACCTGGCCATTTTGTGCCTGCCGGACGACGCCGCCCGCGAGGCCGTCGCCAGCATCCACAACCCGTCGGTGCGGGTAATCGACGCCAGCTCCGCCCACCGCACCCAGACCGGCTGGACCTACGGCTTCGCCGAAATGGGCAGCGCCCAGGCCCAGACCATCCGCGCCGCCAAGCGCGTCAGCAACCCGGGTTGCTACCCCACCGGCGCCATCGGGCTGCTGCGCCCGCTGCTGCAGGCCGGGCTGCTGCCGGCGGACTACCCAATCAGCATCAACGCGGTGTCGGGCTATTCGGGCAAGGGCCGCGCCGGGGTGGACGAATACGAAGGCGAGAACGCCACCCAGGCGCCGCCGTTCCAGGTCTACGGTCTGGGCCTGAGCCACAAGCACGTGCCGGAAATCGCCCAGCACAGCGGCCTGCTGCACCGCCCAGTGTTCGTGCCGGCATACGGCGCGTTTCGCCAGGGCATCGTGCTGACCATCCCGCTGCAACTGCACCTGCTCAAGGCTACTGCGCAACAGCTGCACCAGTGCCTGGCCGACCACTACGCAGGCCAACGCCACGTCAGCGTCATGCCGCTGGCCGACAGCAAGGCCCTCAGCCTGCTGGACCCGCAGGTGCTGAACGGCACCGACGACCTGCGCCTGATGGTCTTCGAACACGGCCAGCAAGTGCTGCTGGCGGCCGTCTTCGACAACCTCGGCAAAGGCGCCGCAGGTGCGGCCGTGCAAAACCTCAACCTGATGATCAACCAAATCCCGTAGCAGCTGCCGCAGGCGGCGTCTTGCACCCGGTGTAGCACCAGGCACACCACGGCGTGCAAGACGCGGCCTTGCGGCCGCTGCTACAGGGGCGCACGCTTGGGTTTCGTAACACCTCTCGGAAATTTCTCCGTACCACTTAATCGTTCTCCTACATCGTCACCCCAAAGGCTGGTCCATAGTTGCGGTTGCAGCGCACTTTTTGCCTTGGCAATCACGATAGGGAACGACCATGTCCGTGCATGAGCAGCAAGCCCGGTATCGAAGACTGTTTTCCGAACACGCCGCCTGGCGATTGCTGCACGCGGATAATGCCCCCATCATCCTGGCGTTCATCAATGACCTGTTCCACGAAGACCGCGAAGTGCCTTTCGGCAAGGCGCGGGTGGCGCTGGAAACAGAGCTGCCCCTGTGGCAGGAGCTGTATGGCCTGCAGGACAATGCCGGTATCCACCTGCGCAACTGGATTCACGCCGGCTGGCTGCGTGAACACGATGACCGGCTAACCCGCACCGACGCCTTCGAACTGGCCATGCGCTTCGCGCAAAGCCTCGAACACCGCGACAGCAGCGCCACCGCCTCGCACCTGCGCATCGTGCAGGACGCCGTGCGCGACCTGGCCACCGCGCTGAGCCCGGACCCCAAGGAGCGCATTACCCTGCTGGAGGCTCGCCGCCACGAGCTGGACCTGCAAATAGAGCAGCTGCGGCGGGGCGAACTGACCCAACTCAACGACGCCGAACAACGCGAACGCATCCGTGGCCTGTACCACCTGGCCGCCGTGCTGACCGGTGATTTCCGCCGCCTCGAAGACGAGATCCGCCAACTCGACCAGACCCTGCGCGTGCGCATGATCGAATCCGAGTCGGGCCGCGGCGAGGTGGTGGACGCCTTGCTCAAGCACGAAGATCAACTGCTGCAAACTGATGCTGGCCGGGCCTTCGATGGCTTCTATCGGCTGTTGTGCGACCAGAACCGCATCGTCGAATTCCGCGAGCAGATCCGCTCGATTCTGGCGCGGCCCGCCGCGCACCACCTGGAACGCGACGAACTCCGCTACCTCGGCCATCTGGTACGGGAGCTGAGCAAGGAAAGCGAGCGAATATTCCTGGTACGGCGCCGTACCGAGGAAAGCCTGCGGGCCTTCGTCGAAAGTGGCGCACAGCAGGAACGCCGCGCGGTGGAACGCACCTTGCGTCAGCTCGAACGGCTGGCGGTGGGGTTCAAGGAACTGGACATCAACTTCCGCCAGCCCATCGCCCTTCACATTCCCACCGGTGGTTTCAAGGTGCGCTCGCCTTCCAGCCTGCACCTGCGCTTGCCGGAAGAGCGCGTGGACACCAGCGGTGTGGCCGCCACCCGCAACGCCACCGCAGCAAGCCAGGGCATGCTTGCCCACCTCGACAGCGTCAAAGTGCTGGAACTGGCAGAAGCGCTAAGGGCCCTGCTCGCCCGCCACGGCCCCTTGTCGGTTGCCCAGGTGGCCGCGCACCGCCCGCTCACCAGCGGCCTGGAAGAACTGGTGGCCTACGTGCGAATCGCCAAGGCCACCAAGGCCGTGGAGCTGGATGCCTGCGAAAGCGTGGGCGTCACCGATCGGACAGGCC
Organism: Pseudomonas sp. JC1203; assembly: GCF_056175065.1. Taxonomy (NCBI): domain Bacteria; kingdom Pseudomonadati; phylum Pseudomonadota; class Gammaproteobacteria; order Pseudomonadales; family Pseudomonadaceae; genus Pseudomonas; species Pseudomonas sp. JC1203. The sequence continues at coordinate 124,125 of NZ_JBWCAM010000015.1, forward strand.
ACCGCATCAACGTACGGGTGCCTTACTTATTGATGGCCGCCGACAACTTTCCCGACAAGCCGGAGGACCTGGGTTTATGAGCCAGGAAGAAAAAAACCTGCAGGGCTCGTCGCTGTTCGACCGCTTTCGACCCGCCGAAGCGGAAGATGAATCGCCCCTTGACGCCGCGGATGAGCCCGCTGCAACGCAGCAGGCGCAGGGCCAGGCCGATAGCGAGATGCCAGTGGAAGCCCGCCGGGCAATGGTCCTGCTGTTGCGCCAGGGCGTGGTCATGGCCAGCCAGAAGCGCCTGGCCTATGAAGCACTGTGCCTGCATGAACCTGCCATTACCCAGCACCTGGCGCGGATGTTCCTGCACCTGATCCTCGACCGCCGCGCGGGCATCGCCATCCTCCTGCAGCAGGACGACGACATCGACGACACCGACAGCGACGAGCAGTACTCGATGGTCAACAAGCGCACCCTGACCCTGTACGACACCTTGCTGCTGCTGGTGCTGCGCAAGTACTACCAGGAGCGTGAAACCGCCGGCGAACAGCGCATCATCATCGCCACCGAGCAGATCGAAGCCTTGATGACGCCGTTCCTGCCGTTGACCCAAAGCACCCGCGGCGAGCGCCGCACATTGAGTGGCGCGACCAAATTCCTGCTCGACAAGCGCCTGATCAGCAACGTGCGCGGTGACAACGACCGTTTCGAAGTGACCCCGGTTATTCGCTACGTGGTGAATGCCGACTTCCTGGACCGCCTGCTGGCCGAATACCAGCGCCTGACGGGCCCCGATGCCGCAGCACCTGCCGAGGAAAATAACGATGAATGAGCATGATGCCGTGCAGCCCGGTGATTTGTTCGGCACCGGGCAGATCCGCCTGGCCGAGCTTTCGGTCTATAACTGGGGCTCGTTCCATGGCCTGCACACCGCGCTGATCAACCCTGAAGGCACCCTGATCACCGGCGACAACGGCGCCGGGAAATCGACCCTGATCGACGGCCTGATGGCATTGCTGCTGCCGCCCAGCAAAGCCTCGTTCAACATCGCCGCGGCCCAGGGCGACCGCACCGACCGCACGCTGATGTCGTACATCCGCGGCAACTACGGCAAGGTGCATGACGGCAACGAAACCGCCTCGCTGCTCAAGCGCCCTGGCGCCACCGCCAGCGCACTGCGGGCCTGCTACAAGGGCGACGACGGCTCCGAGATAGTGCTGGCCACGCTGTTCTGGACCACCCAGGCAACCAATGCGGCAGACAGCCTGAAACGCCTGTTCATCATCGGCAAGCGCCCTGTCACCCTGGAAGAAATACTGCATCAATTTGGCGAGGGCGATGTTCGGGCACTCAAGCAACACCTTGGCGAGGTACCAGGGCTTGAGTGGTTTGCCACGTTTACCGAATACCAGGAAGCCTTCACACGGCTGCTGCGCATGGAAAACCGCAACGCCCCCGCCCTGCTGTCGCGGGCATTGGGGCTGAAGAAAATCGACGACCTGACCGGGCTGATACGCGATCTGGTGCTGGAGCCCAGCAGCGTCAAGGAGCATGCCGGGCTGGCGGTGCGCGAGTTTGACGACCTGGTAAGCATCCACCGTGAATTGACTGAAGCCCGCAGGCAGCGCGATGCCCTGGCGCGCCTGCCGCAGGTCAGCAATGACCTTGCCGAGGCGAGGCTGCAACTGGTCGCCCTGACCAGAGAAGCGGTGGCGCTGCCCATCTATTTTGCAGAGCAATGCCACCGTTTGTGGAGCATTCGGCTTGCTGACCTGGAGGCACAACTGGCCCGGTTGGTGGCGCAGCAACACCAATTGGACAACCAATTGGTGGACGCCGACGAGCGCGTGCAGATGCTTTATCACGCCTACCAGTCCCAGGGCGGCGAGCGGCTGGAGGGGCTCAAGCGCGACGTGCAGCAAGCCCGCCAGCGCTTCGGCGACACCCAGCGCAACGCCGTGCACTACCAGGAAACCTTGCGCGCGCTGGGCCAGGCCGACGCCTTGGGCGCGGACAGTTTCCAACAGCATCAGGCCAGGGCACAGGCTTTCGTCAGCGACTATCCGGCCCAGCGCGAAGCCAGCCAGGACGGTTTCGCCGACGCGGCCAGCCAAATGGCCACCGCGCGCGAACAGGCGAAGTCGCTGGCCACACACATCGTCGAGCTCAAGGCACGGCCCAACTCCAACATGGACCCTGCGTACCAGCGGCTTCGCGACGAACTGGCGGGCAGCCTGCAGCTGGAGGCCAGCCGCCTGCCCTTCGTCGGCGAGTTGCTGGACGTGCGTGAAGAACATGCGCCCTGGCGCGGCGCCATCGAGCGGGCGCTGGGCGGCCTGCGCACCACCCTGCTGGTGGACGGCGAGCACTTTCGCCTGGTAACCCGTTGGCTCAACAGCCGGCACACCGGCCTGCATGTCCGCGTTCAGGTAGTGGGCCAAGCCGGGGCCGCCGCGCAGTTCAAGCCCGACGGCTATCTGCGCAAGCTGGAATGGAGCGCCCACGCCTACCGGGACTGGCTGAAACACCACCTGGCACGTTTCGACCTGCACTGCGTGGACAGCACGGAACAGCTGGATGAAACCCCCTTCTCCATGACCATCAAGGGCCTGGTGCACCTGGACAAGGGCAGGTTCGAGAAGAAAGACCAGCAGGCCATCGACAACCCCCGGAACTGGTGCCTGGGCTTCAACAACCACGCGCGGCTGCAGGCGCTGGAAGCCGATGAAGCAGCCCTGCAGGCGCAGCTGCAAGCGTTGAACCAACGGGTGGCCGGCGCGCGTGCTGCCATGGATGCATTGGCTGAAACCAACGCCTGCTGGGAAACCATTGCCGCCACCACCTGGGCGTCCGTGGACGTGCTGTCCAGCCAGCAGCGCATGGAAACGCTGGCCGCCGACCTGCTGGCCCTGGAAGACCCACGCAGCGAGCTGGGGTTGGCCAAGGCGCAGTGGCAGAAGTCCCTTGACGCGCGCGACGCCCTTCGCGCCGAGAAAGCGTCTACCGGCACGAGCATCGGCAGCGCCACCACACAACGCGACGAGGCCAGGCGCCAGCTTGTGAACCTGTCAGGCATTGTCCAGGCAGGCATCACCGATGATGTCCGCGACATCCTCACGCAACGCATCGGCTCGTTGCCGATGGCTTCACTGGACGATGCCACCCGCCTTGAACGAGAGCAGCGTGCAGCCCTCGACAAGGCCAGGGAAAAGACCGCCGCCTGCGAACTGACCGCGTCGAATGAAGCCAGCAGCATCGTCGCCACGTTCAAGAGCCAATGGCCGCTCATCGCCAACGACTGGGTAAGCGGCACCGAGGGCCTGGGCGAGTACCTGGACTACCTCGGCCACCTGGAAAACGAAGGCTTGCCCGAACTGGTGGAGCGCTTCCGCGAACGCCTCAACCGCAACGCCACGCAGTCGCTGGCGCAGATACGCCAAGCCATCGACGCTGAACGCGAGGACATTCGCGACCGCATCGACACGATCAACAACGTGCTCCAACGTACCGAGTTCAGGCAGGGCAGCCACCTGCGCCTGGGCAGCAGAAGCGAGCTTTTCGACCATGTGAAGGCGTTCAACCAGCAACTCACCAGCGTGCTGGCACGCGCCGGCAGTGATGACCACGACGCCCGCTTCCAGCAACTGCAAGAGCTGATCACCACGTTGCAGAAAGCCACCCAACCCGCCACGTCGGGCACCATGGAGAGCCTGCGCCTGCTCGACTCGCGCTACCAGCTGTCGTTCTTTGCCGAAGAGATCGACAAGGCCGATGGGTCGATTCGCGATGTATTGGATTCGTCCAGCGGCAAGTCCGGGGGCGAGAAGGAATCGTTCGCCGGCACCATCGTGGCGGCCAGCCTGGCGTACGTCCTGACCCCGGACGGCTGCCACCAGCCCATCTATTGCACTGTGTTCCTCGACGAGGCCTTTTCCAATACGGCCGAGGCCGTGAGCCGCAGGGTGTTGAAGGTATTCAAGGAGCTGCGCATCCACGTCAACCTCATTACGCCCTATAAAAACCTCAACCTTGCGCGTGAGTCGGCGCGTTCGCTGCTGATTGCAGAGCGCGACCCGCTCAGCCATGAAAGCCGGCTGTGCGAGATGACCTGGGAGGAAATCGACCAGCAACAGGCGCAGCACCGTGCGGCAAAGGCAGAAGCCGACGCCGCGGCGCTGGGCATCGAGCCGGAGTTGACTGAATGACTACGTGGGGAAAGATGCCCGAGCAGGTCATCGAACATTTAGCCCGGGTGGAGTGGCAGCATCCCACCAGGCTGCGCGAGCGCCTGGAAGGCAAGCGCAAGTTTCCGATCGTGTGCAAGCTCAACCCACCGTCCGGCTCCCTCGCCCTGGCCGACATCAGGCAGTTTCATGCCTACATCAACGCCTGGCGCAGTTGGCCCTGGCCAGACCTTGTCACCTGGGCGAACCGCAGCTTCCGCCAGTTGGGCGAATGTGAAGTCCCCGTGGTGGTGCGCATCGGCTCGGTACAACAACTGATCACGGTGCTGGGCGATGACGCCATCGCCCGCAGCAAGGCGTGGGAGGTGCGCCTTGAACCACTGCTGGCGCTGGATGAAAACCTTTATCCTGCGCTGATCAGGCAACTGGTTGCACTGGAACGGCTGACGGTCGAAGACGTGCGGTTGCTGGCAGCGGTCATTCCCCAGCTGCAGCGCGGGCTTGGCCACGGGCGTTACCTGCGCGCCATCCCCCTGGTGGGCGTCGACACCAAGTTCGTGGAGCTCAACCAGGCGCTGATCGTTGCCTTGCTGGACCAACGCCACGGGCAGCAGGTGTCTGCACAGGGCGGCCTGGAAGCATGGCTGGGGTGCCGGCCCACCCCCTCGAACTGGCTCACGGTAAAACCCTTGTGCGCAACGGCCAGGGTCAGGCTGGCGGGGCTCGGCCTGTTGAAATTGCCATTGGAGCAGTTGCTTGAATACCCGCTGCCTGCCAGCAACATCCTCGTCGTGGAAAACCTGCAGGCAGGGTACGAACTGCCCGAGCTGCCAGACACCATTGCGGTCTGTGGCGGCGGCGCCAATACCGCATGGCTGCGGGCGCCCTGGCTTGAGGGCAAACGCATCGGCTACTGGGGCGACCTGGACACCTGGGGCTTCAAGCTGCTGGCCGATGCCCGGCGCCATCAGCCTCACGTCCAGGCGCTGTTGATGGACAGCGAAACGCTTGCGCGCCATCGCCAGCGCGGCTGCGCCGAACCCGCCCCGGCACAGATGCCCACTACGGGCCTGTGCGCCGCCGAGCGTGCAACGTTCGACTGCCTGCGCAACGGCCAACTGGGCATTGGCAGGCTGGAGCAGGAGCGCCTGTCACAGGACTGGGTACACCGCGCCCTCAGGCAGTGGGCAGCATCGGCTGGAGACTGATGTGCACTCAGTGCGCATTGGCCCGCCGGGCAAGGCGTATGCCCCAGCCCTGCTGCATCCCCGCGGCGGCCAGCAGAATGGCCGCCACACCCACCCATTGCAGGGCATCCAGGCGATGCCCGAACGCAAACCAATCGACGAAAATGGCCACGATCGGGTAGATGAAACTCAAGGCCCCGGTCAACGCCGTCGGCAGTTTCTGGATAGCGCCATACAGCAACACATACATCAGGCCGGTGTGCACCATGCCCAGCGTCAGCAGGGCGCCCCAACCGTGCAGTTCATGGGGAAACGCCGACAGATCCGCCAGCGGCGCCAGCAGCAACGCGCCGGTGCTGACCTGCACCAGTGCGATCAAATGCGGCGGCACGCCCTTCAGGCGCTTGATGATCAGCGCGGCGATGGCATACAGCGCCGCCGCCCCCAGTGCCATGACAATGCCCATCAGGTAATCGCCACCGCCCTGCCCGCCATGGGCGCTGACGATGGCCAGCATGCCGGCGAAGGAAACCGCCAGCCAGAACAGTTTCTGCGCGGTGATTTTCTCGCCCAGGAACAGCGCTCCCAACCCGACCAGCATGAACGGCTGCACGTTGTACACCGCCGTGCCAATGGCGATCGACGCCCGCGAGTACGAACCGAACAACAGCAGCCAGTTGCCGACAATGGCCACGCCGCTGAGCACCGCCAGCAGCAAGGTCGTGCGGGTCAGCAAACCAGGCCGCAAAAAGCCCATGGCCGCGCACACCACCAACAGCGTCAGCGCGCCGAACACGCAGCGCCAGAACACCACGTCCAGCACCGGCTGCCCCGAAAGCATCACCAGCCAGCCGATGGTGCCGGAAATCAACATGGCCGCGACCATTTCCAGGGTGCCGCGCCGCAGTGAATTGTCCATCTACATTCTCCTTTGCAATGGGCAATATTATGCTCGGCGCCCGCGCGCGGATTCCATGAAAAAAGCAAGGTGAAGTGGCCACTCAGGCTTTACTATCAAGGCATTCGGCAGCTTTTGCCTAAGGAGCGAAACATGACTGATGACATCGACCAGCGCCTTATCGCCGCCCTGATGGAAGACTCGCGCCGCTCGCTCAAGGCCCTGGCGCAACTAACCGGCCTGTCCGCCCCCAGCGTTGCCGAGCGCCTGCGCAAACTGGAAGAACGCGGCGTGCTCAAGGGCTACACCGTCGAAGTCGACCCCAAGGCCTTCGGCTACCAGCTGCAAGCCATCGTCCGCATCCGCCCGCTGCCGGGGCAACTGCAGGTGGTGGAACGGCAGATCCAGCAGATCGCGCAGTTCACCGAATGCGACAAGGTCACCGGCGACGACTGCTTCATCGCCCGGTTGCATGTACGCAGCATCGAGGAGCTGGACACGGTATTGGATGGCCTGAACGCCTATGCGGAAACCAATACCGCGATCATCAAGAAGAGCCCGGTGAAGCGGCGGTTGCCGCCGATGGGGTAAGGCAGGCGTCGACCTCGACCCAGGCCCATAACCCACCATAGAAATCCGGATTGGCAAGGTGTTCACTCAGGCATCGGGGTATGGGGATCGGCTCCCCTTCGAGCACCAGACCTTCAAAATGAAACACAAGTGACTGCCTGGTACTTTCCAAGGCCAAAGCAACAGTGGACCCGGCTGAAAAACAGCCGGGCACATCAGGCACCGTGACCCCATACCCGGAACTTTGATCGTCCCGGTGCAAGACCACGGCAAATTTCACTGCGGCAAGGAGCGAGACGCTCCTCTCAGCAAAGCGTCGATCAGCCCCTTGGCACCCTCGATAGAGTGCAACGTCGCCCAAAGCAACCCCCGCTGCGAAAGATCAGGACCATCACACATCTCATAGGCCGTCGCTTCAGCGCATTGCAGCAGCAACGACACCTGCGCCAGCACATCTTCAGACGACAACCCTGCTTGAACGGCAAAAAACGGCGTGTCATCAGCACCGCGAGCGCCGAAGGGAAACACAGCTGTGCAAACCTCGTCGCTCTCTGATGCCAAGGCCGTCCTGGTTGATTCCGCGGGATTGTTTACCGGTAAATCGAATGATTCCGTGCTCATGAAAACGTCCGTCTTGATTGGTTTTTCCACCACCCCGCCCTTCGAAAAGCATGGGTGGCGGACCGCACGGTGTTCGAAGTCGGACCCTTCAGTCAAAACGGAAGCCAATGGGCCCGCACCGTACAGCCCGCCATTAAGCGCAACCGATGCGAGGTTAGCATCGACTGTACCCAGATGGATGTACTTGCGTCGTTTTGATGAAGCTCCGGCTTCGACACCGGGCACTGAATGACAGTGCGGAAGGGAGGCTAGCGATTGCAACGTGAGTTGTATGTAGGATTTTTCGCCAGTTAAGCGTCGAAATAGCGCCAAACTCCACCGAAACAAATAGACACCATGCAAAGGCACAAACGCTTCGCCAAGCAGAACCCAGGATGGGAAACTCCATGTCCAGGAGGGACTACCAATGCCGATAACAACGCTACTGAAATTTTTCGGAATACTCGATGAGAAAGACGCCTACATGAGAGCAAAAGGCGGTTCCCATAGCTTACGCCTGGTAGGTCGCAGCATGCTCAAGGTCAATGTGGAGGAAATTTACGCGTCGGCAAGCTATCAGCAAGCCCAGGCAATGGCCGACCGAATTATCAAGAACCGCAACTGAAATGGGATTGCTATTGATACTGCCGATCCTGGTCAGCGGGTATCTGGTATCACCGGGATAAAGACGCTCTGCACGTGACGCTTTCAACCGCCTATCCCGCTCAAGATGGAATCAGAGTCATCTTGAGGGAAGAGAACATAGCAACGGCGAGCCGATGGAGCGCTGTTCACTGGGAAAGCGGCTCGAAACGCAGTAGGCGTCACACCGAAAACGCAAATCGCAGAAGCGTGAGACGAAAGCAGCAAGCCTGACGCTGTCCTGTCTCCAACGACTTAACCGCCCCCCACCTCAGCCGATATCCCCGCCGCCGCCTTCTGCACCACCGCCACCAACCCTTCCATCTTCTCCAGCGACATGTACGGCACCGTGCTGGCCACGCTGATCGCTGCCACGATGCGTTTGCTGGCATCGCGAATGGGCGCTGCCACGCAGCGGATGGAGGGCTCGTTGTCTTCCAGGTCGAAGGCGTAGCCGCCCTTGGCGTAGGCCTGCATGCGCGCGTGCACCTGCTCCCAGGTCTGCTCGGGGTGGTTGGGCCACAACGCGTTGTGGCCGGCAGCGGGCAGGCTGATTTCGTACAGGTGGTGCCACTCGGCGGGCGAGGCGTCCAGCAGCAGCGCCTTGCCGATGCCGGTGCGCGCCAGCGGCATGCGGTGGCCGACCCGCGAGCGCATTTCCGGGCCGTTGCGGCCGGGGGTCTTGTGCAGGTACAGCACGTCGTCGCCGTCGCGCACCGCCAGGTGGATGGTATCGCCGGTCAGGCGCGACAGCTCGTCCAGGTACGGCGCGGCAAGCATCACCAGCGGCACTTCCTCGCGGGCCTGGAAACCCAGTTCGATCAGCTTGGGGCCCAGCAGGTAACCCACCTGGGGCAGCACGCGCAGGTAGCGTTCGTCCACCAGGGCGCTGGCCAGGCGGTGGGTGGTGCTGCGGGTGGTGCCGACGTGCCGGGCTATTTCCTTGAGGTCGCGGGCGCCATCGGCCACTGCCTGAATCACGGCCAGGCCGCGCATCAGGGTTTGCGTGCCGGCGGGGGCGGCCTCCTTGGCCTGCGGGGTGACGTCGTCCTGCATGGGCAAATCCTGTAATGAGTACGTGAGCAGGCGCATTATGTGCGCCCGCTCCCGCCTGTGCCAGTCACAGCTGGATGCGTTCGACCTTGCCGACCAGCACGATGTACGACAGCGCGCCCAGCAACGCCATCACCGCGATGTAGGTGATGGCCGGCGCGAACGAATCGCCGCTGGCCAGGAAGCCGATGGCGATGGGCGTGGTGATCGCCGACAGATTGCCGATGAAGTTGAACACCCCGCCGGTCAGCCCCAGCAGGCGCGCCGGGGCCAGGGTGGAAACCAGCGACCAGGTGATCGACGCCAAACCATTGCCGAAGAACGCCACTGCCAGGCAGGCGATCACCACCGCCGTCGACTCGGCGTAGTTGGCGCCGATGATGCAGGTGCTGATCAGCAGGCCGCCAATGATCGGCAGCTTGCGCGCCAGGCCGATGCTGGCGCCACGGCGAATCAGCCAGTCGGAGAAGAACCCCGAGCACAGCACGCCGACGAACGCCGCCAGAAACGGCAGCGAAGCGAGCATGCCGGACTTGATGAAGTCCATGCCGCGGTATTTCACCAGGTAGGTGGGGAACCAGGTCAGGAAGAACCACAGCGTCGAGTTGAGGCAGTACTGGCCCAGGTAGATGCCCCACAGTTTGCGTTTGCTGAGCACGATGCCCAGGTCAGCCCTGCTGAAACCGGGCTTGGCCGCGCGCGCCGAGGACTGCATGTCCACCAGGCCGCCACCTTCGCTGATCAACTCGATTTCAGCGCCGTTGGCGCCCTTGAAGTCACGCGGCTCGCGATACACCGCGTACCACACCACGGCCCAGGCAATGCCCAGCACGCCGGTGGCGACGAACACCATGTGCCAGCCGAAAGCATGCTGCAGCCAGGCCAGCACCGGCGTCAGGAACGCCAGGCCAACGAACTGCCCCGAGGTGTAGAAACCGATGGCGGTGGCGCGCTCGCGCTCCGGGAACCAGGTGGTGACCACGCGGCTGTTGATAGGGTACGCCGGAGCTTCCAGCGCGCCCACGGCCATGCGCAGCACGAACAGGGCGATGAAGCTGCCGGCGAAACCGAGCATGACCGTGGCCACCGACCACAGCGCCAGGGCAACGCTGTAGAGAATGCGCGGCGGCACCCGGTCCACCAGCCAGCCGCCGGGGATCTGCATGGCCGCGTAGGTCCAGCCGAAGGCAGAGAACACCAGGCCCACGTGCACCGGGTCGATGCCAAGGTCGCTGGTCAGCGCCGGGGCGGCGATGGACAGGTTGCTGCGGTCCAGGTAGTTGATGACCACCGTGATGAACAGCAGCACCATGATGAAGAAGCGCTTGCGGCTGGGCGTGGCCAGGGCCGCCTGCGCAGGGAGAGTCTGGGTGTGCATGGGATACATGCCTCGTTCTTATTGTTTGGCCTGTGGGAGCTGGCTTGCCAGCGAGCTGTTGAGGCCCAAAAACTCGCTGGCAAGCCAGCTCCCACCGTAAATCGCAGCTACAGGTGGCGGGTTACCATTCGGCGAAGCTGCCGTCGGCGTGGCGCCAGATCGGGTTGCGCCAGCGGTGGCCCACGGCGGCGCGCTCCTTGACGTACTCTTCGTTGATCTCGATGCCCAGGCCCGGGCCGTTGGGGATCTTCACGAAGCCGTTGTCGTAGTCGAACACCTCGGGGCGCTTGACGTAGTCGAGCAGGTCGTTGCTTTCGTTGTAGTGAATGCCCAGGCTCTGCTCCTGGATGAACGCGTTGTAGCAGGCGGCGTCCAGCTGCAGGCACGCCGCCAGGGCGATCGGGCCCAGCGGGCAGTGCAGCGCCAGCGCCACGTCATAGGCCTCGGCCATGTTGGCGATCTTGCGCGTCTCGGTGATACCGCCAGCGTGGGAGGCATCCGGCTGAATGATGTCGACGTAGCCTTCGCTGAGCACGCGCTTGAAGTCCCAACGCGAGAACAGCCGCTCGCCCAGGGCGATGGGCGTGCTGGTCAGCGGCGCCAGTTCCTTGAGTGCCTCGTAGTTTTCGCTGAGCACCGGCTCCTCGATGAACATCAGCTTGTACGGGTCCAGCTCTTTCATCAGCACCTTGGCCATGGGCTTGTGCACGCGGCCATGGAAGTCGACGCCGATGCCGACGTTGGGCCCCACTGCGTCACGCACGGCGGCGACGTTGGCCAGGCACAGGTCGACCTTGTCGAAGGTGTCGATGAACTGCAGCTCTTCGGTGCCGTTCATTTTCACCGCGGTGAAGCCACGGTCCACCGCGTCGCGGGCGGCCTTGGCGGTGTCGGCCGGGCGGTCGCCGCCGATCCACGAATACACGCGAATGCGGTCACGCACCTGGCCACCCAGCAGGTCGCTCACCGACACGCCCAGGGCCTTGCCCTTGATGTCCCACAGCGCCTGGTCGATACCGGCCAGGGCGCTCATGTGGATGGCGCCGCCGCGGTAGAAGCCGCCGCGGTACAGCACGGTCCAGATGTCCTCGATGTTGCGTGGGTCCTTGCCGATCAGGTAGTCGGACAACTCCTCGACGGCGGCCGCCACCGTGTGCGCGCGGCCTTCCACCACGGGCTCGCCCCAGCCGGTCACGCCCTCGTCGGTCTCGACTTTCAGGAAGCACCAGCGCGGCGGCACGATAAAGGTGGTCAATTTGGTGATTTTCATCGCTTGTCTCTCTTGTCGATGTTTTTAGTCGCAACGAATCAGTGCAGGCGTTTCCAGGCGGCCACGTAGGCCTTGGCCCGGGCGCCGACGTCGGCGGCGCTCATGCCCGGCTTGAACAGCCCCGAACCCAGGCCAAAACCCTGGACCCCGGCCTCGACGAACGGCGCCATGTTGTCCGGGCTGATGCCACCCACCGGAATCAGCGCGGTACCCTTGGGCAGCACCGCCAGCAGCGCCTTCACCACGCCAGGGTTGAGCATCTCGGCGGGGAACAGTTTCAAGGCGTCCGCGCCCTCCTCCAGTGCCGCGAAGGCCTCGGTGGGCGTGACCACGCCGGGCGACAGGTACAGGCCGGCGGCCTTGGCTGCGCGCAACACCTTGGCGTCGCTGTGGGGCATGACGATCAACTGGCCACCGGCGGCCTTGACCTGCTGCACCTGCTCGGCGGTGAGCACCGTGCCGGCGCCAATCACGCAATCGGCCGGCAGGCTGTCACGCAGAATGCGAATGCTGTCGTAGGGGCTGGGGGAATTGAGCGGCACCTCGATGACGCGAAAACCTTCGGCATACAGCACCTGGCCAATGGCCTGGGCTTCATCGGGGCGAAGGCCGCGCAGGATGGCGATCAGGCCGTTGGCGGCGAGCGCTTGCTTGAGCATGTCAAACCTCTTCTGGCTGTGGGGCGAGCAGCCCGGCCGCCACGGCCAGGCTCCATAATCCGCGTTCGGTGGCCTGCTCGGCCAGGCTGGCCTGGGCAAAGCCGCACAGGTTCAGGGCAATGCGATAGCGCTGGCACAGCGGCGCGCTGCCGATCAGCATCACCTCGGGCAATGCGGCGCCGGCATGGCGCGCACGCGACACCTCGGCCAGGGCGCGCAGTTCGTGGCCAATCATCAGGCCGGACAGGTAATCGGGTTGCTGGGCGCCGCTGAGCTGCCCCGTGAGGCCCAGGGTGCGGGCACTGAACAGCGTCGACAGCAGGCCGATGTCGGCGTCGGCCGACAGCGCCACCTGCACGCCCCGTACGAACGCGGCTTCATCGAACTGGCCGGTGGGCTGCTGGGTGCGGCCAAGAATGGTGTGGGCGCAGACTGCGGCGTACAGCTCGCCGGTCATGAAAGTGTCGAACTGCTGGATGCAGCCATCCACCACGCTCACCCACTTGCTGTGGCTGCCGGGCAGGCCGATCAGCAAGGCTTCCTGGCGGGCGTGGCTGGGCAGGTCCTGCAACAGACCCAGCACCTGGGTCTCCTCGCCGCGCATCACATTGGGCAGCCGCGAATGCTGGATAACCCCCGGCACGATATGCAACCGGGTGCCGCGCAGGGTTTGCACCGTCTGCAGGCTGGCGCCCAGGTCGGCGACCCGCGCAGGCGTCGGGCAATAGGCAGCCTCGCGCCAGCCCTGGGCGCTGCCGACCATGCCGCAGGCAATCACCGGCAGCTGCGGTTGCGCCTGCAGCCAGTCACCGCAGGCGTCATCGAAGGCCAATTCAAAACCGTTGTCGCAGCGTTGCCCGGCGATGGCCCGGGGGGTGGTAGGCAATTGCATGATGCCCGAGGCCAGCGCGCGCTGCTCCAGCACCTGGCCGTGACGGCCGAGTTTATAAGCCCGAAGGGAAGTAGTCCCCCAATCGAGCGCGATCAAATGCGCCTGCATCGCTTCACCTGAGTTGTTTTTTGACAGTGAGGGCGTAGAGCTGATGGAAAGGACTATAGATGGTTTTGGCGGCAAATCTCAATATATAATTTGTTGTCCCATATTTAGGGATTTATTGATTTGCATACTGTAATGTCTTGCCTTACACTTTGGCTTGAACCGCTGTAAGCCGAAGCCTTACAGTTATTCATGATCAAGAGCATTCGACACAAAGGCTTGAAGGCCTTGTACCTGACAGGAACGACCAAAGGCGTCAGGCCTGACCACGTCGCACGACTTCGTCGGCTGCTGTCGGCGATGGACAGAGCCGCGGCCCCCGAGGACATGAACCGCCCTGGCAACCGACTGCATGCCTTGAAGGGCGACCGCCTGGGTTTCTGGGCCGTAACGGTATCGGGGAACTGGCGAGTGATCTACCGCTTCGACGGCACTGACATCGAACTGGTCGACTACCTCGACTACCACTGACAGGAGGGAATCCACAAATGGCCATGTTCAATCCACCCCACCCCGGGGAAGCGCTTCGCGAGGACGTGTTACCAGCCCTGGGCATGACTGTAACCGCGCTGGCGCAACACCTGGGGTATTCACGCGGGCAGCTATCAACGGTACTGAATGGCCGCGCAGCGCTTTCGGCAGACCTGGCCTTGCGGCTGGAGATGGCCGGCCTGGGCAGCGCGCGCATGTACCTGGCCGAACAGGCCGCCTACGACCTGTGGCAAGCCCAGCGTAAAACACTGCCCGCCATTACCCGGCTGGCAGTCGCTTGACGCTAGCAAGGCGCATCAACCACAGGCGCTCGCGCCCTCGCCTTGCAGCACCCCACGCCCGGCGTACACCAGCGCGGTCAGCAGCCCGACCATGCCCATCACCGCGCTGAAACCCACGCACACCCATGGGCTCCAGGGCATGGCGGCGATCAGCGCCAGTGGCGTGACGCTGGCCCACAGGGCGTAGGCGATGTTGTAGGTAAAGGAGATACCCGACACGCGAATGTTCGCCGGGAACAGCCCCACCATCACCGACGGCACCACGCCCACCACGCCACAGGCCAGCCCGGCCAGGGCATAGCCCAACCCCGGCAGGCCCCAGCCGCCAATCAGGTTGGCGTACAGCGCAGTGATGCCCAGGGGCATCAGCAGGCTGTAGACCAGCAGCGCCCGCCAGGCGCCGATGCGGTCCACCAGCAGGCCGGCCAGCACGCAGCCGATGTTGAGGAAAACGATGCCCAGGCTGCTGAGCGCGAAGGTGTGCCCCGCCGTCATGCCGAAGCGCTGCTGCATGACCGTGGGGGTGATGACCACCAGCACCACCACCGCCGAGGTCAGCACGCACGTCAGGATCACTGCTGGCAGCAGCGCCTGCCGATAGTCGCGCAGCACGGCCTTGAGCGGCAGCTCCACCAGGCCTTCGCGGCGCTCGCGCAATGCCAGAAACACGGGTGTTTCGCTCAGCCAACGGCGCAGCCACACACCGATGATGCCGAACACACCGCCCAGCAGGAACGGCAGGCGCCAGGCGTAATCGAGAATCTCTTGCGGGGTGAACAGCTGCGCCAGCGCCGTGGCGGTCAGTGCGCCGATCAGGTAGCCGAAGGTCAGGCCGGCCTGCAGGAAACCCAGGGCATAGCCGCGACGGTGCGCCGGGGCATGCTCGGCGACAAACACCCAGGCGCTGGGCACCTCGCCGCCCACGGCCGCGCCCTGCAGAATGCGCAAGGCCAGCAGGATCAGCGGCGCGGCGTAGCCGATGTGCGCGTAGGTGGGCATCACCCCGATCAACAGGCATGGCAGCGCCATCATCAGGATGCTCAGGCTGAAGACCTTCTTGCGCCCCAGGTGATCGGCGAAATGCGCCATGAGAATGCCGCCCAGCGGCCGGGCCAGGTAGCCGGTGACGAAAATGCCGAAACTTTGCAGCAGGCGCAGCCACTCGGGCATCTGCGGCGGGAAGAACAACTGGCTGAGGGTGAGCGCGAAGAACACGAAAATAATGAAATCGTAGATTTCCAGGGCGCCTCCCAAGGCCGCCAGGCCCAGGGTCTTGTGGTCGGCGCGCGACAGCAGCAGCGGGCCGGGTGTGGGGTTGGCAGTCATGTGGTATCCACGTATTGGGGACGGCGACGCCTATGCTGGCGCCTGCCAAAGGCGCAGAGGATAGCAAACTGAGCCGGCCAGGCCACTACCGTGGCGGTGGCCGCGATTTGCCTGGTATGCCCCGGTGGCAGGGACGCAGCCTTCGGCAGCTGCTACGCGAATCTGTAGCAGCGGCCCGAGGCCGCGTCCTGGAGCCGATTGAATGGGGCCCAGGCCTGTTTATCTTCCAGGGCACACCGGATGAGCGTCACTACAACCCACTGGGCAGCGTGCATGGCGGCTATGCCGCCACCTTGCTGGACTCGTGCATGGGGTGCGCCATTCACACGCGGCTACAACAGGGCCAGGGCTATACCACCCTGGACCTGCGCATCAGCTATGTTCGGGCATTGAGCGCCAGCACCGGGCCGGTGCGGGCAGAAGGCAAGGCTATTCACGTGGGGCGTTCCACGGCGCTGGCCGAGGGGCGCATCTACGATGCCGAGGGCCGGCTTTACGCCACCGCCAGCACTACGTGCATGATTCTCGGCAGCCCAGCCAACCGCTAGGAATGCCGCAACAGCGCCGGTTCCTTCTGGGCCAGGCGCTTGCGGCCCTGACCGCGCTGGCTGACAACCGCAACGGGTTGCTCGATCAGGTCGACGCCAATGTCGACGATGTCCATCAGCGTCTTCAGCGCATCGCTGTCGGGCAGGCGTGACAGGCACACATTCACCGAGTCGCGCTGCTGGCTGGCGATGGTGGGCACCGGCACGCTTTCGCTTTCATACAGCAAGGCGTGGTGTACCTGCTTGCTGCCCTTGCACAAGCGCGGCAGGTCGACGCCGGCACGTTGGGCCATTTCGGTGTTGGCAATCAGCAGGTCGAACGGCTCTACGGCGCTTTGTACCAGCGCCAGCAAGGCCTCGAAGGAACGCACCGGAGCGATACGGTAATAGCCCATGGTGTTGAGCATGCGCTCGACGTGCATCAATTGGCTGGGATGCTCGTCGGCAATCAGAATTCTTAACGCTTTGTTGATCATGGTCGGTGACCTGCGCCGCAGCGCCAAGGGCATCCCTGACCCGTGAGCCGCCACACATCAAGCGGCATCCCTCGGAAGTCACGGTCGATATTCTTCCCGATGGGCGGCGAAATCAAGCACAGCGCAGCAAATTCGGGGCCAAACCGATGATCGGCGAAATGCTGAGGTGGCTATTGGTTTTCCCACTCGCGCATGCGTACCCGGCAGTGTTTCATGGCGTTGACGATGTGCTTCTCCACCAGCGCGCGAGACAGGTTCAAGCGCGTGGCGATCTCGGGGTGCGACAGGCCTTCAAGCTTGCGCAGCAGGAAACTGTCGCGGCACGCTGGTGGCAGTTCATCCAGCGCCCGGCGCATCAACTCCAGGCGCTGGCCCTGGTCCATCACTTGCTGCAGCGCCGGGTCGAGGTAACGTTCGTCGGTGTCCAGCACTTCCAGGGGCTCCACCTGGCGCAGCACGCTGCGCCGGTGGCCGTCGATCACCAGGTTCAGCGCCGTGCGGTACAGGAATGCGCGCGGGTGGGCGATTTCGGTATCGCCGCTACGCTCCAGCACGCGCACGTAGGCGTCGTGGGCCACGTCCTCGGCGACCTGGTGGTTGCCCAGCCGCGCGCTGAGGAAGCCGACCAGCTCCCGGTAATAAGTTTCCAGTACAGCACCGGGCCGCGTCATCAGCACTGACTTCCCTGGTTACGGTGGAGATTCGAATAGTGGCACATTGCGATGTCGCAAATTATAATAATTCTCAGCCACGTTTTACCAGCCCATTACCGCTGGCTTCGTCGAAATCGTTCAGCACCTTGTCCATGGGCACCAGCGCCAGGCCGCTGAAATGCAAGGGCTGGCCCGTTTGCCGGTAGCCCAGGCGTCGATGAAAGCCGCTGGCGGTACAGGTGCTGTACAGCATGGCGCGCCGGTGGCCCTGGCGGCGCAGGAATGCTTCCATGGCCACCATCAAAGCCCGCCCCAGGCCCTGGCGGAAACATTCGGGCTGCACGTAGCACAGGCAGATCTCGCCGCTGGTGAGGGCCAGCGCCACCCCTGCCGGCTTGCCCTGCAGCCAGCCGAGGCGCAGGTACAGGGCGTCGTCGACCAGCCAGCGGTCGACGTCCTCGCAGCCCTTGTGGCGCAGCCAGGCTTCCACCAGGCAAGGGTTGTTGCGGTGGTCCAGGGCGCCGCCCGTACGGATCGAGCGCTCCAGGATGCGGCTGATGATGCCGGCGTCGCCGGGCGCTGGCGGCTTGATGACAATGGGCGTTTCCATGAGCGGGTCCATGCTCGGTCTCCTCTCCTGAGGCAAGCCGCTACCCTACCCGCGCTGCCCACCCCTGGCGACCCCGGCTGCGTTACAGCGCGTGTAGCGGCACCGCCAGCCGCACCCGCAGGCCGTCGTCGCGGCTGTCGAAGGCCAGCCCGCCGCCACAGCGCTGGACGATGGCGTGGACAATCGCCAGGCCCAGGCCGCAGCCGACGCTGTGGGTGCTGCGCCAGAAACGCTGGGTAAGGTTGGGCAGGTCGGCGGCGGCGATGCCCGGGCCGTGGTCACGCACCAGGAAACAGGCCTGGCCATCGGCGATGCTGACACTCAGCTCCACCTGGGCGCCCACCGGGCTGTGACGCAGGGCGTTGTCCAGCAGGTTGCGCACCGCCGCCACCGCCAGCGCCGAGGGCATCTGCAGGCGCGCTTCGGCCACGCCCGCCGGCATCTCCAGAACAATACGGTGACGGTCGGCGGCGCTGGCATCCTGCACCGCCGTATGCGCTGCCTGGCCGGCGGTGCAGGCACAGCCGTCGTCGAACGACAGGCTGCCTTCCACCCGCGCCAGCAGCAACAACTGCTCCAGCGTGCGATGCAAGCGGTCGGCACCGGCTTCGGCATGGCCCAGCGCAGTTTCACGCGCGCCACCGTCGGTCATGCGCGCCACTTGCAGGTGGGTCTTGATGGCCGTCAGCGGGCTGCGCAGCTCGTGGGCGGCGTCACCGGTCAGCCGCCGCTCGCGCTCCAGGGTCTGGCCGATGCGCTGGAACAGCTGGTTCTGGCTTTCCAGCAGCGGCTGCAACTCGCGCGGCAAGGCCTGCACCTGCAGCGGCTCGACCGAGTCGGCGCTGCGCCGCGCCAGGGCATCGCGGATGCGGTTGAGCGGCGCCAGGCCCACGCCCACGCACAGCCACAACACCGCCAGGCTGCCCAACAGCGCCACCAGCACCGGCACCGACGCCGCCAGCAGAATCGAGTAATTGAGCGATTCGCGCTCTTCATGACGGTCAGCCGTGGTGATGCGCACGCCGTCGTGCATCAGGGTGAAACTGCGCCAGCGGCCGCCGTCGATCAACTGGTCGTGGAAGCCGCTGCTCTGGTCGTCCAGCTGGTCGTTGGCGCCATGGCTACGCGCCAGGATTTCCCCGCGCAGCGAGCTGACCTGGCAGGCCATGCCGTCGGGAATGCTCAACTGGTCGGCGCTGAAACGCCGCGCCTCGCCCTGGCTGGCCAGCGGCGGCAGTTGGTCCACCAGGCCTGCGACCATGCGCGCCGAGGCCACCAGGCGCTGGTCCAGGGAAAACATCATCTGGTGGCGCAGGTCGCGGAACATCCAGGCCGCCGCCAGCGACCAGATCAGCAGGAAGGCCAGCCCCAATATAAGGCTAAGGCGCAGGCGCAGGCTCATGCCGGCTGCCCCAGGCGGTAACCCAGGCCGCGCACGGTCTGCACGATGTCGTTGCCCAGTTTGCGCCGCAGGTGGTGAATGTGCACGTTGAGGGCGTTGCTCTCCACCTCGTCGCCGAAGCCGTAGACACTGTCTTTCAACTGTTCACTGGACAGCACCCGCCCACGGCTGTGCAACAGCGCCTGCAGCAGCGCCTGCTCGCGCCGCGACAGGTCCACCGGCTGGCCGGCCAGCCAGGCCTGGCGGCTGCTGGGGTCGTAGCGCAACGGGCCATGTTCGATGGTGTTCACCGCCCGCCCCGCCACGCGGCGCGTCAGCGTATGCAGGCGCGCGCACAGCTCGCGCAGGTCGAAAGGCTTGAGCAGGTAGTCGTCGGCGCCCGCTTCCAGGCCCGCCACACGGTCGGTGACGGTGTCGCGCGCGGTCAGTACCAGCACCGGCAGCAACTCGCCCTGTTGGCGCAAGGCGGCCAGCATGGCCAGGCCGTCCTCGTCGGGCAGGCCCAGGTCCAGCACCATCACGTCGAAATGCGCCGCCTGCAACAGCGCACGCGCGGCGCTGGCGGTGCCTACCCGGTCCACGGTCAGGCCCTGGGCCTGCAGGCCGGCGACGATGCCACAGGCAATCAGCTCATCGTCTTCGCAAAGCAGAACGTGCATAACAGTACCCGTGTGCAAAACCGGCAGTATCGCCGATGATCATTAACCGGCGATTATGCCGGGTTCCCCAGGCCGCGGCGCGCCGTTAATCGCCGCTTAACGGCCAGCCGCCAGACTGGCGCCACTGCCCACCCCACACAGGAAGTCCCCATGTTGAGTCTTGGCGTCGGCCCCTTTGCCCTGGCCGTCAACCACTTGCTGCTGCTGGCCGCCCTGGCGGTGGCCCTGCTGACCGGCTGGTGGGTGGCCCGCAGCCGCGGCACGCGCAACCCGGAGGCGAGCATATTCGGCCTGTTCATGCTGGCATTGCTGGTGGCGCGCCTGGCCTTCGTCGGCGTGTACGCCGGGCAATACCGCGCCCAGCCCTGGCAGGTCATCGACCTGCGCGACGGTGGCTTCGTGTGGTGGGCAGGCCTGCTGGCCCTGGGCGTTGGCGCCGCGTGGCAAGGCTGGCGCCAAGCTGCGGTGCGCGTGCCGCTGGCCGCCGCCCTGGCGGTGGGGGTGTTGTCCTGGGCCGGCGCCGACTTGCTGCTGCGCCAGCACCAGCAGGGGGTGGGCATGCCCACCGCCACCCTGCATGACAGCCTGGGCCGGCCGGCCACATTGCCAGGCGCCGACCCACGGCCGCTGGTGGTCAACCTGTGGGCCAGCTGGTGCCCGCCCTGCCGCCGCGAGGTGCCAGTGCTGCTGCAGGCCCAGGCGCAGCGCGGCGACCTGCGCTTCGTGTTCATCAACCAGGGCGAAGCACCGGGCGCGGTCAGCAACTTCATTGCCGCCGCCGGCTTCGACAGCCAGCACATTCTCTACGACCCCGGCAGCCAGTGGGGCCGCCAGCTGGGCTCGGCGGCGCTGCCCACCACGCTGTTCTACAGCGCCCAGGGCCAACTGCTGGGCAGCCACCTGGGCGAGCTGTCGGCGGCCAGCCTGGCCGACGCCCTGAAAGTGTTCGGCCCTGCGACTTATGCCTCGAAACAGGGCATTTAGACTTTATTCTCATTTGACAACGATTATCATTACAACTAACTTGGTGCCCGTCCCGCAGCCGCCGCATGCTCGGCGAACCCTGTGATAACCCACTGGCCACCAGGTGACTTCCATGATGGAACAACAGCCCACAAGCACGTGTGACACACCCCTGCTGCAAGCCTTCGTCGACAATCGCACCTTGCTGGTGAAGATCGCCGCACGCATTACCGGGTGTCGTTCACGGGCCGAGGACGTGGTGCAGGACGCCTTCTTCCGCCTGCAGTCGGCACCTTCCATCACCTCGTCGTTCAAGGCGCAGTTGAGCTACCTGTTCCAGATAGTGCGCAACCTGGCCATCGACCACTACCGCAAGCAGGCGCTGGAACAACGCTACTGCACCCACGAGGACGAGGGCCTGAATGTGGTGGTGGCCGGTGCCACGCCAGAAGCTACGCACCAGCACCAGGCCACCCTGGAAGTGGTGGACCGCGCCCTGGGCCAACTGCCCCAGCGCACCCGCTACGCGTTCGAGGCCTACCGCCTCAATGGCGTCCCGCAGAAAGACATCGCCCGCGAATTGGGGGTGTCGCCAACCCTGGTGAACTTCATGATCCGCGACGCGCTGGTGCATTGCCGCAAGGCCTCGGGCGAGCGCGAGGCGGCCTGAACCAGCCCCGGGGCGAATGGGACGCCGCCGGACGCAGCCTTCGGCAGCTGCTACATCCTGTGGGAGCTGGCGTGCCCGCGAGCTGTTGGGGCCAGAAAAGCTCGCTGGCCAGCCCCCGCCCCCACCACCGGTGCGGCGACGCGAATGCGGATACCCCATACACCGCGCCGCCTGCATCGCGGCCAAGGCCGGCTCCTACCACGTACGGCGTAGGAGCCGACTTTAGTCGCGATGCAGACGACGCCATTTCAAGACAGTTGCTGCTACGTCGGTCTCTGTAGCCGCCGCAGGCCGCGTCCTCTAGAGGGTCAGGTCATTGCGGGCGAAGAAGCCTTCACGGGTGGTGACCATCAGCGCCGCGCGCTTGTGCGGGAAATCGAACTCCTTTTCGCGGTAAAAGCCCTGCCCCTGCATGTAGCCGATCATCTTGCCGTTGTCGGCGCGCGGCTCGGCCACCACGCGTTGGGTGCGGGGGTCGTCCAGGAACAGGTAATGGGTCAGCGCCGACAGCCAGCTGGCCACCTTGTGCGGCCCGCGATGGTTTTCCTCGCCTACCAGCATGTGGACGCCACGGTCGTGATTGTCGGCATCGAGGAACGGCGCGATGCGATCCTCACGCGCCCAATACGCCTCGAAATAAGCGAACGGCTGGTCATCGAAACAACCGACCAGAGTGACGGTGTGCGGGTCAGCCGCCAGCTTTTCCAGGTAGGCGCGGTGCTGCGCCAGGTCGCCCTGCTCTTGCCAGAAATTCGCCACCCGCGGGTTGTTCTGCCAGCGGTTGAAGCGGGCCAGGTCCTGCTCCACGTCCAGCGTGCGCAACGATACCCAGGCTTGGATACGCGGGTCGAAACGCCGGTAAACCTCGCCCACAGGCTTGGGCGCGCGGCGCGGATGGCGCTTGCCGTCGGTCATCTGCAACTGTTGCGGGAAGGCCGCGCTGGGCTGTGCCAGCCACGGTTGCGGCAGCTGCCAGAACAGCTCCCGCTCACACACATACTCGCCCGCAGCGGGCACCAGTAAACCGCTTGCCAGCGCTTGTTCCGGCGCGTCCGCCAGCTGCCAGTGCAGGCGCCGCGCCTGTGGATTGGCGCTCAGCAGCCAATAGCTTGCAGCCCACAGCGCACGGAAATCGGCAGCGCCCACGGGCGTGACGGTCAATTGCGGCGTGCGTTGCACCTGCAGTTCGATCAGCCGTTCACCTGCCAGGCTCAACACCAGGCGTTGATCAGTTTCGTCGGCGACCAGGTCGCACCAATGGGGCAAGGGCGGGAATTGGGACATGCGGGCAGCTCACGAAAGGACGGAAGATCCCTGAATGACGTGAGCGCCACGGCAAAATTTACCCCAGGCCGCCGGTCATGGCACCGCGTGGGCCACCACCGGCTGCTCCGGCAACGGCCGCACGGCAATCCGGTAGGGGTCGAACACCTTGAACATTTCGCCGTTGTTGCGCAGCCCCTGCAACAACTGGTGGAACTGCTGGCCGGTGATGGGCGCCTGCGGCCGCAGCAGCGCGTAGTGATGGTACAGCTGGTCGATGCGGTCGGAGATCAGGAAATCCTTGGCCACCCCGGGGTTGCGCGTCAGGTAGTCGTAGAGATAGGAGCGTGTGACCAGGGCGATGTCCGCGCGGTCACGCAAAATCATCATCAGGTTGCTGTCGTGGGAGTAGGTGAGCGTGGCGTTGTAGGTCTTGGCCAGGAACGCGGGGTCGGCGTTGAAGTCGGCGAACGCGTAGTGGTAGCCGCTGAACAGTGCCAGGCGCTTGCCCGACAGGTCGGCGAAGTAGGTCTGGTCACGGTGGTCACCGCGCTTGGCGACGAAGATCTCGGCATCCTCAAGGCCCATGTCGACGCTGGTGTGCTCGATCTTTTCCCAGCCCCACTCGGGGTTTTCGAAGATCGCCATGTCGATGCGCCCATCCTGGAAGTCACGGTAGCGACGCGGAATCGAGGTGGGCACCAACACGAAGTGGAACTGGCCCTGGGAGGCGTTGAGGTCATCCACCAATTGCGGCAGCAGGCCGGTGTCGGCGCCGGTTTCGGGGCGTACCGTGTAAGGCGGGAAATGCGCCGCGCCCACTCGTACTTCCTGCGCCGCCACGCTCGACAGCGCTACCAGGCCCAGGCCCGCCCCCATGAGTAACCGCGCGATGCTGCGCCGGCGAATCCCAGTCAACGTGTTGTACCTCAGGGCAAAAGGGCATTTGGATCCGCATAAATTAGGCGTTTGCGGGCCGTTCCACAACTGCAAACATAGGCTCAGGGGCCTTTGAGCACCAGCTGCAACGCCTGGTCGGCCAACTGTTCCAGGCTCAGGCTGCCCTGGGGCTTGAACCAGGTGCTGGTCCACGACAAAGCACCGGTCAGCAGGCGCCGGGTAATGGCCACATCGCCGCCCAGCAGCCCGGCCTCCCGCGCCTCGGCCAGCACCTGCAGCCACAGCTGTTCGTAGCGGTCGCGCACGGCCAGCACCTGGGCCTGGCTTTGGGCCGAAAGCGCGCGCCATTCATACACCGCCACCGCCATGGCCTCGCCCGTGCCGCCCATGATCGACTGCAGTTCGCAGCGGATCAGCGCCAGCACCCGCTCGCGCACGCCCGTCACGTCGGCAAGCTCGGCCTGCATCAGCGCGGTGTTATAGAGGATGGTCTGTTCCATCACCGCGCGCAGTATCTCGTCCTTGCTCTTGAAGTGATGGAAGATGCTGCCCGACTGGATGCCCACGGCGCTGGCCAGGTCGCGCACCGTGGTGCGGTCGAAGCCCTTGCTGCGGAACAGGTGGGCGGCCGTCTGCAACAGCACGCCGCGGGGGCTGTCGGGGTCGGTCAATTGACCGCTGGCCACCAACCGCTGCATCACTTCACGGGCCTTCAAGTCGTCCACACGCCCTGCCTCCACTACCGTCCGTCGAGCAATGTATGCCGTGGCCAGGCCCCTAGCAAGCGCTTGGGGGGATATCGGAACTCTTTGTACTTGGCTACGCTCTAGCCAGAATGAGCACAGCGCATTGGAGCCTGGTATGCCGCATTGGCTGGTGATCGACCTGGAAGCTACCACGGATGAGGGTGGCTGGCCGGTCGCGGAAATGGAAATCATCGAGATCGGTGCCAGCCTGGTGACCCGCGACGGCCGCGAGGTGGACCACTTCCAGCGCTTCGTGCGCCCGCAGCGGCGGCCGTGCCTCACGCCTTTCTGCCGCGAACTGACGCGCATCACCCAGGCCAACATCGACGCCGCCGCGCCGCTGACCGAGGTGTGGCCGCAGTTCGAGCGCTGGCTGGGCCACCACCAGGCCAACCTGCAGGGCTGGGTGAGTTGGGGCGACTACGACCGCCAGCAGTTGCTGCTCAGTTGGCAACAGCACCAGTTGCGCAGCCTGCTGGCGGACGTGCCGCACACCAACCTCAAGCAGCGCTTTGCCAAGGCGCGCAAACTGCAGCGGCCGCTGGGCCTCAATGGCGCCCTGCAACTGGCGGGCTTGAGCTTCAACGGCCAGCAGCACCGGGCCCTGGAAGATGCGCGCAACACCGCGCGGCTGCTGCCCCTGTCACTGCCTAACTAGACGGTTAAAAGCGCGTGCACCGCTTCACGGCGTTGGGCATACTGGCGGCCCTTTTGACCCTATCCTGAGGATTCGCCCATGTTTAAAGTCAACGAATACTTCGACGGCACCGTGAAGTCGATTGCTTTCGAAATGAAGGAAGGCCCTGCCACCATCGGCGTCATGGCCCCGGGCGAATACGAATTCGGCACCGCACAGAAAGAAATCATGCACGTGGTTACCGGCAAGCTGATCGTCAAGCTGCCTGACAGCCTGGAGTGGGAAACCTTCGAAGGCGGCAGCCGCTTCAACGTGCCGGCCAACAGCAAGTTCCAGCTGAAAGTGGAAGTGGAAACCGCCTACCTCTGCGAATACCGCTAAGCCCCACAACCCCGTGGCCGCTACCGCCAGGCAGCGGCTACTGGGTCATGTAGGCGCCGCGTCGGCGGTATTGAACTGCAACGCCGC
Source organism: Pseudomonas sp. JC1203 (assembly GCF_056175065.1). Lineage (NCBI taxonomy): Bacteria > Pseudomonadati > Pseudomonadota > Gammaproteobacteria > Pseudomonadales > Pseudomonadaceae > Pseudomonas > Pseudomonas sp. JC1203. Next base: position 149,645 of record NZ_JBWCAM010000015.1, read on the forward strand.
CAGCCGCGCGTACAGCGCATTGCCGGCAATCAACTGCCGGTGCGTGCCCACAGCCACCACCCTGCCCTGTTCGATCACCGCGATGCGGTCGGCGTTCTGCACCGTCGCCAGCCGGTGGGCGATAACCAGCGTGGTACGGCCCTGCATCAGGGTCGGCAAGGCCTCCTGAATCAAATGTTCACTCTGCGCGTCCAGGGCACTGGTGGCTTCGTCCAGCAGCAGGATCGGCGCGTCCACCAGCAGCGCGCGGGCAATGGCCAGGCGCTGGCGCTGGCCGCCCGACAGGCCCAGCCCGGCCTCGCCCAGGTGGGTCTGGTAGCCCTGCGGCAAGGCCTCGATGAAGTCATGCGCATGGGCGATGCGCGCGGCCTGCTGCACCTGTTCGAAAGGCGCGTCGGCCTGGCCGTAACGCAGGTTGTCTTCCACGGTGCCGAAAAACAGCGCCGGGGTTTGCGACACCAGGGCGAAATGCCGGCGCAGGTCCTGGGGGTCGAGCTGGCGCAGGTCCACACCGTCGATCAGGATACGCCCCTGCTGCGGGTCGTAGAAACGCAGCAGCAGGTCGAACAACGTGGATTTGCCGGCGCCGGACGGGCCTACCAGGGCCAGGGTCTCACCGGCGCGAATCTCCAGGTCCAGGCCATTGATGGCGGGCTGCGATGGGCGCGACGGGTAGGCGAACAGCACCTGCACAAGGTCCAGGCGGCCGCTCACCCGCGCGGGCAGGCGCTGCAGGCCACTGGCCGGCGGGCGAATTTCGCTGCTGGCCTGCAGCAGTTCGCCAATACGCTCGGCAGCGCCGGCCGCCCGTTGCAGTTCGCCCATCACCTCGCTCAACGTACCAAAGGCACTGCCGACGATCAGGCTGTAGAACACGAACGCTGCCAGTTCACCGCCCGAAATGCGCCCGGCGATCACGTCCATGCCGCCCACCCACAGCATTACCCCTACCGCGCCCAGCACCAGCATGATCACCAGGGTAATCAGCCAGGCGCGCTGCACGATGCGCTGGCGCGCGGTCTCGAACGCCTGCTCTACCGTGACGCCAAAACGCCGCTGGTCCTCGGCCTGGTGGTTGTAGGCCTGCACGGTCTTGATCTGATTGAGGGTTTCGGCGACGTAACTGCCCACGTCGGCAATGCGGTCCTGGCTCTGGCGCGACAGGCCGCGCACGCGCCGGCCGAACACCAGAATCGGCGCCAGCACCAGCGGCAGTGCAATCACCACGATACTGGTGAGCTTGGGGTTGGTGATGAACAACAGCACGATGCCGCCAATCACCATCAGCGCATTGCGCAGGAACAGCGACAGCGACGAGCCGATCACCGATTGCAGCAAGGTGGTGTCGGCGGTCAGCCGCGACTGGATCTCGGAACTGCGGTTGTTTTCATAGAAGCCGGGGTGCAGGTACACCAGGTGGTCGAACACCTGCTGGCGGATGTCAGCCACGCAGCGCTCGCCAATCCACGACACCAGGTAGAACCGCACGAAGGTGCCCACCGCCAGGGCCACCACCAGCAGCATGAACACCGCGATGGAGCGGTTGAGCAGCACCGGCGATTGGGTCAGGAAGCCCTGGTCCACCAGCAGCCGAATGCCCTGGCCCATGGACAAGGTAATGCCGGCGGTGACCACCAGGGCTACCAGGGCAGCCAGCGCGCGCCAGCGGTAAGGGTAGAGAAAATGCAGGGCCAGGCGCAGGGCGCGACGCTGGCGGGCGGAAAGCAGCGAGATCATGGGCAGGCCTGGCAAGGAAGGTTCGCCAAGCCTACACCCTGGCGGCTGGTTTGCGCCCGGGGGAACTCCCGATGCCAGGGCCGGTCACCTTAACAGGACCTGCCAGACCTTGGCCTAGATGCTTTTGGTCTAAGCACGGGCTGGCGGTTTCCAGCGCTTTCTGGTGGACTGAAAGCGTCGCCAGGCTGCACAGGGATGTCACGAGGCAGTCATCTGGCGACCCTACTCTGAGCACTAAACCTGATGAGGAGACGGGCCATGGGCTTGCACAGCAGCAGTAACCAAACCGTGGAAGTACGCCGCATCCAGCCGCACCAGGCGGCCGGCGGCTCCATTATCGATGCCAAGGGACAAGAGATCCCTATCACCGAAGACATGATCCAGGATGCCTGCCAGGAACTGGAAAAACGTCTGGTCAAACCTGCCCCTGCCAAACAAGACTGACGACCCGCGCCACCCCGTGAACCCGGCCATGCGCCGGGTTTTCTTTTTTGCGCCTGTGACGCGGCCTCGCGACCGCTGCTACACCAGCTCGCAACCCAGCGCCGTGGCCAGCTTGCGCAGGTCCGGCGAATAGCCGTCCAGGCGCACCCGCAGCCCTTCGATTTCGCGACGCGAGGTGGGGTAATTCTTGCGCAGCCCGTCGAACGCCAGCCGCTGCTGGGCATCGTTATCGGTCAGGCTGCGACGGAAATCGGCGTCATCACGGCGCGGGTCATACACTGCGCGGCACAGCATGGCCAGCGCCTGCACAGGGTCGGCAAGGCCGTTCAACGCCACTTCCGACAGCCACGGCGGCGGCAGCAGGTCGGCCAGTTGCACGCTGGCCGGCTCGCCGCGGAACGCACAGTAGGCCTGGTAGATCTGCGCGGTACCGCGCTGCTTGCCGTCCAGGCTGTAGCCGGCGATGTGCGGGGTGGCCAGCACGCAAAGGTCGGCCAGTTCACCGTCGACGCCAGGCTCGTGCTCCCATACATCCAGCACCGCCTGCAGGTCGTCGCGCTCGATCAGCACGTCCTTCAGCGCCTGGTTGTCGACAATCGGGCCACGGGCGGCGTTGATCAGCCAGGTGCCCTGTTTCAACCGCGCCAGGCGCTCGGCGCCCAGCAAGTGCCAGGTGGGGTGGCTGCCGCTCTTGCTCAGCGGGGTGTGCAGGCTGATCACATCGCACTGGGCGATGATTTCGTCCAGGCTGACGTAATCGCCGCCCTCGGCCGCTTGGCGCACCGGGTCGCAGACCTTCACGTCCCAGCCCAGCCCGCGCAGCACGCGAATCAACCGCGAGCCCACCTGGCCGGCGCCGACCACGCCATAAGTGCGGCCGGCAAGGGCTGCGCCTTCCAGCTCGGCCAGGGTCACCAGCGCGCCCAGCACGTAGTCCACCACGCCGCGGGCGTTGCAACCCGGGGCGCTGGACCAGCGAATGCCGGCCTCGGCGAAGTAGTCCAGGTCCAGGTGGTCGGTGCCGATGGTGCAGGTGCCGACGAAGCGCACATTGCTGCCTTCCAGCAAGGCGCGGTTGACCTTGGTGATGGAGCGCACCAGCAGCACGTCGGCATCGCGCACCGCGTCGGCATCGACACTGCGCCCGTGTACCCGGCGAATTTCGCCGAAACCTGCAAAGAATTCTTCAAGCAGTGGAATGTTTTCGTCAGCAACAATCAGCATGGCAAGCTCCCCAGTATGGGCGGCAGTTTAGGCGCAGCCGGGCGCGCCGTCACGAAGCGCGTGGCAAGTGTTTCCTGACCACGGCGTCAAGGCGTAGAATGGGCGGTTTTCCGCGCCCATCAGTGGACTACGCCCCGTGACCGCAGCTGCAACCGACATGACCACCCCCCTTACCCGCCCTGCCCGGGTGCGCCTGGAATTGCGCACGCTGCTGGCCCTGGCCGGCCCGATCATGATCGCGCAGTTGGCGCACACCGCCATGGGCTTTGTCGATGCCGTGATGGCCGGCCGCGTCGGCCCCCGTGACCTGGCCGCCGTGGCGCTGGGCAACTCGATCTGGGTGCCGGTGTTCCTGCTGATGACCGGCATTCTGCTGGCCACCACGCCCAAGGTCGCCCAGCGCCATGGCGCCGGCACCCCGGCCGAGATCGGCCCGCTGGTACGCCAGGCGCTGTGGCTGGCGCTGGCCGCCGGGCTGGGCGCCAGCCTGCTGCTGTTCAACGCCGAGCCGGTGCTGCACCTGATGAAAGTGGACCCGGAGCTGATAGCACCCTGCATGGGCTATTTGCGCGGCATCGGCACCGGCCTGCCGTCGGTGGCGCTGTACCACGTGCTGCGCTGCTGCAGCGACGGCATGGGCCGCACCCGGCCGAGCATGGTGCTGGGGCTGTGCGGGCTGGCGCTGAACATCCCGCTGAACTACGTATTCATCTACGGCCATCTGGGCGTGCCCGCCATGGGCGGCGTGGGCTGTGGCTGGGCCACCGCCAGCGTGATGTGGATGATGCTGCTGGGCATGGCCGCCTGGGTGCGTTGGGCGCCTGCCTACCGCGCGGCCAACGTCTTCGGCCAGTTCCAGTGGCCGCAATGGCCGGTCATCCAGCGCCTGCTGGGCATCGGCCTGCCGATCGGCATCGCGGTATTCGCCGAGTCGAGCATCTTCGCCGTCATCGCCCTGCTGATCGGCAGCCTGGGCTCCACCGTGGTCGCCGGCCACCAGATCGCCCTGAGCATCAGCTCCATGGTGTTCATGATTCCGTTCTCGCTGGGCATGGCCGTGACCATCCGCGTCGGCCAGGCCCTGGGCCGCGGCCTGCCGCGCGAGGCACGCTTCGCCGCCGGCATCGGCATGGCCTCGGCGCTGGCCTACGCGTGTTTCTCGGCGACGTTGATGTACCTGGGCCGCGAGCACATCGCGCGCATCTACACCGCCGACCCGGCGGTGCTGCACATTGCCGCCATGCTGATTGTGTATGCGGCGCTGTTCCAGTTCTCGGACGCCATCCAGGTCACGGCCGCTGGCGCCTTGCGCGGTTACCAGGACACGCGGGTGACCATGCTGCTGACGCTGTTTGCCTACTGGGGCATTGGCCTGCCGGTGGGTTACCTGTTGGGCCTCACTGACTGGCTGGGCGCGCCGGCCGGGCCGAGCGGGTTGTGGCAGGGGCTGATCGTGGGCCTCACCTGTGCGGCGGCGATGCTGCTGGTGCGCCTGATGCGCAGCGCGCGCAAGCGTATTCGCAGCGCCTGAACCATGGACGCGGCCTGCGGCCGCTGCTACGGGAATCGATGACGCGCCGGCGTTCGATGAATAACACGACGAAAATCCGCGTAGCAGCGGCCGCAGGCCGCGTCAGGGATTGGCCAGAAGACGATACCCCACCCCCGGCTCAGTGATGATGTAGCGCGGCGCCGTCGGGTCATCATCGAGCTTCTGCCGAATATGCCCCACCACGATGCGCAGGTAGTGGCTGTCCTCGGCATGTGTCGGCCCCCAGATGTCCTTCAGCAGCTGCTGCTGGGTAATCACCCGCCCGGGGAAACGCGCCAGCTGCGCCACCACCGCATATTCCTTGCGGGTCAGCGCCACCTCGGCGCCATCCAGCGTCACCCGGCGCAGCCCCAGGTCAATCAGCAAGCCGCCAATGCTCACCGGCGCCAGCGGCGCATCGCCGCTGGGCACCTGGCGCAACAGGGCACGGATGCGCGCCAGGAACTCCTGAATGCCGAACGGCTTGGTGACGTAGTCATTGGCGCCGTTGTCCAGGGCTTCCACCTTCTGGGTCTCGCTGGCGCGCACCGACAGCACCAGCACCGGCACCTGGCTCCATTCACGCAGCTCGCGCAGCACCTGCTGGCCGTCCATGTCCGGCAGGCCCAGGTCCAGCACCACCAGGTCCGGGCCGCCCAGCGCGGCCTGGCTCAGGCCTTCGGCGCCGGTGCCGGCTTCCAGCACCTTGTAGCCCTGGGAAGCCAGGCTGATGCGCAGGAACTTGCGGATCTGCGGTTCATCGTCGATCACCAGCAGGGTCGCGGTTTGACTCATGTTCAGGCTTCACTTTCCAGGCCGGGTTGCGGTTGCACCGGCAAGCATAGAGTGATGCAGGTGCCGTGGCCATCCAGGCCGTCGCTCACCAGGATGCGCCCGCCGTGGGCGCCGATCATGCCCTGGCAGATCGCCAGGCCCAGGCCGGTGCCCTGGCCACCGCGGTCGCCACGGGCGGCGGTGTAGAACATGTCGAAGATTTTTGCCCGCTCCTCCTCGGGAATACCCGGGCCCTGGTCGCTGACGGCGAAACTCAGCTCCTCGCCGCTGGCGGCAGCGCGTATCAGCAGGCGGCCGTGGGGTGGCGAAAAACGCGCGGCGTTTTCCAGCACGTTGATCAGCGCCTGCTCGATCAGCGCGGCATGCACGTACAGCAGCGGCAGCTGCCCCGGCACCTCCACCGCCACGTCCAGCGGCGCCAGCACCGCGCGCAGGCGGTTGAGGGCGCTGCCGACAATGTCGGCCGGCGCCACCCAGTCGCGCGCAAGCTTCAGGGCGCCGTGGCCCAGGCGGGTCATGTCGAGCAGGTTCTGGATGTAGCGGTCCAGCCGCTCGGCTTCATCGCGGGTGCCTTCCAGCAGCTCCTGGCGGTCGGCACGCGGGATGGCCTCGCCCAGCGCCAGCAGGCTGTCGATGCTGCCGCGCATGGCCGTCAGCGGTGTGCGCAGGTCGTGGGACACCGAGGCCAGCAGCGCGCTGCGCAGCTGCTCGGTTTCACCGTGCAGGCGTGCCGCCTCCAGGTCCTGGGCCAGCTGCGCCCGGGCCAGGCCCTGGGCCAGCGGCTGGCTGAGGGCACCGAGCAGCCGCCGGCGCTGGGCGCTCAAGGCGCGGCCGTCGCGGTCGCGCACGCCCAGCAGCACCAATGGGCCGTCCTGCAGTGACACAGGCGTCCACCACCAGCGCCCCGAGGGCAAGGTGCCGGTGCCCATGCCGGCCGGTTGGTCATGCTGCCAGGCCCAGTCGGCGGCAGCACGTTCGGTGTCACTGAGGGGAATGGGGTGGCCGCCAGGGTCTTTCCAGCCCTGATGGCCGTCGCGCTCGGCCACCCACACCTGCAACTCGCGCCAGCCCTGCAGGTGCTGGGCGGCGGCGCTGAGCACGGCCTGGCGGTCGGTGGCGGCGGTGAGCTTGCGTGACAGGTCGAGCAGTTCGCTGGTCTCTTCCTGGGTGTCGCGCAGCGCCTGCAACTGCCGGCGCTGGCGCGCGGCGAGGTTGCCGGTGAGCGCCGCCATCAGCAGGAAAAACAGCAGGGTCAGCACGTCCTCTTCGCGGTAGATGGTGAGCGAGAAGGTCGGCGGAATGAACAGAAAGTCATACGCCAGGAACGACAGCGCCGCGCACACCAGCGCCGGCCCCAGGCTGCTGCGCACCGCCACCAGCAGCACCGCCGCCAGGAACACCAGCGAGATGTTCGGCAGCGCCAGCACGCTGGCCACCGCCGAGGCCAGGCCGCTGGCGGCAAGGGTGGCGAACAGCGCCAACAGGTAGTCGAACCACACCCACTCGCCTGCCCCATGGGCACGGGGCAGCGGCCGCGCTTCATCGCGGTCGAGCACGTTGATTTCCAGCCCATGGGTGTCGCGCAGCAGCCGCGGGCCCAGGCCGCCGCCCAGCCAGCGGCGGTACCACAACGGCCGCGACTGGCCCACCAGCACCAGGCTGGCGCGGCGTTCGGCGGCATGCTGGATCAAGGTTCTGGCCACTTCGCCGGCGCGCAGCACCACCACTTCACCGCCCAGGCGCTCGGCCAGTTGCTGGGCGTTCTGCAAATGCTGGCGGCTGAGTTCGTCGCGGGCCGTGGCGGTGTCCACGTGCACCACGCTCCAGGGCAGGTGCCGGCGCTGCGCCACCCGGCTGGCGTGGCGCACCAGGCGCTCGGCCTGGGCATCGCCGTCAATGCCCACCAGCAACCGCCCGCGCAACGCCGGGGCGGCCTGGCCCATGCGCCGGTAACCTTGCGCCAGGTCGGCGTCGACCTGGGCGGCGGCGGTCTGCATGGCCAGCTCGCGCAGGGCGGTGAGGTTGGTCTGGGTAAAGAAGGCGTCGATGGCCGCTCGCGCCTGTTCGGGCACGTACACCTTGCCGTCGCGCAGGCGCTCCAGCAGTTCGCGCGGCGGCAGGTCGATCAGCACCAGCTCGTCCGCCTCCTGCAGCACCCAGTCGGGCAGGGTTTCACGCACCTGCACGCCGGTGATGTCCAGCACCTGGTCGTTGAGGCTTTCCAGGTGCTGGACATTGACCGTGGTGTAGACGTGGATGCCAGCGGCCAGCAGTTCCTGAATGTCCTGCCAGCGCTTGGCGTGGCGGCCACCGGGGGCGTTGCTGTGCGCCAGTTCGTCCACCAGCACCAGCTGTGGCGCGGCCTGCAGCAGGCCGTCGAGGTCCATCTCCTCCAGGGTCACGCCGCGGTACTGGGAACGCACCAGCGGCTGCTGGGCCAGGCCGCCGAGCAGCGCCTCGGTCTCGGCGCGGCCATGGGTTTCCACCACCCCCGCCAACACGCCAACACCTTGGCGCAACTGGCCGTGGGCGGCCTGCAGCATGGCGTAGGTCTTGCCCACGCCGGGGGCCGCGCCGAGGAACACCTTGAGGCGGCCGCGGCCATCGCGGGGCAGTTGGGCCAGCAGCGCGTCGGCGCGCAGGGCATCACTCATGAAAATCACTCAACGCCAGGAATGGAAGACCCGTAGCCGCAGCCGCCAGGCTACGGGGTTAGTGGGCTGAAGGTAGCCGATCCAGCGCCATGTTCAAAGCCAGCACATTCACCACCGGCGGGCCGAACAACGAGCGCTCGGTGTGCTCGGCTACCAGTTGCTGCACCGTGGCAGTGGGCAGCTGCCGCGCCTGGGCCACGCGCGCCACCTGGTAATCGGCCGCGGCCGGCGGCAGGTGCGGGTCCAGGCCGCTGCCCGAGGTGGTCAACAGGGCCAGCGGCACCGCACCCTGCCCCTCCACATACAGCTTGGCGGCATCGTCCTTGATGCGGCTGGCCAGTGCCGGGTTGCTGGGTGCCAGGTTGCTGGCGCTGCTGGACACGGTGGCGAAATCCCCGGCCGACGGCCGTGGGTGGAACCAGGCGTCGCCCGTGAAGGCCTGGGCGATCAGGCTGGAGCCGCGCAGCTTGCCGCCCTCATCGTGCACCAGGCTGCCATTGGCCTGTTCAGGGAAGGCCACCTGGGCCACCGCCGTCACGGCCAGCGGGTAGGCCACGCCGGTGATCAGGGTCATCAATACCATCAGGCTCAGGGCCGGACGCAGATAAGTCGACATCATCAATTCCTCATACCAGGTGAACGGCGGTCAGCAGCAGGTCGATCAGCTTGATGCCCACGAACGGCACCACGATTCCGCCCAACCCATAGATCAACAGGTTGCGCCGCAGCAGGTGCGCAGCACTCGCCGCTTGCACCCGCACGCCGCGCAGAGCGAGCGGGATGAGTACGACGATGATCAGCGCGTTGAACACAATCGCCGATAGAATCGCGCTCTGCGGGCTGGCCAGGTGCATCACGTTCAACACCCCCAACTGCGGGTAGATGGCGGCGAACAGCGCCGGCAGGATGGCGAAGTACTTGGCCACGTCGTTGGCGATGGAGAACGTGGTCAGGGCGCCACGGGTCACCAGCAGTTCCTTGCCGATCTGCACCACGTCCAGCAGTTTGGTGGGGTCGCTGTCGAGGTCGACCATGTTGGCCGCCTCGCGCGCCGCCTGGGTGCCGTCGTTCATGGCCATGCCCACGTCTGCCTGGGCCAGGGCCGGGGCGTCGTTGGCGCCGTCGCCACACATGGCCACCAGGCGGCCGTCGTCCTGTTCCTGGCGAATGCGCGCCAGTTTTTTCTCCGGCGTGGCCTCGGCCAGCACGTCGTCGACACCTGCCTCGGCGGCAATGGCGGCAGCAGTCAGCGGGTTGTCGCCGGTGACCATCACGGTGCGGATGCCCAGCTTGCGCAGCTCGTCGAAGCGCTCGCGAATGCCGGGCTTGACCACGTCCTTGAGGTGAATGGCGCCCAGCAGGCGTTTGTCGCGGCACACCAGTAGCGGCGTGCCACCGCTCTGGGCGATCTTGTCCACTTCACGGGCCAGGGCGGCGGGCATTTCCAGGCGCGCCATGCCCACGAAGGCCAGCAACGAGTCCACCGCGCCCTTGCGGTAAATGCGCCCGGCATGGTCGACGCCGCTCAGGCGCGTTTCGGCGCTGAAGGGCACCGCCACCAATTCCGTGGCGGCCGGTTCCGGCAGGCTGTGCAGCTGGCGCAGGAAGTCGACGATGGACTTGCCCTCGGCGGTGTCATCGGCCAGCGACGCTAGCAGCGCACCTTCGGCCAGCTCCTTGGCGGTCACGCCGGGGGCGGCGTACAGCGCGGTGCAACGGCGGTTGCCGAAGGTGATGGTGCCGGTCTTGTCCAGCAGCAACACGTGCACATCCCCCGCCGCTTCCACCGCGCGGCCGGACTTGGCGATGACGTTCAGGCGCACCAGGCGGTCCATGCCGGCAATGCCGATGGCCGACAGCAGGCCACCGATGGTGGTGGGAATCAGCGTCACCAGCAGCGCCACCAGGAACACCAGCGGCAGGCTGCCGTTGGCGAAGTGGGCGAACGGCTGCAGGGTCACCACCACCAGCAGGAAGATCAGCGTCAGGCCAATCAACAGAATGTCGAGGGCGATCTCGTTGGGGGTTTTCTGGCGTTTGGCGCCTTCCACCAAGGCGATCATGCGGTCCAGGGTCGATTCGCCCGGGTTGGCGGTGATTTTCACCAGCAGCCAGTCCGACACCAGGCGGGTGTTGCCTGTGACCGCCGAACGGTCGCCACCCGACTCGCGGATCACCGGCGCCGACTCGCCGGTAATGGCCGCCTCGTTGACCGCGGCGATACCTTCGATGACCTCGCCGTCGCCGGGGATCATCTCCCCGGCCTCGACGCGTACCACGTCGCCCTTGCGCAGGCTGGCGGCGGCGACGTTCTGGAACTGCCCGGCGCTGTCGCGGCGGCGCGCAGCCAGGCCCTGGCTACCAGCCTTGAGGCTGTCGGCGCGGGCTTTGCCGCGGCCCTCGGCGAGGGCCTCGGCAAAGTTGGCGAACAGCACGGTGAACCACAACCACAGGGCAATCTGCACCGCCACCCCGGTACTCACACCCGCTTCGGGCAACACGCACAGCACCGTGGTGAGAATGGCAGTGAGTTCCACCACCAGCATCACCGGCGCGCGCTGCAGTTGGCGCGGGTCAAGCTTGACGAATGCCTGCACCAGCGCCGGGCGCCACAGGGCGGCGAACGCGGTTTTCTGGGCAGTGCCGGCGGCTTCGGACGCGGCCGGCTTGGCAACACGGATCGGCATATTCATGGTCATGTTCCTTAGAAGCCCAGGCTCAGTTGTTCAGCGATCGGCCCCAGTGCCAGGGTGGGCAGGAAGGTCAGGCCGCCCACCAGCAGGATGGTCACCGTCAGCAGGGTGACGAACAGCGGGCCGTGGGTGGGGAAGCTGTTGTTGCCCAGCGGCGCGGTCTTTTTCAGCGCCAGGCTGCCGGCCAGGGCCATGATCGGCAGGATGTAGCCGAAGCGGCCGATCAGCATGCCCAGGCCCAGCATCAGGTTGTGAAACACGGTGTTGGCGCTGAAGCCGCCGAACGCCGAGCCGTTGTTGGCGCTGGCCGAGGTGTAGGCGTAAAGCAACTGGCTGAAACCGTGCGGGCCGGGGTTGCTGACCGCCGACGCCGGGCCCGCCAGGCTGGCAGCGATGGCACCCAGCACCAGCACGCCGATTGGCATTACCAGCAGCGTCACCACCAGCAGCTTGACTTCCGTGGCCTGGATTTTCTTGCCCAGGTATTCCGGCGTGCGGCCAATCATCAGGCCCGCCAGGAACACTGCCGTCAGCACGTTCAGCAGCATGCCGTAGAGGCCGGCACCGACGCCGCCGAAGATCACCTCGCCGACCATCATGTTCACCAGCGCCACCATGCCGGTGAGCGGGTTGAGGCTGTCATGCATGGCGTTGACCGAACCATTGGACGCCGCCGTGGTGGTCACCGCCCACAGCGCCGTGGCCGTGGTGCCAAAGCGCGCCTCCTTGCCTTCCAGCGGCGGCGCCTGTTCCACCTGGGCGCTTTGCAGCGTCGGGTTGGGCTGGTACTCGCCATACAGCGCCACGCCGCCACCAATCAGGAACAGCGCAAACATGCAGGCGATGATCGCCCGGCTCTGGCGCATGTCTTTCACGTAGTGGCCGAAGGTGAACACCAGCGCCACCGGTATCAGGATGATCGACACCACTTCCAGCAGGTTGCTCAGCGCCGTGGGGTTCTCGAACGGGTGGGCCGAGTTGACGCCGAAGAAACCGCCGCCGTTGGTGCCCAACTGCTTGATGGCTATCTGGCTGGCCGCCGGGCCCAGTGGGATGACCTGGTCTGCGCCCTGCACCGTCACCGAGTTGACGTAATGCATGAAGGTCTGCGGCACGCCCTGCCACACCAGCACCAACGCCAGCACCAGGCACAGCGGCAACAGGCCATAAAGGGTGGCACGGGTCAGGTCGGCCCAGAAGTTACCCAGGGTTTTCGCCGAGCGCCGGCCAATGCCGCGGCACAGCGCCACCAGCACGGCCAGGCCGGTGGCGGCGCTGACGAAATTCTGCACGGTAAGGCCGACCATCTGGCTAAAGTAGCTCAGCGACGCCTCGCCACTGTAGGATTGCCAGTTGGTGTTAGTGACGAAACTGACCGCGGTGTTGAAGGCCAGCGACCATTCCATGCCAGGCAGGTGTTGCGGGTTGGCGGGCAGGTACTGCTGGAACAGCAGCACACCCATCAACAGCACGAAGCCGGCCAGGTTGAAGGCCAGCAGGGCCAGGGTGTAGCGCTGCCAGCTTTGCTCCTGCGCAGGGTCCACCCCGGCAAGGCGATAGCAGCCGCGCTCCACCGGGCCCAGAACAGGCGTGAGCCAGGTCCGTCGGCCTTCCATGACGTTGTAGTAGAAGCGGCCCAGGAAGGGCGCCGGAACCAGCACCAGGGCCAGGAAGGCCACGAGCAGCGCGTAATCATAGCTGTGCATGGCCGCTCCTAGTGCCGGTCGGCGCGCAGCAGCGCCACCGTCAGATACACAAACAGCCCTGCTGCCAGCAGCAGTGCCACCCCATCCAGCACGTTCATGGCCTTTCTCCTCGTTGGAATAGCCAGCCCTGCTTAGGGCCGTTGGTCGGTATTGTCGGAAACAAGGCCGTAAAGGAACGAGACTGAAAGGCGAAGACAGGCATAAAGTTTTCGTAAAGAATGCCGATGTAGAGCCATTGCCAGAACGAAACGGGAAAAATGTAGCCAAATGTATCGAGCTTGATACATACCGGACATTCCAGCGACACGCCTGCGAGTGACCCTCGCTGGCCGCTCCCAATCCGAACATGACTACCAGCCCGCCGGGCGAACGCTTACCCCATGGGTAACTGACGCGGCCCCGTCGCCGCGGCTGGCAGCAATACCAGGCAGATGAACGCAAGCATGCAGAACACCCCGCTCCCCCTCAGCGATGCCAGCAAGAACCTCGTCGGCGACGATGACAAACGCTGGAACACCCGTGCCCTGATCGTGGATGACGACGTGCCGATTCGCGAACTGCTGATCGACTACCTGGCCCGCTTCGGCATCCTGGCCCTGGGCGTCAGCGACGGGGAAGGCATGCGCCAGGCGCTGCTGGAAGAAAATTTCGACGTGGTAGTGCTGGACCTGATGCTGCCCGGCGAAGACGGCCTGTCGCTGTGCCGCTGGCTGCGCGCCGAATCCGACATCCCGATCCTGATGCTGACCGCCCGCTGCGAGCCGACCGACCGCATCATCGGCCTGGAACTGGGCGCCGACGACTACATGGCCAAGCCGTTCGAACCGCGTGAGCTGGTTGCGCGCATCCAGACCATCCTGCGCCGCGTGCGTGACGACCGCACCGAACAGCGTGCCAACGTGCGCTTCGACAACTGGCGCCTGAACAGCGTGCTGCGCCAGCTGATCTCCTCCGATGGCCTGGTGGTGCCGCTGTCCAACGCCGAATTCCGCCTGCTGTGGGTATTCCTGGAACGCCCGCGCCGCGTGCTCAGCCGCGAACAACTGCTGGACGCCGCCCGCGGCCGCTCCATCGAAGCGTTCGACCGCAGCATCGACCTGCTGGTATCGCGCCTGCGCCAGAAGCTGGGCGACGATCCCAAGGCACCGCAGCTGATCAAGACCGTGCGCGGTGAAGGCTACCTCTTCGATGCGAGAGACATTGGTTGATGCGCAGCCCTGATACGCTGTTCGCCCGCCTGTTCGGCGTGTCACTGATTGCCATCATCTTCGCCCACCTGCTGGCCTTCCTCTGGTTCCAGCAGTACGGCTTCCCGCCCCCGCCGCACCGTGAACACCTGCGCGAGTTGCGCGCGGAACTGGGCCCCGACCCTTCACCCGAAGCCCTGGCCGATTTCGGCGCCAGGCAACTGCGTGAAGAGGAACACCGGCCACCGCCGCCGATGTTCGGCGGGCCCATCGTGCCGCTGCTGTTCCAGCTGATCACCCTGGTGGTGGCCGCCTGGTTTGGCGCCAAGGCGCTGTCGCGGCCCATCCGGCGCTTCAGCGAAGCCGCCGAACGCCTGAGCGAAAACCTCGACGCCCCGCCCCTGGAAGAAACCGGCCCGCTGGAAGCTCGCCAGGTGGCGCACACTTTCAACCGCATGCAGCAACGCATCCGCGAACAGGTGCAGCAACGCGCGCGCATGCTCGGCGCCGTGTCCCACGACCTGCGCACGCCGTTGTCACGGCTCAAGCTGCGCCTGGAGCAGATCGACAACGAAAAGCTCCAGGGGCAGATGCGCCAGGACCTCGACGACATGATCGGCATGCTCGACGCCACCCTGACCTACCTGCACGAGCAGCGCACCAGCGAGGCCCTGCAATGGTATGACCTGCAAGCGTTGGTCGAGTCGCTGGTAGAGAACGCCCAGGACCATGGCGCCGCCATCCAGGCCCAAGGCACCTGCGCACCGTTGCAGGTGCAGCCCATGGCCTTGCGTTCGTGCATCAGCAACCTGATGGACAACGCCCTGCGCTACGGTGGCGCCACCCTGGTCGACATCCAGGACACCCGCGATGCCGTGACCATCCGCGTCATCGACCACGGCCCCGGCATCAGCGCCGACAAGCGCGAAGCGGTGTTCGAGCCGTTCTTCCGCCTGGAAGGCTCGCGCAACCGCAACTCCGGCGGCGTCGGCCTGGGCATGACCATCGCCCGCGAGGCGTGCCAGCGCCTGGGCGGCCAGCTGAGCCTGGAAGAAACACCGGGTGGCGGCCTGACCGCCGTCATTCGCCTACCCCGCTGACTCCCCTCCCCGTCGCGGCCATTTTTTGTGGGAGCTGGCTTGCCAGCGAGCTTCAGGGCCCCAACAGCTCGCTGGCAAGCCAGCTCCCACAGTAGATGTGGGGGTTGGCGATTACGCCACAGGGCTAATCTACACTTTCGCTATAAACCCCCGCCCCCATGTCCCGCCCCTTACAAACCCCACACACTCTCGACATTCCCCCGATAGATTCTTTACACGCCGGCGGTTTGTAACCGGCATACAACAGGGGAGCACACCCAATGTCATCCATAAGTGGCGTAAGCAGCAGTAGTTATTCAAGCTACACCAGCACCAGCAGTACCAGCTCCAGCGCGCAACTGAAGAAGTTCCAGGAAGAGTTGTTCGCCAGCCTCGACACCGACGGCAACGGCGAGGTCAGCAGCGACGAGCTGAATTCGGCGATTTCCAGCAGTTCCAGCAGTGGCACCACCAACGACGGCGGTATCCTGGTCACGCTGAGCAAGAATTTCAGCAGCCTGGACAGCGACTCGGACGATGGCCTGACCCTGGACGAGATGGCGGCCCTGCAGCCACCACCCCCGCCCACCCAGGACAGCGCGCCGAACACTGACGCAGTCGACGACCTGATGAGCGCCATCGACAGCGACGGCAGCGGTTCCATCAGCAGCGACGAGCTGAGCTCGGCCCTGAGCAGCGCCGGCGACACCACCGATGACAGCAGCGAACTGTTCTCGGCACTGGACACCGACGGCGATGGCACCGTGAGCAAGGACGAGCTGGCCGCAGCCATGCAACCCCCGCCTCCGCCGCCACCGACCAGCGTTTCCAGCGATGACCTGTTCAGCGCACTGGACAGCGATGACGACGGCAGCATCAGCGAGACCGAACTGAGCAGCGCGTTGAGCGCCACCAGCTCGTCGTCCAGCAGTTCGTCCAGCAGTTCCACTTCGTCGACCAGCAGCCTGGCCAGCGAAGTGTTCAGCGACCTGGACACCAACAAGGACGGCACCGTCAGCGCCTCGGAACTGGCCGCCGCCCTGCAGTCCTCGGGCGACCAGAACAGCAGTGGCAGCAGCAGTTCGGACACCGCCAGCAGCGATACCGCTGCCGCGCTGAACAAAATGATCGCCGCCCTGACCAAGCAGTACGCTACCAACGCGCAACAAACCGTGGGCAGTCAGCTGACCACAGCCGCCTGACCTTTACGCCGCGGGCAGCCTTCGGGCTGCCCGTCTCAGGGTTTGTGCACGGCGCCGTGGCCGCTGCGGGTCCAGTCCAGCAGCAGGCTGTAGCCGATGGCGAGCAGCGTCGGGCCAATGAACAGGCCGATGAAGCCGAAGGCCAGCAGGCCGCCGAACACCCCCAGCAGCACGATCACCAGCGGCAAGTCGCCGCCACGGCTGATCAGGTAGGGCTTGAGTACGTTGTCCACGCCACTGATGATGAATGTGCCCCACACCCCCAGAAACACTGCCATGCCGTACTCGCCCTTCCACGCCAGCCACGCCGTCGCCGGTATCCATGCCAGCGGCGGCCCCATGGGGATCAGGCTGAGCAGGAAGGTGACGATGCCCAGCACCAGCGCCCCGGGAATACCGGCAATCAGGAAGCCGATCAGCGCCAGCACCGCTTGCGCCGCCGCCGTACCGATCACGCCGTTGACCACGCGCTGCACCGTGCCCGCCACCAGTTCCAGGTAATACTCGGCGCGTTCGCCCACCAGCCGCTCCAGCAGCCGCAGCACAAAGGCCGCCAGCCGCGGACCGTCGCGGTAGAAGAAGAACACGAACACCAGGCTCAGGGTCAGCTCCAGGATGCCGCCGCCGATCTGCGCGCTGCGCGCCAGCAGCCAGTTGCCCACCTGGCCCAGGTAGGGCTTGACGCTGGCCATCAGTGCCGCGCCCTGCTGGTCCAGGGTGTCCCACCAGGTGGCCAGGCGCGGCCCCACCAGCGGCAGGGCCTGCAGCCAGTCGGGCGCCGCCGGCAAGCCGTCCACCTGCACGTCGCGCACGAAGGCGATGGCGTCGCGGATATGGTCGGCCAGGTTGAAGCCCAGCCACACCAGCGGCAGTATCACCAGCAGAATCCAGCCCAGGGTGAGAATGCTGGCCGCCAGGGTCTCGCGGCCACCCAGCCAGCGCGTCAGCAGGCGCATCAGCGGCCAGCTGGCGTAGGCCAGGATGGCGCCCCAGAGCAGCGCCGAAATGAACGGTGCCATTACCCACAGGCAAGCGCCCAGCAGCACCAGCAGGATGATCTGTACCAGCAGGCGGTCGTTGTTGAGCGTCATGAAGGGCGCGCCTCCTCAGCGAATAAGGTCGATGTGCAGGCCGCTTTTCGCCGGGTCACCGAGTTCCAGGCGTGCCGCCCGCACACCCTGGGCCACCAGTGCCTGGCGCCAGGGTTCGGCAGCGGGCCCGGCCAGGGTCACGCGCAGGGTGCTGTCCTGGTTCAGGCTGCGCGCCAGCAGCGCCACCCAGGCCGGAGGGGGTGGCGTCACGCCCAGGTCAGGGTAGTCCAGGCGGCCGGTACCGCGCAGTTCACGCAGCAGTGTGGCCGGGGTGGGCAGCACCGTGCCCAGCGGGCTGGCGGCGACGAACTGCTCCACGTGCAGGTAGGCGCGGCGGCCACCACGGTTGATGGCGTACAGCGCCACCAGGGTGTCCTGGCCCGAGTCGGCATGGCGCAGCAGGATCACGCTTTGCTGCTCATCGGCGCCCACCAGCTTGGCGTTGGCGAAGATGTCGTTGGCCCACAGGCTGGACTCGCCGCAATCGCGCGCCTCGCACCAGAACAGCACTTGGCTGCCCTGGTCCTGCAGGCCCTGGCGCGCAGCGTTGAGCGCGTCGGTGGCCGAGGTGCCGCTGGCCAGTTCATAGGTCACCGAGCTGACCTGGCCACGGGCGCTGATCTGCGCGTCCATGCGCAACTGGTTGCTGATTTTGCGCACCGAGCCCAGCGGGTAAACGCGCTCGGCGTCGGTGGCGGGCTTCTGGTCCACCACCTGGGCGTCGGCGGGCGGCGCCACGCTGGCAAGCTGTGCGGCGTTGGCACCCAGGGCGGTGGCGAAGGTGAAGGCGAACAGGCATGCCCTCATCGCGGGGCTGCCGCAGTGGTATGGCGGTGGTTCATGGAGGTCTCCCTGTCGATGCTCGGCTTCCCATTAAGCCCGCCAAGCCTCGACACTTGCCCACCGCAAGTCAAGGCATGGCGAAGAAGCGATTGAAACAGCTTGCTACAAGAGCAGCACCGGCCTCGTCATTCAGGTGCAAATGATGGCCGCCCGGCAGCCGCTCGTGACTGAAGGGTAGCCGGGAAAGCAGCGCCGCGTGCTTGGCCAGCATGCCCTCCTCGGCCACCACCAGGTGCGCGGGGCAGGCGATGCGTTGCACGAACGACCAGCCCTGCTCTTCGCTCATGCGCAGCGGCGTGGGCAGCGTCAGGCGGCTGTCGCTGCGCCAGCTGTAACCGCCCGGCACCGGCATCAAGCCGCGCTGGGCCAGCAGCTCGGCAGCCTCGCGGCTCACCGCGACCATGCCTTTCATGCGCACCTCCACCCCGCGGTCGAAATCCGGGTAGACCGACTTGCGCTTGCCCGGCAGGGCCACCTGCTCCAGCAGCGCCTGGCCGAAGCGCTCGGCAGTGCCGGGCCCCGGCGAACCCGGCGGCAGCACCGCGTCGATCAGCGCCAGCCGCTCCACGCGCTCGGGCAGCGCCCCGGCCAGCACCACCGAGACAATCGCCCCCAGTGAATGGCCCAGCAGTGAAAAACGCTGCCAGCCCAGCTGTTCGGCGACCTGCAGTACGTCGTGGGCGTAGTCGTACAGCGAATAGCCGGCGCCTGCCGGGCGGTGCTGGGACAGCCCGTGCCCGGCCATGTCCAGGGCCAGTATGCGCAGGCCGTCGAGCTTGGGCGCCAGCCGCGCGAAGCTGTTGGCGTTGTCGAGCCAACCGTGCAGGGCGATCACCGGACGGCCGTCAGCCGGGCCAAATACGTGAGCCGCCAATTCGATGTGCGGCAGGCTCAGGCGAATTTCCTCCACGCCACTGCTCATGCGCACGCCGCCTGGCTTTGCTGCCAGCGAGCGACAATGCCCTTGAGCAGGTCGGCGGTCGCCAGCGGGTGTTCCAACGGGAACATGTGCCCGCCGGCCACCTGGTGGGTCTCCCCCTGGGCCAGCCCGCGCACCATGCGCGCGTGATGGCTGAGCACCACCCGGCTGTCGGCGCCATGCACCAGCGCCAGCGGCACGCGCAGGCGCCGGGTGCTGGCCGGGCGCACGTGGGGCACGCTGCGGTAGATGTCGATCTCGGTGGCAGGGTCGAACCGCAGGCGCAGGCCGTCGGCGTCCGCGCACAGGCCATGCTGCAGGTACGCCTCGAAACAGTCGGGGTCGAAATCGCGGAACAGTGACTTGCGGGAAAAATACGCCCGCGCCGCCTCGATGTCCGCAAACGTCTCGCGGCGCCCCAAGGTGCGCCCAGCGGGGGTCAGGCGGTCAATGAAGCCAAAGCGCTTGGCCGCGCGAATTACCCACTGGTCCGCCAGGGTCAAGGCCGGCGAATCGAGCATCACCACGCCCCGGTACAACTCGGGGTGCTGCAACGCGGCATACAGGTGCAGCAAGCCGCCGAACGAATGCCCCACGCCCCACACTGGCGCCGGCTGCTGGCGCAGGTGGTGCACCAGCTCGGCAATCAGCGCCGGCCAGTTGTCGGTGACCGGGAAGCGCGGGTCGTGGGCGTGCTGCGGCAGGTGCGCGACGCTGAAGTCGGGCGCCAGCTGGGCGAACAACTTGCCGTAGGTGCCGGAAGGGAAACCGTTGGCATGGGCGAAGAAGATGGTGTGCGGCATGGAGGGTGGCTCGTGGGCGAATCCTGGGGAGGATTGTCCGCAAGCTGGGCGGCGGGGGCAATGCGGGGAATGGTCAATAACGAGGGTATTCAGGCCATTGATTGACGGGTATGGCTTGTAGCCGCTGCCTTGCGGCAGCGGCTACGGGTATCAGGCGCGGCTGATCAGGCGGTCGAAGGACAGTTTGCCTGCGCCTTCCACCAGAGTGGCGATGGTGCCGGCCAGCAGGGCCAGGGCGAATTCGTAGCCGTTGTTGGCCATGAACAGACCGTTGTGGATGTGCACGCTGAGGATGGCCACTACCAAGGTCACGATCAGCACCAGCGAGGCTGGGCGCACCAGCAGGCCGAGGACCAGGGCCAGGCCGCCGAAGAATTCGCCGCTACCGGCCAGCAGGGCCATCCAGTAGCCAGGGTGGATACCGATGCTTTCCATCCACTGGCCGGTGCCTTCCAGGCCGTAGCCGCCGAACAGGCCGAAGAGTTTCTGTCCGCCGTGGGCGACGAAGATGATCCCGACCAGGATGCGCAGCACGGTGAAGCCCAGGCCGGCGTTGGTGGTGAAGAGGCGTTTGATCGAAGCGTTCATGGCGTATTCCCTTGCGAAAGTGGTGTAGGAGTTGATGGGGGCCATATTAATCGATCTATCGAATAAGAAAATCGCAAATAAACGACAATACAAATCTAATAAATAGATATATTCCGATCGACGTAGCCGCTGCCAGGCTGCGCTGGCCCTTACCCACGCTGGAGATCTTCAGTGAGGTAGAGGGCCAGCGCAGCCTGCGGCAGCGGCTACGGGTTTTGGGGTCAGGCGATAGGTCAGCGGTTGAAGGCGATGCGCCGGCCCTTCATGGCGCCGGGGTCGAGGGTGTCACGCTCGCGGTCGTAGGCCAGGTAGTACTTGTTCACGCTATTGACGTAGCTCACGGCCGGCATGCCGGCCTGCTCCATGGCCACGCGCTCCACCTGGAAGAACCACTGGTTGGGGTTCAGGCCGCGGCGGCGGGCTTCGGCGCGCATGGCCTGCACCCGCTCGGGGCCCATGTTGTAGGCGGCCAGCACGAACGCCATGCGTTCGCGCTCGTTGAGCTTGCTGCTGGCGAAGAACTTCTTGCGGATCATGGCCAGGTAGCGGGCGGCCGCCTGCACGTTGTTATCCACGTTCTGCACGTTGCCCACGCCCACCCGGCGGGCCGCCGACGGGGTGATCTGCAGCAGGCCGGTGGCGCCGCCACCGCCGCGCACCGCAGGGTCCAGCTGCGACTCCTTGTAGGCCAGGGCCGCCAGGTTCAGCCAGTCCATGTTCTGTTCGCGGGCATAGCGCTGCAACACCGGCCGCAGTTTTTCCAGGCGCTGGCGGTCGCTGGCCGCCAGCGGGTTGTGCACGCGGTACAGGCCTTTATAGGCATGGGTGAAGGCGGCGTCCTGGTCGGCGGGCGTGCGGTAACCTTGCAGGAACCGGTCGACAGTGGCGTGCAGCAGGGCGGCGTCGTTGCGCACGTACCAGGTCATCTGCTGCGGCGCGCCCAGGTGCACGCCTGCCTCCAGCATCAACTTGGGCATCACCTTGGCCCAGCGCTGGGCAATGGGCCGCTCGACGATGGTCATCGGCAGAATGCCGGCCTGCACCATTTCCAGCACATCTTCCACGGCCAGGCTGGGGTCCGCCCATTCCACCTTGACGGGCGCCAGCTTGCGCAGCGCAAGCTTCTGGTTGATGGCCTGCAAGGCGTCAGCGGCGGCGCTGCCGGCCGGCAGCGCCACGGTCTTGCCGGCCAGTTGCTCGACGCGGCTGTAGCGCCGCGCGCCCTTGGCGCTTACCAGCACCAGCGGCACGTCGCTGACCACCGGCGCGCTGGCGCTGACCAATGCGTTGTCGGGCATGTCGATCAGTTCACCCGGCGCCACCAGGTCGCCCTCGCCGCGTTGCAGCGCGCCGATCAGCTGCTCCTTGGGCCGTGGGATGATCTTCAGGTGGATAGCTTGCCCGGGGGCGGCATGGCCGTTGAGGTACTGCTCGAAGGCGCGCAGGCGGTGAAACTCGGCGCCTACGCACTGGCCCTGCACTTCGCCCGAGCTGTTGCGGCTCTGGTTGACCAGCACCCGCAGCACGCGGCTCTGGCGAATATCGGCCAGGTCGTGGACCTTGACCGGATGCACCACTTGCACCGGCCCGGCCAGGCGCGCCATCGCCGGCAAAGGCGCCAGCAACGCTAACAACAGCACGGTCAACAATGAGGGACGGGGCATCGGGTCTCCAGCCTGATATCTCAATCGACCTCAAGAGACCACGATAACGTCTTGAAGTTCTTGGCTTTAATGTTCTTGCGCACGCTCTGTTATGCTGTCGGGCCTGCGGCCTGAGGTAGCACACCATGCAACTCATCGACATCGGCGTCAACCTGACCAACCCAAGCTTCGACGAAAAGCACGCGGCAGTGCTTGAGCGCGCCTATGCCGCCGGCGTAGCCCAACTGGTGCTGACTGGCACCGAAATAGCCGGCAGCGAGCAGGCCCTGGCCCTGTGCGAACGCCTGGACGAAAGTGCTACGCGGCTGTTCAGCACCGCGGGCATCCACCCCCACCACGCCAGCGACTGGAATGCCGACACCGAGCGCCAGTTGCGTGACCTGCTGGCCCAACCACGGGTGCGGGCGGTGGGCGAATGCGGGCTGGATTTCAACCGCGACTTCTCGCCGCGCCCGCAGCAGGAAAAAGTGCTGGAGCAGCACCTGGCCCTGGCCGTGGAGCTGCAGCGCCCGGTGTTCCTGCACGAGCGCGACGCCAGCGTGCGCCTGCTGGACATCCTCAAGGACTTCCGCGACCGCCTGCCCGCCGCCGTGGTGCACTGCTTCACCGGCGAGCAGAAGGCGCTGTTCAGCTACCTGGACCTGGACCTGCACATTGGCATTACCGGCTGGATCTGCGACGAGCGCCGTGGCACGCACCTGCACCCGCTGGTGGGCAACATTCCCCGAGGCCGGCTGATGCTGGAAAGCGACGCACCGTACCTGCTGCCGCGCACCCTGCGGCCCAAGCCGAAAAACGGCCGCAACGAGCCGGCGTACTTGACCGAAGTGCTGAACGAGGTGGCCCGCCACCGCGGTGAAAGCGCTGCTGACCTGGCCGCCCACACTACCGCGTGCGCACGCGTGTTCTTCGGTTTGCCGACGCTGCCTTGATCCACATCAACATTTGCGTAAAGGTCTTCTGGAACAATGATGGCACCTTGCCTTTAATGCTCCGCGAATTCAGAGAAGACCTCCATGGGTACCTGGCTTAGCAACATCTCGCTCAAATACAAATTCTGGGCCGTGAACGCGGTCGCCTTCATCACTACCCTGTTGCTGGTGCTGTACGCCATCCACCTGGAGCAACAGGGCCGCGTGGCCGACCTGCAGGCGCTGTCGCCCGGCGCCGTGGGCCCGGGCTTCGCCCAGGTGTTCGAAGAGCGCTTCGCCCAGTATGCCGGCGCCGTGCTGGTGCTGATGCTGGCCATGCTCGGTGCTTCGCAGCTGTTGATCCGCTTCTTGTTGAGCCAACTCAACACCCTCAAGGACGTGATTCTGCACGTCGAGAAAACCGGCGACCTGTCGGCGCGCGTGCCCGTGGCCGGCGCCGACGAGGTGGGCCAGATGGCCGTGGCGTTCAACGCCATGCAGGCCGGCTACCAACGCGTGGTCGGCACCGTGGCGCGTACCGCCGCGCAGCTGGACGAAGGCGCCGCGCGCCTGGCCAGCAGCATGGGCCAGGTGCGCCATGGCATGCTCGGCCAGCAGAGCGAGACCGACCAGGCCGCCACCGCCATCAACGAGATGACCGCCACCGTGCACCACATCGCCCAGCACGCCGGCGCCACCCGCGACCTCTCGCAAAGCGCCGACACCCTGGCCGGCAGCGGCCAGCAGGTGGTGGACCGGGTGCAGGTGTCCATCGCCGGCCTGTCCAGCGGCGTGCAGCAGACGGCCGAAATGATCCAGCGCCTGGCCGAGGACAGCCAGAAGATCAATGGCGTGGTGGGCGTGATTCATAGCATCGCCGAGCAGACCAACCTGTTGGCCCTGAACGCCGCCATCGAAGCGGCGCGGGCCGGCGAGATGGGCCGCGGTTTCGCCGTGGTGGCCGATGAGGTACGCAACCTGGCCCGGCGCGTGCAAACCTCCACCGACGAAATCACCACCATGGTCACCGCCCTGCAGGCCGGCACCCGCGACGCCGTGGACTTCATGCAGGAAAGCTCTTTCAAGGCCGACGACTGCGTGCAACAGGCCCGCGAGGCCGGCCAGGCCCTGGCGCAGATCACCGGCGCGGTGGCGCAAATGCGCGAAAGCAACACGCAGATAGCCGTGGCGGCCGAGCAGCAGAGCCAGGTAGCCGAAGAGATGAACCGCGCCGTGGTGAGCATTCGCGACGTAACCGAGAACACCGTACAGCAGACTGTGGATTCGGCCAGCACCAGCAGCGACCTGGCCAGCCTGGCGACAGAGCTGAACCGGGCGATCGGCCAGTTGAAGCTGTAAACAGGCTGTTACGCCTGTGGGAGCTGGCTTGCCAGCGAGCTGTCGAGGGCCCAAAAGCTCGCTGGCAAGCCAGCTCCCACAAGCTATCACCCCCATAGCCAACCCTCATTCGCCCCTTGCCCTGCCCCGCACTACGCTTACCTCAAGCAGCAACGTAGCGCATCGAGGAGAGCATCATGAGCAAGTACCTGCCCCACTTTCACTGGCACAACAGCGTCGACCACACCGCCGAGTTGATCGGTTTGCCGCTGATCGCGCTCGGTGGCGTGCTGGTTGCCCTGGGTGTGGTGAACGGCAGCTTCCCTGCCGTGGCCGTAGGCGTTATCGGCGTGATTGCCGGGTGGGGCCTGCGCAAGGCGTGAGGCGCTTGCCGGTCAACCGAACACCGTCACGGTCTGCCGGCTCATGGCAAGCAACTCCCCTTGCGCGGTCCACAGCATCGCCGACGTATGCCCGTAGCCATCGCGGGCGTGCTCGATGGTCGCGCAATAACGGCACCAGTCCTGGGTGGTCAGTTGGGCCACCGGCTGAACGAACTCGATGGTCCAGCTCAGGGTGCTGCCCGGCGCCGGTTTACTCAGGTGCGGCAGCACGGCCGGCGGCCAGGCGTCTACCAGCGCCAGCAGGTGGGCGACACTGACGGGTTCAGCCACCGGCTCGTCGCGCAGGCGCACCCACCCGCCCATCTGCCGCCCCGGGCTGTTGGTGAACGGCAGCCCGCCGATGCCCCAACGCAGGTCCAGGTGGCGAATGTACTCGGGGGTAACGCCCTGGATATAGGGCAGCGCAGTAGTCTCCGCCAGCGGTTTAAGCGCCACGGCCGGCACCGCCGGCACGCTGATAGCCGATTCGCGCGGGGCGCCGAAGCTGGCCTGCATCAGGGTTACGGTGCCGCCCTCGGCCACGGCGCGGCCCAGCAGGGTGACCACGGATTTGCCCTCGCGCAGCACTTCCACTTCAAAGCTGATGGGCGCCTGCAACGGCGCGGGGGCGACGAAGGTGATGGCCAGCGAACGCACCGGTTGGCCAGGCGCGACCTTGGCCTGCAGGGCTTCGAACAGCAACGCCGCCATCAACCCGCCATAACCGGCGCGGCCCTGGGCCCACTCGCCGGGCAGGGTCACGGCCTGGGGGTGCTGGCGCACGGCGGCAAGCAGTTCGGCAAATTTCATGGGCACCTCGGCACGGAACGCAAAAGCTCGATGTTAACCAGCGGGCGCCGTGGCGGCAGGCGCTGTTTCGGCCATTTGTACGGCTTAATGGCCCATCGCAGCCAGCAGTTTGTCCAACGCCAGGTCGCTGCGCTGTTCGCCCTTGAGCAACCCCGCCTGCCACTCATGCAGGCACGGCAGCAGGTCGGGTTGCTGTTCCACCTGCAACAGCCACTGCCAGTTGTCATGCCAGTCACCCAGCGCGCCCTGGGCCTGCTTCAGGCGCTTGACCAGTTTTTCGTCGGCCTTGTCCAGCGCCGGGTAGGCCTCGGCGCCATACCGCGCGCGCTTGATCAGCAGGCGCAGGCGATGGCGGTCGTGGCCAGGGTCTTTGAGGGCATGTTCAAGCTGGCGCCACTGCTTGGCCAGGCGCTTTTCAATGCGCCCGCGCAGGTTGCCAACCAGCTTCTGGCGCTGGGCCGCGCGGGCAAACCGCGGGAAGCCGTCGAGGATACGAATCAGGCGCCCCAACTCGGCGCTGGCGGCCACGGCGGGAAACACCCCGCGCATCTGCGCCACGCGCACCTGGGCCAGGTCATGGTGGCCGCGCTTGTGCAGGTGCGCCGCCAGCACTTCGCGGTCGCGGTGCGGCGTGGTCAACTGGCCCACGGCCTTGGCCGCCTCTTCCAGTTGGTCTACCCCCGGCAGGCCACGCAATGGCCGGATCAGGCTGCGCAAGCGGCGCACGGTGGTGCGCAGGGCATGCAGCGCCTCTGTGTCGGTCTCGGCCTGCAGCCGCGCCTGGCACGCCAGCAGGCGTATTTCCAGGCCCAGCAGGTGGGCAATGACTTCATCGAGCATTTTCGACATTACAACGACTCCCGAACCGCTGCAGGGTGCAAGCCCTCAAGGCTGGCACGCACTGCTTTGAATTGTTGACGCAACACCGCAACGTCCAGCGGTTGGCCACCATAACGCTGGCCGATGAAGGTTTGACTGAAGGCTTCGATGGCCGCCGCCTGGGCGCCCAGTTGGCGCGCCGCACGCCTGGCGAACGCCTCGGCGCCCTCGCCGGTGGCGCGCACCAGACCATGGCGTGCCAGCAGTGCCTCGAACGCCTGGTAAACCCGCAACTGACTATCGGCCGCCCGTTGCCAGGGCTTTAGCAGCACGATAGCCAATAGCGCCAGCATCACCAGCAAACCTGCCGGCAACACCGAACTGGCCAGGTCCTTGAACCAGCGGTTGAGAAAGTCCAGCTGCTGCGCCGCCTGGTAGTCCAGCACCCAGCGCTGCCAGCCATAGTTGAGATTATCCCAGCCCATCAGCACGTCGTTGACCCAGGCAAACCGCCGCAGCCGCAGGGGCGAGAACGGCGCATCGCCCATGAATTCCTCATCGGCCGCCAGCGCCTCCGCAGGCCCCGACTCAATGCGCTGCGGCGACACCGCCGCCGTAGGGTCCACGCTGCGCCAACCCTGCCCTGTCTGCCAGTACTCGACCCAGGCATGGGCATCGTACTGGCGCAGGGTAAGGTAGTGGCCGGCGGGGTTCAGCTCACCGCCCTGGTACCCCACCACCATGCGTGCCGGAATGCCGGCGGCGCGCAGCACGAAGGTCATGGCGCCGGCGTAGTGGGCGCAGAAGCCACGACGGCTATCGAACAGGAAGCTGTCGATGCTGTCGCCGCCCAACGCCGGCGGCTTCAGGGTGTAATGATAGTCCTCGTCACGGAAACGCTGCAGCATGGCCTGCACCAGCGCGTCGGGCTGGGCGTAGCGGGCTTGCAGCTCATGGGCCCACTGGCGGCTGCGCGGGTCACCGCCGGTGGGTAGGCGCAGGTCCTGGCGGCGCATCGGCTCGCTCAATTGCGGGTCGCGGACGGCCTGCGGCGACGAGGCCACTTCATACAACAGCGGGCGGTCGAGGGGCTGCAGGCGTTGCAGGCGGAAGTCGGCCATCTGCCGCACGCCGGGCAGGTCGGTGCGCGCTGCGTCCAGCCCGTAAAGCCAGCCCCCGCCCAGCGGTTGCTGGATGATGCGGTAGCGCATCTGTGCGCCCGTGGGCTGCCAGGCCGCCACGGGCAGCCCGCGCGACAGCTCCGACTGGCTCCAGCGCGCGCCGTCGAAGCGCTCCAGGGTAAACGCCCGCCAGTACAGGGCCTGGCGCGCCGGCATGGGCCCGTCGAAACTGACCTGCATCACCAGCTGCGGCGAGCGGCCCAGCTCGGCGACATCGCCGGGGGTCATGCTCTCCGCCAGCCCGGTCTGGGCCTTGTTGCTGAGTATGGGCAACGACCACAGCGGCTCCAGGCGCGGAAAAAACACAAAGAACAGCAGCATCAATGGCACCGCCTGAACGACGATGGTCAGCGCCAGCCGCAGGGTGGCCAGCGGCCGCGCCACCAGGCGGGTCTGCTGCAGGCCGATCATGGCCGTGAGCAGCGCCGTCACCGGCAGCACGCTGTACAGCGCCCACGGCAGGCTGGCGTCGTACAAATAGGCCACCACCACGCAGAAGAACCCCAGGTAAATCAGCACCCGGGCGTCGCGCGAGGTGCGCATCTCCACCACTTTCAGCAGGAAGGTTGCCACCAGCAGGGTAGCCGCCGCGTCCAGGCCGATCAGCACACCCCGGGACAGGAACACCCCGGCGGCAGTGGCCACCACGATGCCGACCTTCAGCAGCAAGCCCGGGAACGCTGCGCGCATGCGGAAAATCTGCACGCGCCACAGGGTGCAGCCCAGCCACAGGCCAATC
Organism: Pseudomonas sp. JC1203; assembly: GCF_056175065.1. NCBI lineage: Bacteria > Pseudomonadati > Pseudomonadota > Gammaproteobacteria > Pseudomonadales > Pseudomonadaceae > Pseudomonas > Pseudomonas sp. JC1203. The sequence goes on from NZ_JBWCAM010000015.1 coordinate 177,986, forward strand.
ATCCACGGCGGCACATGGGGCAGGAACGGCACAATCACCAGGCACTGCGCCAGCAACAGCCACACCAGGCTGATGCGCGGAATGGCCGGTGCCTGGCTCATGCCGCCCGCCCGTACAGCGCCAGCGCCCGCAGGCAGGCCTCGCGGTGGCCGTCACTGCACTCCACCGGCAGGTACAGCCCCGGCAGGCGCAGGGCAAACGGCCGTTGCTCGCGGGACAGGGCCAGCACCCAGTGGCACAGCCGTGACAGGCGTTGCTCGACGTCGCCGCCCAGGGCCATGAAATCCAGGCACAGGTCGCGGCCGCGCAGGTCGGCGAACTCTTTCACCAGCAGTTGCGCACCACGCGAATAGGCCTTCCAGTGCAGCCGCCGCCAGGAGTCACCGGGCTGGTAGGCCTTGAGCCCTTGGTAGTCATCCACGCCCTGCCCGGCCACGCGCTGGCCTTCACCCTCGATGTCCTGCAGGTCGCTGGCCATCACCGGCAATTCGCCTTCCAGCGGGCGTGGGTACACCAGCACCTGTTGGCCCAGGTTGCAGTAGCTCCAGGCGCGCAGCACGCCCAGGGGGAAGGTGCTTTGCAGGCGGATGCGCGGTGCTGGCAGCCAGCCGCGCGCCACCGTCGGCAGGTTCAGTTCCAGTTCCAGCGCGGTGCGCGCGGCAATGTCGACGCTTTGCGCTTCGCTGGCCGACCAGCCCACGGCAATGGCCTGGTGTTCGCGGTTGACGCTTTCCAGGCGCAGCACGAAGCGCGCGTGCTCCCCGGCAAACACCGCCGGCGTGCCGGCGCCACTGATGCGCAGGCCGCTGAGGTTGCGAAAGGTGTGCAGTATCGCCACCACGAACACCGAGCCCAGCAGGAACACCAGCGCATAGGCCATGCTGTTCTGGTAGTTGATGGCCGCCAACAGAATCAGCAGCAGCACCACGCCGAACGCGGCGCCGCTGCGGTCGGGCATGATGTAGATCTGCCGCTGCCCCAACTGCACCTGCGCTGCCACCGGCGAGCGGCGTGCCTGCCAATGCTGCAGGCCCTGGCGCAGGCGGCCGATCACAGCGCCGCCACCTCTTTGAGCAGCCACTGCACCAACGCGCCACCCCCTTGCCCGGTGGGGTCGGCGCGCTCGCGCAGGCGGTGGCTGACCACCGACGGCAGCACCGCCTGCACATCTTCAGGTATCACGTAGTCGCGCCCCAGCAGCAACGCCCAGGCGCGCGCCGCGGCCAGCAGCGCCAGGCTCGCCCGCGGCGACAGGCCCCAGGCAAACTGCGGCTGCGTACGGGTGGCTTCCACCAGGCGCAGCACATAGTCCACCAGCGCGTCGCTGACCCGCACCTCGCGGGCCTGCTGTTGCAGCACGGCCAACTCCTCATGGTCGAGCACCGCCGCCATGCGCGGCAGCAACTCGCGGCGCGACTCGCCAAGCAGCAGGGCCTTTTCCGCCGCCTTGGCCGGGTAACCCAGGGACAGGCGCATCAGGAAACGATCCAGCTGCGACTCGGGCAAGGCAAAGGTGCCGCCCTGGCTGGTGGGGTTCTGGGTAGCGATGACGAAGAAGGGTTGCGGCAGCGGCCGGGTGGCGCCCTCGATGGTCACCTGGCCTTCCTCCATGGCCTCAAGCAACGCGCTCTGGCTCTTGGGCGTGGCGCGGTTGATCTCGTCGGCCAGCACCAGCTCGGCGAAAATCGGCCCGGGGTGGAAGACGAACTGGCCGCTGTCCTTGTCAAATACCGAGGTGCCGAGGATGTCGCTGGGCAGCAGGTCGGAGGTGAATTGAATGCGCTGAAAACGCAGGCCCATCACCTTGGCCAAGGTGTGGCTGAGGGTGGTCTTGCCCATGCCGGGCAAGTCCTCGATCAGCAAGTGCCCCCCGGCAATCAGGCACGTCAGGGCCAGGCGCACCTGGTGCTGCTTGCCCAACAGCACCTCGTTCACGGCTTCCAGGCAGGCGGATAACTGGCTGTGCATCATGCAACTCCTCCGTATCGAACCGGCCGAAACCTGCGGCTAACGCACCGGTCAACGCCCCGCGCGCGACTCGCGAATGTAGAAGCGCGCCTTCTCGGCCTTCTCGGTGCAGCCGTCAAAGGCTTCGAACTGCTGCTGGGTCTTGGCGCCGGTCAACAGCGACAACGCCTTGGAATAACTGACGGTGCCGGCAAAACCTTCGGCCTTGGCCAGGTCCAGCTCATGCCAGGCGGCATCCAGCTGCGTGGCACAGGTGTCGCGGTAGGCGGTCTTGCCGGCACAACCTGTCAGAGCCAACGCAAACAACGGCACGCAGATCCAGGCTTTCATGGGGTGACACCTCGAAAAAATACGATATTGGATGCTGGCTCAGACGCTGGGCCAGGGAAAAAGTGCCGTGAAAGTAGCGTAGCAGGGCCTTGGAAGCCAGCGTGGTGTTGAGGGTGGGGGGAGGCAGGGGGAATATTTCCGCATTTGGGAAATTTCCTGCGTGGGTGGGGGGATAAGCCTGACATTTCGATCGAGCGTAGTCAGGCATCATCGCGCCATGAAAAAGAGCACAGCAAAATCGAAGGTGGAAATGATTGCTCGCTTCCAGACCGAGGCTCGCAAGCTGGCAGGTGAGATGTCTGAAAATCAAAAGCACTTCCTGAAAGTCATTGCCACGAGCAATAGGGCTCTTGAGCCGCTCGGACGCCTTGCCGGTTGAGCGATGCCCCCACGCAGCCTTGATGCCGAACACAAGGCTGGCAACGCCTATCCATCAGGCCATGGCACGTTGCTACAAATGTAGATGCTGCCGCCAGGCTGCGTCGCGCCGCGCGGGCGGCGCTCGATCTGAAGAGCCATGGAAAAACCAAGGCGTGCATCTTTGAGCCATGACGCGGTTTCACGGCAGGCGCACCGGGCGTTCTTCGAAGGTTCCTAAAGGCGACCGCGTCACGGCCTCCACGTGCCAGCCAATGCTGCCTTGCCGCTCTTGAGATCGAGCGCCGCCCGCGCGGCGCTTCGCGGGCAGAGCCCGCTCCCACATTCGTTGCAACGCGCCATGGCCTGAAAGGTTCGCACCGTAGCCGCTGCCGAAGGCTGCGCTGGCCCTATGCCCCGCTGAAGATCTCCAGCGCACATGAAGGCCAGCGCAGCCTGCCGGCAGCGGCTACGCCAGCTTAGTGCTCGGCGCCGGAGCGGTGTGCGAGCAGGCCTTGAATGGATGCATCCACCAGCGCTGCGCTCCACTCCCCCAGGCGCACAGCCGCCCAACGCAGGCGACGGTCATCGTGGAATTCGCCCAAGGCCAACTCTTCATTGATGGCCGTGGCGCATTGCATGGCCAAGGCCGCTTGCTCCAGCGCTTCGAGCAAGGGGATACCCGCCTGGATGGCGAACAGATAGTGGCCGTCCTGTTCGGATTTGCCGAAGGGGACGTGTTCGGTGCATGGGGTGTCGTGGTTGTTCATTTAAATCTCCATGTAGAAATGGAGCTGTACGCAGGGTGACGGACCGGCTCCTGAAGAATACCCGGCGCACGTAAACGTGCCTCGCGCACAGCAACCATTGTGGTTTGCCCAGGCGAACGGATTCGCTGGCAAGCAACAGGTGTTACTGCTTTTCTTCAGAAGGATAAACAGGCCGTCAAACCCGGCCGCAATGCGTTGCGGCGCAGAGAAGATTAGAGACGGCAATCACGCCATACAACCCCTACATTTCATGGTTCGGCTACCCATGCAGGCCAGAACGCCCCGCATTCATTGGTCTGAAACCTTTTCACCAGAATAACCCGGTCCATTTCCCGGATATTCCCTTCTGCGGAAAGCGAATTGCCCTACATGGCGCCCAACAAAAAACCAAAACTCCCCCGCCCCACCCTTGTCCCGCCCCCACCCAATGGCGCATTGTGAAGCCACCAAGCAACGCCACGCTCCGGGGGGCTCCAGCATGAAGAAGCGCGTCGCACTGGTACTGGGCTCGGGCGGCGCCCGGGGGTATGCGCACATTGGCGTGATCGAGGAAATCGAGCGCCGGGGCTACGAAATCGGCTGTGTGGCCGGCTGTTCCATGGGCGCAGTGGTGGGCGGCATCTACGCCGCCGGCAAGCTGGACGAATACCGCAACTGGATCGAGAGCCTGGACTACCTCGACGTGTTGCGCCTGGTGGACGTGAGCTTCCGCCTGGGGGCCATTCGCGGCGAGAAGGTGTTCGGGCAGATTCGCAAGATTGTCGGCGAACTGAACATCGAGGATCTGCGCATTCCCTACACGGCGGTGGCCACCGACCTCACCAACCAGCAGGAAATCTGGTTCCAGGAAGGCTGCCTGCACCAGGCCATGCGCGCCTCGGCGGCGATCCCCAGCCTGTTCACGCCGGTCATCCAGGGCAACCGCATGCTGGTGGACGGCGGCATCCTCAACCCGCTGCCCATCGTGCCGGTGGTGTCCAGCCACTGCGACCTGATCATTGCGGTGAACTTGAACTCCACCAACCAGAGGCAATACCAGCTGCCGGTGATCGAACGGCCGGCGGCGTTCAAGCAGCGTTTCAACGCGCTGCTCAGCTCCCTGGGCTCGCACCTGCCGTTCCGGCGCAAGCAGGCCGAGGCCTTGCTGCAACTGGAGCAGGAAACCCTGAAGCCCGCCGCCGCGATTCTGCCCAACCCGTGGCTCGCCGACGCGGCGTCGCCCAACGCCCAGCAGCCGGCCGCCGCGCCCGAAAAGGATGGCGCGCCCAGCTCTGCCACGGGGTCGATCATCGTCGATAACGTGGGCCCGGCGTCGCTGCTGGACCTGATCAACCAGAGTTTCGAAGTGATGCAAACCTCGCTGGCACAGTACAAGATTGCCGGCTACCCGCCGGACATCCTCATCAACGTGCCCAAGCGGGTGTGCCGGTTCTTCGAATTCTACAAGGCGCCGGAGCTGATCGAGCTGGGCCGGCTGATTGCCAGCGATACCCTGGACAATTACGAACGCGAGCGGCACTAGCCCGGCCCTGCGCGCGCTGACCTGTAGCAGCGGCCGCAGGCCGCGTCCGGGCCCACAAAGATTTTACCGCCAGCGTTAGTCCTGCAAGGCCCGGATAGATTAAAGTAATGCCCCCGGCCCGGGCGTTATCTTGACGCACCGGTCACCTTCTCCAGGAACCTTCATCGATGGAACATCGTGAAGCGCTGATCGCGCTGCGAACCTTTCTCTCCACCCAGATCCTCGGCCAGGAAAAACTGATCGACCGCCTGCTGATCGTGCTGCTGGCTGACGGCCACATGCTGGTCGAAGGCGCGCCTGGGCTGGCCAAGACCAAGGCCATCAAGGAACTGGCGGAAGGCATCGAGGCGCAGTTCCACCGCATCCAGTTCACCCCCGACCTGTTGCCCGCCGACATCACCGGCACAGAGATCTACCGCCCGGAAACCGGCAGCTTCGTGTTCCAGCAGGGGCCGATCTTCCACAACCTGGTGCTGGCCGACGAAATCAATCGTGCCCCGGCCAAGGTGCAGTCGGCGCTGCTGGAGGCCATGGCCGAGCGCCAGGTCAGCGTGGGGCGCAGCACCTACGAGCTGTCGCCGCTGTTCCTGGTGATGGCCACGCAGAACCCCATCGAGCAGGAAGGCACCTACCCGCTGCCCGAAGCCCAGCTCGACCGTTTCCTGATGCACGTGAAAATCGGCTTTCCTGACGCCGCCGTCGAACGCCGCATTCTCCAGCAGGCACGCGGCGAGGCCCTGAACGGCGAGACCAAGCCAGAACGGCGGGTCAGCCAGCAGGCCATTTTTGCCGCGCGCAAGGAAATCCTCGGGTTGTACATGGCCGACGCCGTGGAGGAATACCTGGTGCAACTGGTGATGGCCACCCGCACCCCGAGCAAATTCGACCCGGAAATGGCCGAATGGATCGCCTACGGTGCCAGCCCGCGTGGCTCCATTGCCCTGGACCGCTGCGCGCGCGCCCACGCCTGGTTGGCAGGGCGTGACTTTGTCAGCCCCGAGGATATCCAGGCGGTGCTGTTCGACGTGCTGCGCCACCGCATCATCCTGTCGTTCGAGGCGGAAGCCGCCGGCATCGACCAGGACCGGGTGATACAGCGCATCCTCGACGTCGTCGCCGTCGCTTGATCGACATGTCCGTCCCCGCGCCTACCGCACCCGGCACCCGCATCAGCCTCGCCGAGCTGATAGAAATGCGCCACCGCGTGCGCGAGGTGCAGCTGTTCTCCACCCCCGGCCAGCGCAGCCCGCTGATCGGCCTGCACCATTCCAAGCTGCGCGGCCGCGGCGTGGACTTCGACCAGGTGCGCGTGTACCAGGCCGGCGACGACGTGCGCAGCATTGACTGGCGGGTGACCGCGCGCACCCAGGAGCCGCACACCAAGCTGTTCCACGAAGAGCGCGAACGGCCCATCTACATCCTCGTCGAGCAAAGCCAGCGGCTGTTCTTCGGCTCGGGGCTGATGTTCAAGTCGGTGCTGGCCGCCCAGGCCGCCGCCCTGATCGGCTGGGCCGCGCTGGGCCACAACGACCGCATTGGCGGCCTGGTGTACGGCGATGGCGAGTATTACGAGGTCAAGCCGCGGCGCAGCAAGCAGAGCCTGCTGCAGCTGCTGAACCGCCTGGTGCGGGTCAACCAGTCGCTGCACACCGACAGCCGCCACGACGACGAAGCCTTGAGCATGGCCCTGCGCCGCGCCCGCGAGGTGCTGCGCCCCGGCAGCCTGGCGTTCATCATCTGCGACGAGCGCGCGCTGAGCAGCGCCGCCGAACAACAGCTCAGCCTGCTGTCGCGCCACTGCGACCTGCTGTTGCTGCCGCTGTCCGACCCGCTGGACCACGCCCTGCCCGCCGCCGGCCTGCTGCGCTTCGCCCAGCGTGGCGCGCAGCTGGAGCTCGACACCCTGAACCCCGAGCTGCGCCAGGCCTACCGCGCCCAGGGCGAGGCACGCATCGCCCGTTGGGAGCGCCTGGCGCAGAAGCTGCGAATACTGATGATGCCCCTGAGCACCCAGAGCGAGATGATCGAACAGCTGCGCGAATACCTGAACCCGCACAAACCGGGTAAAAGCCAATGAGCAGCCTGGACGACCTGCAACCGCTGATTACCCCGCCGCCCGCCGGCCTGTGGCCACCGGCCCCGGGCTGGTGGCTGCTGCTGGCCTTGCTGCCCCTGCTGGGCTGGGGCCTGTGGCGCCTGCGCCGCTTGCTGCCCAAACGCAAGGCTGCCGCCCCGGTGGAACAGCCGCTGGACCCGGTGCGCCAGAACGCCCTGGACGAACTGGCACGCCTGCCCAAGCCCTACGACGGCGCGCCGGCCGGCGCATGGCTGCAGCAGATCAACGCGCTGCTCAAGCGCCTGTGCCGCAACCACTACCCCAACGCCCACAGCCATACCCTCAACGGCCGGCAGTGGCTGGCGTTCCTCGACAACCGCTGCCCGGCCGCCGGCCTGACGCGCTGGATGGTGCTGGTGGAAGGCGCCTACAAGCCCGAATGCAAACTCGACGACAAGGCCATCAAGGGCCTGAACCAGTCGGTCGAGACCTGGATCCGCAAACATGTTTGAGTTCGCCTGGCCATGGATTTTCCTGCTGGCGCCGCTGCCCTGGGTGCTGCGCGCCCTGCTGCCGGTGGCCGACAGCGGTGAGCCGGCGCTGAAAGTCAGCTTCCTCGACGAGCTGGAAGGCCTGGCCAAGCGCCGCGCCCGCATGAGCCTGCCCACCTGGCGCCAGCAGGCGCCCTTCGTGCTGTTGTGGCTGTTGCTGCTGGGCGCCGCCGCCCGCCCGCAGTGGCTGGGCCAGCCGCTGCCCATCGCCGCCAGCGGCCGCGACCTGCTGGTGGCGGTGGACGTTTCCGGCTCCATGGACTACCCCGACATGCACTGGGAGGGTGACGACGTCAGCCGCCTGACCCTGGTCAAGCGCCTGCTCGGCAACTTCCTGGAAAACCGCAAGGGCGACCGCGTGGGCCTGATCCTGTTCGGCAGCCAGGCCTACCTGCAGGCGCCGCTGACCTTCGACCGCCACACCGTACGCACCTGGCTGGACGAGGCACGCATCGGCATCGCCGGCAAGAACACCGCCATTGGCGACGCCATCGGCCTGGCGGTGAAGCGCCTGCGCATGCGCCCGGCGCAGAGCCGGGTGCTGATCCTGGTCACCGACGGCGCCAACAACGGCGGCGAGATCCACCCCCTGACCGCAGCGAAACTGGCGGCCGAGGAACACGTGAAAATCTACACCATCGGCATCGGCGCCGACCCGTCCGAAGACGGCGCCCTGGGCATGCTGGGCATCAACGCGAGCATGGACCTGGACGAAGCCAGCCTCACCGAAATTGCCCGCCTCACCGGCGGCCAGTATTTCCGCGCCAGGGACGGCGAGCAGCTGAAAACCATCGGCGCCAGCCTCGACCGCCTGGAGCCGGTGACCCAGCAGCCCACCCAGGCCCGCCCTACCCAGGCGCTGTACAGCTGGCCGCTGGCGGCCGCGCTGCTGATGAGCCTGCTGTTGGTGGTGCGCGAGCAATGGCCGGACGCCCGCTGGCAGCGCCTGTTGGCGCGCCGCCACTTCCTGCCGGCCAGCAGCGACTGGCGCGAACGGCTCAAGCGGCTGCGCCTGCGGAGGCGCCGATGATCAGCCTGTGGCCCCACTGGTTCCGCCCCGCCTGGCTACTGCTGCTGCCCGTACTGGCTTGGCTGCTGTGGAAAGTCTGGCACCGGGAAAAACGCGCCGGGCGCTGGCAGGTACTGCTGCCGCCAGCATTCCACGCCATTCTGCTGAGCGGAGCCCACGGGCGCGGCAGCAAGACCCCATGGATAGCCCTCGGCCTGGCCTGGCTACTGGCCGCTTTGGCGCTGCTGGGCCCCAGTTGGCAGCGGGTGGAGCAGACCAGCCAGAAGCCGGCGGACCCGCTGGTGGTCATGCTGGAACTGACCCCGGACATGCTTGCCACCGACGTCGCCCCCAGCCGCCTGGAACAGGCGCGGCGCAAGCTGCTCGACCTGCTGCAGGCGCGCCGCGACGCGCAGACCGCAATCGTCGTCTATGCCGGCTCCGCCCACGTGCTGGTGCCGCTGTCCGATGACCTGGCCACCAGCCGCAACCTGCTGGACGCGGTAAAGCCTGCGATCATGCCGCAAAGCGGCCACCGCGCCGACCTGGCCGTGGAGAAGGCCCTGACTCTGCTGCATCAGGCCGGCCTGGGCCAGGGCCGCCTGCTGTTGATCGGCTCATCGCTCAGCGACGCCGAGCGCGACGGCATCGTCCAGCGCCTGGGCCGCGACGCCCCGCGCCTGCTGATCCTGGGCATTGGCACCCGCGACGGCGCGCCGGTGCGCGACGAACAGGGCGAATACCTCAAGGATGCCCAGGGCGCCATCCTGTTGCCGCGCCTGGACAATATCGGTTTGAAGACCTTCGCCGGCGAAGTCGGTGGCCTGTACCGCCAGGCTCATCTGGAAGACGACGACCTCGGCGAACTGGGCCTGCTCGACGGCCCGCTGAGCCTGCGCAGCACTGGCCAGACTGTGCAACTGGACAGCTGGGCCGACCAGGGTTACTGGCTGCTGCTACCGCTGTTGCTGCTGGCCGCCTGCGCCGGGCGCCGCGGCTGGCTGTTCTGCCTGCCGCTGCTGCTGTGCCTGCCGCAGCACAGCTTCGCCGCCAGCTGGGACGACCTGTGGCTGCGCCCCGACCAGCAAGGCCAGCGCTTGCTGCAACAACAGCGCCCGGCCGAGGCCGCGCAGCATTTCGAAGACCCGCAATGGCAGGGTATCGCCCTGTACCGTGCCGGCGACTACGCAGCCGCAGCCCAGCGCTTTGCCCAGGGTAACGAGGCCCAGGACCACTATAACCGCGGCAACGCGCTGGCCAGGGGCGGCGAGCTGGAAGCGGCGCTGGACGCCTACGACCAGGCGCTGGAACGCCAGGCCGACCTGGCCCCGGCGCTGCGCAACAAGGCGCTGGTAGAACAATTGCTGCACGAACAGCAACGCAAGGCCCAGGCCGCCGCTGACGCCGCCGCACAGGCCGCCCGCGATGCCGCCAACACCCAGGCCAGCACCGCGCCTGCGCAGAACGCCCAATCCGATGCCGCCGCGCAGCAGGCGCAAAACGCCCAGCAAGCGCCCAACACCGAACACGATCAACCCCAGGACCAGGCCAAGGCCGGCAACAACACCGCCCAGGGCGACACCGACAGCACGGCTGCCACCACCCAGACGCCCGATGCGCAGACGCCGATATTCGCCCCGCCGCCACCGGCCGACGGCGACCTCAACGACGAGCAGCGCCAGGCCCTGGAGCAATGGCTGCGGCAAATTCCCGACAACCCGTCGGAACTGCTGCGGCGCAAATTCTGGTATGAACAGCAACAACATCAGGAAAAGACCCGATGAGTCGCGCAAGCGTCCTGCCCCTCACCCTGTTGCTCGCCGTGCTGGCCAGCCAGGCCCACGCCGCCGCGCTCACCGCCAGCGTCGACCGCGCACGCCTGGCCGTGGGCGAGACCCTGGTGCTGACCCTGGAAACCAGTGACGTCACCCAGTTCGGCAAGCCCGACCTGACTGCCCTGGACGCAGCCTTCGAGGTGCGTGACACCCGCCAGGTCAACCAACTGCGCACCCTGGGCGGCGACAGCGAGGCCACCACCCGCTGGCTGATTACCCTGGCGCCGCGCCGCGCCGGCACCTTGAACATTCCGTCGCTGCAAGTGGGCGACCTGCACAGCGACGCCATCAGCGTGCAGGTGCTGGCCAGCCAGGCGCCGGACGCCAATACCGAGGCGCCGGTGTCGATCGAGGCCAGCCTGGACACCAACAGCGTCTATGTGCAGGCCCAGGCCGTGCTGACCGTGCGCGTCTACCACTCGGTGGCGCTGTACGACGACAGCAACCTGACGCCGCTGCAGGTGGCCGACGCGCGCATCGAACCGGTGGGCGATACCCGCACCTACGAAAAGCTCATCAACGGCATTCGCCATGGCGTCATCGAAAGCCGCTACGCCATTTACCCGCAGCACAGCGGCAGCCTGCAGATTCCGGCGCTGACGTTCAGCGCCACCGAAGTCGAACCGGCACCGGCCGGCCAGGACAGCAGCAACCCGCACCCTGGCAAAATGGTCCACGTGACCTCGGCGCAGCTGGACCTGACGGTCAAGCCCAAGCCGGCCAGTTACCCCACCGACGCCCCCTGGCTACCGGCGCGCAGCCTGACCCTGAGCGAAAGCTGGAACCCCGAGCCCGACCACCTGCAGGTGGGCGACTCGATGACCCGCACCCTCAGCCTGAAAGCCGAGGGCCTGTCTGCCGCGCAACTGCCACCGCTGCCGGGCACCGACAACATCGCCCTGCGCCGCTACCCCGACCAGCCGCAGCTGAACAACCAGGTGAACGAACGCGGCCTGGAGGGCAGCCGTGACGAGCGCGAGGCGCTGGTGCCGGCGCGCGACGGTGCCATCGAGGTCCCGGCCATCGACCTGACCTGGTGGAACACCCAGGAAGACCACCTGGACCACACCAGCCTGCCCGCCCGCACCCTGCAGGTGGCGCAGAACCCGACCCTGACCGTCGACACCCCGGCCGCGAGCACCGGCACCGCGCCGCTGCTGTGGCCATGGCAACTGAGCACTCTGGTGCTGGCGCTGACCACCCTGGCCGGCTTCGTGCTGTGGTGGCGCGCCCGCTCGCAACCTGCCGTGGCGCGCGCCGCGCAGACCGGCCCCAGCCCACGCACGCTGCTCGATGACCTCAAGCGCGCCTGCCTGGCCAACGACCCGCAGGCTACCCGCCAGGCGCTGGACGCCTGGGCGCGGCAGCAGCCCGAGACCCTGGCCGACATGGCCGCGCGCTTCGTGCCGCTGTCCGACGCACTGGATGGCCTGAACGGCGCGCTGTACAGCGAAAGCGGCCAGCACTGGCAAGGCCAGGAGCTGTGGCGCGCCATCGGCACCATTCCGGCCAGCGAAGCCGTGCAGGCGCCGGTCGGCGACAACGGCGCGCTGCCGCCGCTCTACCCCAAATAGCCAGCCCCTGCCCCACGGGCAGGGCCTGCCAAGGAATTTGCGATGCACCTGTTTCACACCTCCGACTGGCACCTGGGCCAGAGCCTGCATGGCCAGGACCGCGACTTCGAACACGCCTGTTTCCTCGACTGGCTGCTGGCCCGCCTGGGCGAGCGCCGGCCGGACGTGCTGCTGATTGCCGGCGATATCTTCGACACCGTCAACCCACCGGTGAAAGCCCAGGAGCGCCTGTACGACTTCATCGTCAACGCCCATGAGCAACAGCCGGCGCTGACCATCGTGATGATTGCCGGCAACCACGACTCCGGCTCGCGCATCGAGCTGCCGGCGCCACTGATGCGCCGGCTGCGCACCCATGCCCTGGGCCGCGTGGTGTGGCTGGACGACGGCCAACTGGACAGCGAGCGCCTGCTGATCCCGCTGCCCGGCGCCAACGGCGAGGTTGCCGGCTGGTGCCTGGCGCTGCCCTTCCTGCGCCCGGCCGAAGTCACCGGCGCTACCCTGGGCGACGACTACCTGAAGGGCATCGCCCACGTGCACGAACGCCTGATCGCCGCCGCCGAAGCCAAGCGCCAGCCAGGCCAGGCGCTGATCGCGGTCAGCCACGCGCACATGGCCGGCGGTTCGGTGTCGGTGGACTCGGAGCGCAGCCTGATCATCGGCAGCGCCGAGGCCCTGCCCGCCAGCCTGTTCGGCGAGAGCATCACTTACGTGGCCCTTGGGCATTTGCACAAGCCGCAGCAGGTCAACGGCGAAACGCGCATCCGCTACAGCGGCTCGCCGATCCCGCTGTCGTTTTCCGAGATCGACTACCCACACCAGATTCTAGAAATCCGCTGTGAGGGCGAACAGCTGCTCAGCGTTGAACCGCTGCTCATCCCCCGCGCCGTGGACCTGCTGCGTATCGGCCCGGCGCCCATTGCTGACGTGCTGGCGAAGCTGGCTGACCTGAACGAGGTGGACCTGCTGGCCGACCTTACCCACCAGCCCTGGCTGGAGGTGCGGGTGGTACTCGACGAACCGCAGCCCGACCTGCGCCAGCAGATCGAGACTGCGCTGCAGAACAAGGCCGTGCGCCTGGTGCGCATCGGCGCCGAATACGCCGGCAGCCGTGGCGCCGATGACGGCGACGCGCCATTGATCGAGCTGGACCAGCTCAGCCCCCAGGAGCTGTTCAGCCGCGCCTGGCTGGACAACTACGGCAGCGAGGTGGACAGCGCCACCCTGGATGACTTCGCCCTGCTGCTGCAGGAAGTGCAACTGGCGGGAGAACAGCCATGAAGATCCTCGCCATTCGCCTGAAGAACCTGGCATCGCTGGCTGGCCCATTCGAACTGGACTTCACCGCCGAGCCCTTGGCCAGCGCCGGCCTGTTCGCCATCACCGGGCCCACCGGCGCCGGCAAGAGTACCCTGCTGGACGCCCTGTGCCTGGCACTGTTCGGCGCCGTGCCGCGGCTGGGCAAGACCGGCCGCGACGCCAAGGTGCCGGACGCCGACGGCGAGATCAACACCGGCGACCCGCGCACCCTGCTGCGCCGCGGCACCGGCGCAGGCTTTGCCGAGGTGGATTTCGTCGGCATCGACGGCCGCCGCTACCGCGCCCGCTGGGAAGCCAACCGCGCGCGCGACAAGGCCGGCGGCAAGCTGCAGGCCAGCCGCCAGAGCCTGCGCGACCTGGACAACGACCAACTGCTGGCCAGCCAGAAAGGCGAATACAAGAGCTTGCTGGAAGGCTGCCTGGGCCTGAATTTCGAACAGTTCACCCGCGCCGTGCTGCTGGCCCAGAGCGAGTTCAGCGCCTTCCTGAAAGCCGACGACAACGAGCGCAGCGAGCTGCTGGAAAAGCTCACCGACACGGCGCTGTACACGCGCCTGGGCAAGCGCGCCTTCGAGAAAAGCCGCGACGCCCGCGACGCCCACAAACAGCTGCAGGACCAGGCGGGCGGCATCGCGCCGCTGGCCGCCGAGGCCCGCGAAGCCCTGGACCTGGAATACACCACCGCCCTGGGCCTGCTGCGCACCGAACAGGCGCGCCTGAAACAGCTGGAACAGCAGCGCCAATGGCACCTGGAAGGCCAGCGCCTGCACGGCGAACAACACGCCGCCAGCGAGCAACTGCAACAGGCCGAGCAACAGGCGCAAGCCTTGGCCGACAGCCGCGACACCCTGGCGCGCCTGGACACCCTGGCGCCCCAGCGCCACCTGTTCAGCCGTCAGGCAGAACTGACGGGCGAACTGCAGCCGCTGGCGACGCGCATTGCCGGCCACCAGCAGGCCACCGAGCAACTGCACGCGCGCCAGGCGCAACTGCAGCAGGGCCGCGAACAGGCCCAGGCGGCACTCACCGCCGCCCTGGCCGCCCAGGCCGACGCCGCGCCTGCCTTGCGCCAGGCCTTCGACGAACAAAGCCACCTGGCGCGCCTGGATGAACAGGCTGCGCCCTTGCAGCAGGCCGCGCAGGCGGCCGAAAACGCCCGCGACCAAGGGCAGGCGGCCATTCAGCGGCTGGAACAAGGCCAGCAGGCCAGCACTACCCGCCTTGCCCAAATGACCGAGCAGTTGGCCCAAAGCACTGGCCTGGCCCCGCTGGCCGACGCCTGGCCAGTATGGCGCCCGCGCCTGCAACAGGCGCTGACCCTCAGCGCACGCCTGCTCAAGGGCCGCGAGGAATTGCCGGCGCTGGAACAGCGTGCCAGCGCCAGCCAGGCACAACTGGCCACGCGGCAACAGGCGTTGGACGCGCTGTACCAGCAGGCTGGCTGCGCCCCCCACGAACTGGCCGACCGCGTCAGCGCCCTCACCGTCCACCTGCACGACAGCCGCCAACAGCTGCGCAGCGTCGAGGACCTGCACCGGCACTGGCAGCGTCAGCAGGAGCTGCAGGAACGCCAACACAGCCTGGGCGAACAGGCCCGCGTTGCCACCGAGCAGCGCGAGGCGCGCACCCGCGAAGGCCTGCAACTCAAGGGCGAACACGAGGCCGCCGTGCAGCAACTGGACGTCACTGTCGCCCTGCTCAACCGCCAGCGCCTGGCCCGCAGCGCCAGCATCGAAGAGTTGCGCGCGCAGCTGCAAGCCAATCAACCCTGCCCGGTGTGCGGCAGCGCCGAGCACCCCTGGCATCAGCCCGAAGCGCTGTTGCAGGCGCTGGCGGGGCACGATGACAGCGAAGAGCGCAACGCCCGCCTGGTGGTGGAAAAACTGGCCGCGCGCCTGGCCGAGCTGCGCGTCGAAGTCATCGCCCTGCGCGACCAGCAGGCGCAGTTCAAGCAGCAGGAGGAACAGCTGCAAAGCCAGCTGGGCACCGTGCAACCGCTGCTGGAAGCTCATCCGCTGTACGCAGCGCTGAGCGAAGCCGAGCAGCCAGGCCCGTGGCTGGAACAACAGCAGCAGGCGGCCCACCAGCGCATCCAGGCCGAAGAGCAACAGCAAACCGCGCTGCTCAACCTGCAGCAACAGGCTGGTGCCCAACAACAGCAACTGCAGCAAGCGCAGCAGGCCAGCCAGGACGCCAGCCGCCAGCTGGCCGAGCAAAGCCAGCACCTGCACAACGACCAGCAGCGCCTGGAAGAAGAACTGCAAGCGTTCGCCAGCGTGCTGCCGGCCAGCGACCTCGACGGCCTGCTGCACACCCCTGCCGCCACCTTCATGGCCCTGGACAACAGCGTCAGCCAGCGCCTGCAGCAACTCGAACAGCAGCGCGAGGAACAGCAGGAGCACGACGAGCGCCGCCAGCGCCTGGAACACGAACGCCTGCTGCAACAGGGCCGCGAACAGGCAGCCCAGGCACAGGCCGAAGGTCTTGCGCAATTCACCCGGCAACGCCAGGGCATCAGCGAACGCCTGCTTGCGCTGCTCGGCCAGCATGGCAACGCCACCGCCTGGCAAACCGTGCTGGAACAGGCCGTGCATCAGGCCCGCGCCACGGACAGCACTGCCGCCACCCACCTGCAGGACGCCAATAACCAGGCCGTGCAACTGGCCAGCGAACTGAAGGCCGACCAGCAGCGCCAACAGCAGCTCGACGCCGCCCTGGCAGCGTTGAAAACCACCCTCGACGCCTGGCGCCAGCAGCATCCGCAGCTGGACGACCACGGCCTGGCCGCGCTGCTGGCCATGGATGAACAGCAGGTCAGCCAGCTGCGCCAGCGCTTGAACCAGGCCGACAAGGCCATGGAAGAAGCGCGGGTGCGCCTGCAGGAACGCGAGCGCCAGCTGCAAGCGCACCAGGCCCAGGCCCAGGCCAACGGTGCTGCCGCCTTCGATGAGCTGGACGCCAGCCTGGTCAGCGCGCAACAACAGTGCGCCGCCTGCGAGGAAACCTGCGCCGAGCTGCGCGCCCGCCAGGTCGAGGACCAGCGCCGCCTGACTGCCCACGGCGAACTGCAGGCGCGCATTGAGCAGGCCTACGCCGAGTTCCAGCGCTGGGGCCGGCTGGCCGCGCTGATCGGCTCGGCCGAAGGGGAAAAATTCCGCAAGCTGGCCCAGGCCTACAACCTCGACCTGCTGGTGCATCACGCCAACGCCCAACTGCGCCAGCTGGTGCGCCGCTACCGCCTCAAGCGCGGCGGCAGCATGCTCGGCCTGCTGGTGCTGGACACGGAAATGGGCGACGAACTGCGCTCGGTGCATTCGCTGTCGGGGGGCGAGACCTTCCTGGTATCCCTGGCGCTGGCCCTGGGCCTGGCGTCGATGGCCTCCAGCACCTTGCGCATCGAGTCGCTGTTCATCGACGAAGGCTTCGGCAGCCTCGACCCCGAGTCCCTGCAACTGGCCATGGACGCCCTCGACGGGCTGCAGGCCCAGGGCCGCAAGGTGGCGGTGATCTCCCATGTGCAGGAAATGCATGAACGCATCCCGGTGCAGATCCAGGTCAAGCGCCAGGGCAACGGCCTCAGCAGCGTCGAGGTGACGGGATGATTTTGTATTCGTTCCGCCGCTGCCCTTACGCCATGCGGGCGCGCATGGCCCTGCGCTACAGCGGCGTGCCGGTGGAAATTCGCGAGGTGAGCCTGAAGGCCAAGCCGGCGGACATGCTGGCGGCGTCGCCCAAGGGCACGGTGCCGGTGCTGGTGCTGGCGGACCGGGTGATCGACGAGAGCCTGGATATCATGCGCTGGGCCCTGGCACACAACGACCCGGATGGCTGGCTTGAAAGCGATGGCGATGACCTGATCGCCTGCAACGACGGCCCATTCAAACAGGCGCTGAACCGCTACAAGTACGCCGACCGCTACCCCGAACACCCCATGGTGTTTTACCGGGAACAGGGCTGCGCGTTCCTGCAGGTGCTGGAAGCACGCTTGCTGGAAAGCCAGTGGCTGGCAGGTGAGCGCTTGAGTCTGGCTGACATCGCCATCGCGCCCTTCATCCGCCAATTCCGCGGCGTGGACCCGGACTGGTTCGGGCAGGCGCCCTACCCGCGCGTACGCGCGTGGGTCGAGGGCATCATCGAGTCTGCGTTGTTCAAGGCCATCATGGCCCGGTGAGCATCAGCCGCCGACGACAAACTGCGTGGCAATGGTGGCCGCCAGCATCACCGCTGCATACAGGCCGATGGCAAGGTAGGCACCGTGACGGGCAGAAGACAGAATGGCACTGGCCATGATGAAGGCTCCGTGGCAAAGAACTCAGGCTGACAGGATCAGGTATTGCCGGGCCGAAAACCAGTGACAAACATCAATGAAGGTTATCGGTTTTCTTGATTGTAGCTGTTGGCTAGCAACCCGCCGCTGGCCGGGCGGGTTTGCTCAGGCGTGCTCAGTGCTGGATCTTGTGGTCCAGGGCGGCATAGAAGTTGGCGCTTTTCTGCAGGTACTGCTGGGTGTAGCTGCTGACCGCAGCCTTGCGTTCGGTCACCTGCACGCTGGCGTGGGCTGGCAGCGCCACGGTGGCGGAAACAGCGGAAGCGGCGATCACGGAGAAGAGATTGAAGTTCATGGCGGCGTACCTCGAATAGGGTGGTTTGGCTGGGGCCGGTGAGGCCATGGGTCAAACTTACGCCTGGGGTGCCGCGGGTAGAAATTCATTGGGGTGGTAGCGGATATCATTGGGATTGATATCGGGCGGCCTCACCGTAGCAGCGGCCGCAGGCCGCGTCCAAGGCGCCGCGCTTTTTCAGGCACGCCGCGGTGAACCCGGACGCCGCCTGCGGCAGCTGCTACGGGGGCGGCCAAGCATGGACACTCATCGACAAAGAATTCCAGGCACGACAAATCCCCCACAATGCTCATGCACTTGGGAGAAAAAGAATTCAAATACTGGAAGAAAAATGGCAGGGGCGGCTGGATTCGAACCAACGCATGGCAGGATCAAAACCTGCTGCCTTACCGCTTGGCGACGCCCCTGTAGGTGTTGCGACGAGCATGTTGCTTAGTGCTCGTTGGGTATGGCGCGCAATTTACCAGCAAAATATCGATCTGTGAAGCCCTGGTGTGAAATTTTTTCTTTAAAAACAGCTGCTTGCCCTATCAAGCTGGCGGCCATGCTGCGCCGGGCCCCGTATTCGCTGATGTTGGCGGGGCCAGCGCAGGTTACGTCAGGCCTTGAAAAATGCCAGCAGGTCCTGGTTGATCACATCGGCATGGGTGGTGCACATGCCATGCGGATAGCCCTTGTAGACCTTCAACGCACCACGGCTCAGCAGTTTGATCGACAGCTCGGCCGAGTCGGCGATGGGCACTATCTGGTCGTCGTCGCCATGCAGCACCAGCACCGGCACGGTGATCTGCTGGAGGTCTTCGGTAAAGTCGGTCTCCGAGAAGGCCTTGATGCAGTCGTAGTGGGCCTTGGTGCCGCCCATCATGCCCTGGCGCCACCAGTTGTCCTTCACCCCTTCGGAGACGTCGGCACCTTCGCGGTTGTAGCCGTAGAACGGCACCGGCACTTCCTTGTAGAACTGCGCGCGGTTGGCGGCCAGGGCGCTGCGGAAGCCGTCGAACACTTCAATGGGCAGGCCGCCTGGGTTGCTGGCCGACTTGACCATGATGGGCGGCACCGCGCCGATCAGCACGGCCTTGGCCACCCTGCCCGCGCCATGCCGGGCCACGTAGCGTGCCACCTCGCCACCGCCGGTGGAGTGGCCGACGTGAATGGCGTTTTTCAGGTCCAGGTGCGCCACCAGTTGCGCGACGTCGCTGGCGTAGGTGTCCATCTCGTTGCCGCTGGCGGTCTGGGTGGAACGGCCGTGGCCGCGGCGGTCGTGGGCGATGACGCGATAGCCCTGGTGCAGGAAGAACAGCATCTGCGCGTCCCAGTCGTCGGCGCTCAACGGCCAGCCGTGGTGGAACACGATGGGTTGCCCGGTGCCCCAGTCCTTGTAGAACAGTTGGGTGCCGTCTTTGAGGGTAAACAGAGCCATGTGTCACCTCCATTGTGCAGAAGGCATGCGCACGCTGCGCAGGCCGAACAGGGAGGTTAGATGGTGGAAGGCGGGGCGATGGTGCCGCTCGTCGTCGGGCACCGCAAAGCAAAACCCCCGCTTTCACGGGGGCTTTGGTGAATCAGCGCAGGAATTTCACATCCGATGGCGAATCGATGTCGAGCTTCTGCACGGTGTCGCCGAGCTTGCCGGTGGCCGGGTCACGCTTGACCACCACGATCTGGTTACTCTTCTGGTTGGCGATCAGCACGAACTTGCCGCTTGGGTCGATGGTGAACTCACGCGGTTCGATGCCTTCCACCGAGCGGCGCTGTACTTCCTTCAGCTCGCCGCTGGCCTTGTCGATACCGAACACCAGGATCTCGCTGGCCTGGCCACGGTTGGTGACGTAGAAGAACTTGCCATCAGCCGAGAAGTGCAGCGCAGCGGTGGCCTTGTGGGCAGCATCGGCGTCAGCGGCGGCCAGGTTCACGGCCTGCTTCTGCACCAGGTTGCCAGCCTTGACGTCGAACACGAATACCTGGCCGCTCATTTCGGTGGTCAGGTAGGCGTGCTTGCCATCGGCGCTGAACAGCAGGTGGCGCGGGCCGCTGCCCGCTGGCAGCTGCACGGCGGCTGGCGAAGCGGCGGTCAGCGGCTTGGCCTTGTTGGCGGCGTCGTAGTGGTAGACGAACACCTGGTCGGCGCCCAGGTCCTGCACATACACGAAACGGCCGTCGGGGCTGGACACCACCGAGTGCACGTGGTCGCTGCCCTGGCGCTCGGCGACTACCTTGGAGGCTGCGTCGTGGCTTTCCTGCTGCACCAGTTCGCTCAGGGTGCCATCGGCGCCCACGCCGAACACCGACAGGCTGCCGTTAGGGTCCGGGTGCACCGAATAGTTGGCGACGAACAGGTGCTTCTCACCCTTGGCCAGGCTGGAGAACGTCGGGTCTTCACCCTTGGTCTCGACCTGGTTGATCAGGGTGAGGTCGTGGGTCTTGGGGTCGATCTTGAAGGCGCTGACCTTGCCGACCTTGTCGTGAGCCGAGTCCGGGCCGTTTTCGTTCACGGCGAACAGGTGCTTCTGGTCCTTGCTGATGGTCAGCCAGGACGGGTTCTCGGCCTTGGTCACGGCCAGCGGCTTGGCGCTGAGCTGGCCAGTGGCGCTGTCGAAGTGGTAGCGGTAGATACCTTCGCTGGTGTTGTTGGTGTAGGTGCCCACCAACAGGTCATAGCCGCTGGCGGCCATGGCGTGGGAAGAGAGCACGGTAATACCACTGGCGAGCAGCAAGGGCAGGAGATGGCGTTTCATTGTAGTTTTATCCTCGACGGGTCCTGAAGCAGAGACCCCGGTCATATTCAGAAGTTGGACGCCAGGAACACTTATTCCTGTTCGTCATCCTCATCCGTTGCAGAGAAACCACTGAGGCAGACTAGTTGATAGCTGCCGGTGTCGTTGCTGATTTCCCAGGACTGTTGCGCATCATCGAAGCGCGCCGCCGCCAGTTGCTCGGCGGTGAAGCGCCAGCGCTTGAGCTCGCGCCCATCCATGCATTCGATGCGCAGTTCGCCCGCGTCCAGGACAAAATCAAAAGCATGCAGATCATTGATCAGCAGCATGCCGCTTGTTTCTAGTTGTTCTTTAAGGCCGGTCATGACCATCTTTCATAAGGGGGTGGAGAGGCGCCCATGATATGCCAAATCGGCCAATTTGAAACCGGTTTCCGCTTCAAACTGTCGCACCCCTGCGTGCGTAAAAACGCGACAACCCGTAGCAGCAACTGTCTTGCCCAGTTAATTACGTCCGCCATGCTGTGCCCTCGCGCAGCATGGCGTTAAGCCGGATCAGCAGCACCCGCATGCACGCCACCAGCGCCACTTTTGCGCACTTGCCTTT